>NZ_JBQFWR010000003.1:0-419030 GCF_056540425.1 Ruegeria sp. AN6
CCCCAATGGATACTGAACAGGCATCTCCCACCCAGCAAAATCAACCAACTTACCACCCAACTCAACATGCAAAGCGTGAAGAGGCGTGCGTCTTAAGGATGTCATGATGGCTACCTTCTTATTATATAGTGAACAGAAGCTATCCCGTCAGTCTGACCCAAGCTGAATATTTTGCAACGATTCAGCCCCGGTTTTCGATGGCAGACCAAGGACTGGCCAGGCTCGTATGCGAGTGCATGCTTTAATAATGTTCCTATAGGAAACTTTTTTCCATTAAGCAACACTCTTTAGATCGCGCCTAACTTACTGCTTTGCTTTTCCAATCCTTCCCAGACCATACGAAGGTAGAAGCTCAGATCTTACAGCACCTTATCACATTGATGACCTCAGTTTCTGAACCGCACAATCCAGAACCTTGAGGCCGGCAACCAGGTCAGTTTCGGCTGTATCCTCGGCAAAATCGTGGCTGATTCCACCAATCGACGGGACGAACAGCATCGCAACCGGCATCATGCGCGAAACATTGGTTGCATCATGCAAAGCCCCTGATGGCATCCGTCGCCACCGGCCTGGCGCGATCTGCTCGGCAGCCGCTTCCAGCGCTTTGCGAAGTTTGTGATCCATCGCCACAGGCTCCAAGCCCAGAAGGGATCCATAACTAAGCTCCACACCCGTTTGTGCGGCGATATCGCTCGCGGTGTTGCGAATGATCTCTTCCATCCTTGCCAGCCGATCTGCATCTCCATCGCGCCACTGCATCGAGAAACGCACACGGCCCGGCACGATCGAGGACGCGCTGGGATGCAGGTCTACATGCCCAATTGTCCAGACTGTTTGCGGCGTTACCACGTTACGAAACTGGTCATTAAGGCGTGTGTTGAACAGGGACAGCGCTTGAAATGCGTCGCGTCGCAGGTGCATGGGCGTTGTACCTGCGTGGTTTTGCTGGCCATCAAACTGAACCACCATATCGCGAATGCCGACGATGTCGGTAACAACACCGATCTGGTCACCTTGCGTGTCAAGCGAGGGGCCTTGTTCGATATGCATTTCGATAAACCCGGTGAACCGACCCGGGTCGACGAAACTAGCGGCACAATCCGCCATCGCCGCGCGTGCGCAACCAAAGGTCTCTCCGGTATGATCAGTCAGCTCATCTGCCCGTTCCAGATCCAATTCGCCAGACCAAACCGCCGAACCCGTTGTGACACCGAACCGGCCTTCTTCATCCTGAAAGCTGACAACTGAAATAGGTTGCTCACTGGACCGCGCGACCTCAAGCGCTGCGATCACACCCAATGCGCCATCCAGCCAGCCGCCTTCGGGTTGGCTGTCCGAATGTGACCCCATCAACAGCGACGGTCCTTCGGCTAATCCGAAAAGGTTTCCAACCGGGTCGAAATGGGGGGTCAGCCCGGCTTCGGCCATGCGGCCTGCCAGCCAATGACGGGCTGCAATGTCAGCTTCAGAATAAGCAGGCCGAATGACACCTTTGCCCACGCCAGAAGCTCCGAACTGCCGTAATTTATGCAGATCTTCCAGAAACCGTTTTTCGTCGACTGCCATTACATTCCCCCGATCAACCAGAATGCACAATACGCCCGTCAGATTAGCTCGCAAGGGAGGGGCGTGAATTGATGCAGTTTTTCCCCGAACCCCTCTGGCCCCGAACGCGAAGCTGCCCTAAGACTTCGTCGCAAGAGGGTTCGAAATGTCATTCATTACATTGGTGCGTCACGGGCAGGCCAACACCGCCGCGCGGGACGAGAATAGCTACGACAGGCTCAGCGATCTGGGCCACCAGCAAGCGCGTTGGCTGGGTGCGCATCTGAAAGATACCCAGGCCCATCACCCTCGGGTCTATTGCGGCACCCTTACACGTCATGTGGAGACAGCAGCCAGCATGGGTTTGGCCGAACCTGTGCACGACGCGCGCCTCAACGAAATTGAGTACTTCACCCTCGCGCAGCTGTTTCATGAGCAACATGGCGTGGCGATTCCAATCGACCGCGAAGAGTTTGTGGAACATCTTCCCAAGACATTTACCGCGTGGGCCAATGGCGAAATTGAAAACCCGCCAGAGACCTTCGTCGAATTTGAAACCCGCGTCCGCGACGCGTTGCGCGACATCGGGACCGAAGGCGGGCCCGCGATTGTTGTGACATCCGGGGGGCTGATCTCGATGGTGGTCCGGCAGGCGATGATGCTGGATATCACTTCGATGGCACGGGTGGCGCTTGCCATCATGAATACGTCGATGCATCGTCTGCACCCAATCGGTTCACAGCTGAGCCCGGTCCTGTTCAATGCAGTGCCCCATCTGGAAGCACCAGATCGGCATTTTGCACAAACCCACCTGTAAGGAGGCACGGATGCAGCTCTATTTTGCCCCCCGCACAATCTCAGTCGCTGTGGCGATTGCGCTGGAAGAGGCCGGTTTGGAATATGAAGCCGTGCAGCTTGATTTCGCCGGTGGCGAGCAGACAAAGCCCGCGTACAGGCAAATTAATCCCAAAGGCCGTGTACCTGCGCTTGCGGTTGATGGTGGCATTTTGACTGAAACCGGCGCCCTACTGGAGTTTGTTGCCGCCAAAGCACCCGAGGCCGGGCTGGTTCCGGCTGATCCCGTGATGGCAGCGCGAATGCGGGAGGTAATGTATTATCTGGCCTCGACCATGCATGTGAACCACGCGCACAAACTGCGCGGGCCTCGTTGGGCGGACAAGAAGGCCAGTTGGAAGGACATGAAGGACAAGGTACCCCAGACGATGACCGCGTCATGCGACTATATCGTTTCAAACGGGCTGCGTGGTCCGTTCGTGTTGGGTGAGACACTCTCGCTAGCCGACGCTTACCTCTATGTGGTCTGTAGCTGGCTGGAAGGTGACGGCGTCGACGTTTCGGCCTTTCCCAAGATCATCGCCTTCCGCGAGGCGATGGAGGCTCGGCCATCGGTTCAGGCGGTGCGCGCCGCCGGAATGCTCTGACAAAAGGAAGTATGATGACACATCTCTGGGTCCGGGCGGAACAGCGCCCGAACGAGGAACGGGTCGGGCTTACCCCTGAAGGTGCCGCCGCACTGATCGCTGCAGGCATTCGGGTGACGGTCGAAGAAAGCTCTGTACGGGCTATTCCTTTGGATGGTTACAGACAGGCAGGTTGCGAAATCGCATCCGAGAATTCGTGGCCAGAAGCCCCGCTTGACGCAATCGTCTTTGGCTTAAAAGAGCTGCCCGAGGATGGCACGCCCTTGCCTCACCGCCACATCATGTTTGGCCATGCTTATAAGGGTCAGCATTCTGGGCGCGAATTGTTGCGGCGGTTTAAGGCCGGTGGCGGCACGCTTTATGACTTGGAATATCTGGTGGACGCAGATGGCCGCAGGGTTGCTGCCTTTGGCTATTGGGCCGGTTACGCCGGGGCTGCGGTTACACTGAAGACATGGGCAGCGCAGCAACGCGGGCAGGAATGCCCACCCGTTGGTGTTTATGCCAACAAAGACGTGTTGAATGATGAACTGATGGCCGAACTGGACGCTACAGGAGCCGACCGTCCCCGCGCCATCGTCATCGGCGCCTTAGGCCGTGTCGGGACCGGCGCCGCCGATATGTGCGAGGCCATGGGGGTCGCCGTCACCAAATGGGACATTGCCGAGACGTCCAGCGGCGGGCCATTTCCCGAAATCCTTGATCACGATCTCTTCCTGAACTGCATCTTCGCCCGACCGGGCACCCCGGTTTTTGTCCCGCGCGATGCTCTGAGCGCACAACGCAGTCTGACGGCCATAGGCGACGTGGCCTGCGACCCGGACAGCGATTACAACCCAGTGCCGGTCTATGACCGTGCCACCACATGGAACGCCCCTGCTTTGCGCGTGGCGACCAACCCGGTCATGGATATAATGGCCATCGACAATTTGCCGTCGATGCTGCCCGTCGAAAGCTCGCAAGACTACGCGGCGCAACTGCTACCGTCCCTGCTGACGCTGACCGATCTGGACAGCGGTGTCTGGGGGCGGGCTGAGGCAACCTACAAAACACATATCGAAGGGATCTGAGAGATGACGATTCACTGGTGTGGCACCGGCCTGTCGGCCATCCCCGGCCTGCGCCGCCTAATCGAAGGCGGGCACAAGGTCACTGTCTGGAACCGGACTGTCGAGAAGGCCAAGGCCGAGGTCGGAGACCTGACTGATGACATCCGCGCCTTCGACATCGACGCCTTAGGCGCGGTGCTTGAGAAGGGCGACGTGATCGTCTCGATGCTGCCGGGTGACTGGCATGTGCCACTGGCAGAGCTGGCAATTTCAAAAGAGGCCAATTTTGTGTCGTCTTCCTACATCGCGCCCGAGATGCGCGCTTTGGACGACAAGGCGCGTGAGGCAGGTGTCGCGCTTGTCAACGAGGTCGGGTTGGACCCTGGGATCGACCACCTGATGGCGCATGCTCTGGTCGCCGACTACCGCGCATCGGACGCGTTCGATCCCCAGAACCACCTAAGCTTTATCTCGTATTGCGGCGGGATCCCGAAGAACCCGAACCCGTTCCGCTACAAGTTCAGCTGGTCACCGTTGGGTGTTCTAAAGGCGCTGCGCTCACCGTCGAAATCAATCCGCGACTATGCCCCATTGGACGTCGCGCGCCCATGGGACGCGATCAGCAGCTATATCGCCCCGCTGCCCACGCCCGAAAGCTTCGAGGTCTACCCGAACCGCGATTCAATCCCCTTTAAGGCCGAGTACCAGTTCGAGGATCACTGGCCGGTCAAGGAATTTGTCCGCGGCACCCTGCGCCTGAACGGTTGGGCTGACGCGTGGTCGGATGTGTTTACTGAAATCGAGACCCTCGCAGGGCCGGAAGGCGACGCCCGCCTGAAAGAGATGTCGGATCAGTTCTGGGAAGAAAACGCCTATGAAGAGAGCGAACCCGACCGCGTAGTTCTGTGTGTGGGCCTGAAAGCCGAGAAAGACGGCGTTGAGGTCTGGCATAAGACCTATGTCATGGACGCTTGGGGTGACGAACGCGGCACGGCCATGGCCCGTTTGGTATCGATCCCGGTGTCCCTTGCAGTCGAAGCCGTCCTGAACCGTGCTATCCCTACCGGTGTCCACGCCGCGCCAAGTGATCCGAAACTGGTACAGGGTTGGATGGGTGAGATCGACACACTGGCGCAACACCTGCAGATCGTGGACCACACCACCTAAAACGCAATCAGCCGCTTCGAACACGCGAAGCGGCTGATCACCTTGTGGCGTCGCTGACAGCCGTCAAATATATTGCGCTATCACCGCTTCAACATCGCAGCGATTGATTCCAAGCTCTGACAATTCGAAATCTGAAAGACGGTTCAGCTCTTGACCGGCGCGAACGATATCAGCTTGGATTGCGCGCATTCTCATCGCCTGATCGAACAACAACAGCGCACTGTTAGACACGGTCTGTTTCGGATTTAGGTTGCTATCAAGCATATTCGTTACCTCGCGCTTACTTACATGGATTGCTTTTCGGATCGCACCGGATAGTGCCTAAGAGCAGGCCTGATAGGGCGTGTTGTGATAAACGTTTCGATATACGCGCTGCCGTATCTCAGCGCGTGAGATGCCGATATCGCTAAGCTGATGATCATTGAGCTTTTCAAGCGCTCGGATCGTCTTGTTGTAAACTCTGCGACGCTGCCATGCAGATGGCGCCTCAGGCTGGTTCGCAAACTGGCCGAAGAACAGAGACCGATGATCAGCTGCGGTTGTATTGACGTGTGCCATGTCGAATTCCTCCAGTATTCATCGTTGCCGTTGATGAACCTGATAAAAGAACTCGACATTAACCTCGTAGGAACGCCGCATTAATATTGTTTAATGAAAGCGGATCAACCAATCCGACGCGCCAGCATCCGGACCAATCCATACGCCATAACGCGAGATCAGGGATTACATCAGATCGTTTTCGACATCTTCAGCAGAGATTCCCAGCGCATCCAACCCATTTTCCAGGTGATCGGATAAATGCGGCGTTCCGATCAGATAATCCGCGCAAGGGGTTGAGGCCTCGGACTTTGCGGTTGCAATGGCCTCGGCCAGATCTTCAGCGAAGAAGCTCTCACGACCGACCCACATGACGGCGACCAGTTCTGCTTGTTCATCCTCGCTCATGCGTTCGATGAATGCGCGTAATTCGCCCTCGGCCCGGTTCAGCTCTCGACCCATCATGGCAACCTGAGCGATTTTTCTTGCCGAGATTTCCAACATGTCCCAACTCCTCGTGTTCGCGGTTCACTGTTATCTGAACGATGCCACAGGCGACCGTCTTTGATCTTGCGCAAAGCAGAGGGCTTTACTGATGTGAACGCGATACAGGCTGATCAGGGACGGGAGCGGTGCGAAAGGGGCTGAAACGGGCGCGCTTGACCCATAGCTTGAGCGCTTGCCAGTGGATCAGAAACACCGCCCTTCGCGCTCCGAACGGTCGGCGCCAGAGCGATTTAAGAATAATGCGGTTGCTAAGCGGCCGGCGTGAACCCGTCAGGGTGGCGATCAGCCCCCCGCTGTCGCGACCATAATCGATCCAGACACCCACCCGCTCGTCGCGATAATCAAACCGAAATGTATAGGTTCCTTCAATTTCTTGAAACGGCGAGACATGCATCAACTTGTCAGCCAGTATCCGATCTGTTGACGCAATGGGCGAATGATCGGGTTTGTGGCACAGATAGCTGTGACGCGTACCATAAGTATTGGTCACTTCAGCAACCACAGCATAGAGCTGATTCCCATCATCAAAGCAGAACCAGAAACTCACGGGATTGAACACATGCCCAAGCATGCGCGGTTGGGTCAACAGAGTGATCTGATCCGGCTGAGGAATACCCTGCGCCTCAAAACACTCACGCAGCCAAATCGCGCCGCGACCCCGACCAGGCTCGCCACCGTGATCGCTATCTCGCCATCCGGTCAGATTCACCTTGTTGAACGAAAACAAAAAGGGCGTCTTGGCACATGCTTCAGGGTCAAACAGAACATAATCGATTGAATAGCGAAACGAATTATCGATCGCACCCTTGCGCCCGTGAAAGGTATGACCCGCGATGTGATCAACAGTGTTCATAACGCAGATGTTCCGTACTGACTGCAAACTGTTCAAAAGACATCCATTTCCGAATGCCCCTACATCATACATTACGAAATACTGCTCGTTTTGGATGAAATTTTTTGCACCAGACTGATCCAACTTGGGTCAGACAACGTAATAAGGTTATGTTTACCGAGATAGATACCGTGACCTTGGACGATGCGGCAGCACAACCTGCTGTCAAAAGTGCCGTGCACGGAGCCAAACGATTTAAAGGTAAATCGGTGAACGGACAAAACAAAGGTTGTGACACGAGAAAGGAATGGGTGGATCACGTCCGTCGCATCCGAGATGCGAAGGATCAGGTCGCATTTGCTGAACTGTTCCAGCACTTTGCACCTCGAATAAAGGCATTTCTAATCAAGTCCGGGTCAGACGCTGCACTGGCGGAGGAATGCGCGCAGGAGGTCATGGCGACCTTGTGGCACAAGGCGCATCTGTTTGACCCGACAAGGGCAACGGTTGCGACTTGGGTGTTCACTATCGCAAGAAACAAGCGCATTGACGTATTGCGAAAGCAACGCCGTCCTGAACCCGAAGACCTCTGGTGGGGGCCAGAGGCGGAGCCGGAACAGGAAGACGTTCTGGCGCTGCAACAGGAAACCGCGCAGCTGCGTGATGCCATGGCGGCATTACCCGAGGCGCAAAGACAGCTGATCGAGAAGGCCTACTTCGGAGATCTGAGCCATCGAGAAATCGCATCTCAGACCGGGTTACCTTTAGGGACGATCAAATCACGGATACGGCTGGCGCTGGACCGCTTGCGCTACGCGATGAACTGAGATGACGAGCATGAGAAACGAGATTAAACATCACCTGACAGACGACCTGCTGATGGCCTATGCCGCAGGCAATCTGCCCGAAGCGTTCGACCTGATGGTCGCCACGCACCTATCTCTTTGCGACCACTGCCGCGCCCGCGCTGAAAGCTTTGACGCAGTTGGTGGATGCGTTTTACAGGAACAAGATGCGTCTGCAAGCATGAGCGACGGTTCATTGGCGGCAACAATGGCATTGATTGCTCAGGGTGCACCAAAGGCGAAACCCGCGCGCCCATCTTGTGCAGTGCTTCCGGCACCGCTGCAGGACTATGTTGGCGGCGACGTGAACGCGATCAAATGGAAGCCCGTCGGCATGGGTGTCAAACAGGCAATCCTGCCCACGACCAGCGAAGCCACCGCCCGGTTGTTGTTTATCCCCGCCGGGGCAGCGGTGCCGGATCACAGCCACAATGGCATAGAACTGACGATGGTCCTGCAGGGTGCATTCTCTGACGAGATCGACCGCTTCGACCGCGGCGATGTCGAAATTGCAGACCAATCTATCCATCACACGCCTACGGCAGACATCTCTGAAGACTGCATTTGTCTGGCCGTCACCGATGCTCCACTGAAGTTCAGCAAGCTGATGCCGCGCCTGTTCCAGCCATTCCTTCGAATCTGATCCGTTATGGTAGGGTTGTTTATCGACGCTAACCAACTGGGGGGTTTCAGCAATGTTAAGGATGGCAACTATGGCGCTGTTGATGGCCTTCGGAGCCAGCGTTTCCGCTCAGATGACAGCAGACGTGAAATTCCAACCGGGTAATTTCGGTACGATGGTGAATGGTACTGTAACCGGAAACGAGTATTTCGACTATAAACTCGGCGCCAAGTCTGGGCAGGAGATGTTCGCCGACCTCAAGGTCAGTGACACCAACGGTTATGGGGTGATCTATTTCAATATCCTGCCGCCGAACAGTGACGGGGTTGCAATTTACAATGGTTCAATTGATGGCAATACCGCTCGGATCGAGCTTCCAGATAGTGGCGACTACACCATACGTGTTTATCTGATGGGGAACGATCGCGACACCGGCAAGACGGTTGGTTATAATTTGGACCTGTCGATCCAGTAACGCTCAACCTTCGGTCTTTCCCAGAGGCACCACGTTTGTCTGCTCGTCCGGAGCAATCTCTTCGAAGTCAAAATTGTCCAACCGCTGCGCACGACGGCCCGCCTTTTCGGCACTTATCTTGATTTCCGAAATGTCCTTGGCCGCCTGACCAAAATGGCGATCAAGGTTCGAGACACGTTCACCCAAACGGTCCACATCCTTGTGCAGCATTCCCAGCTCCTTGCGGATGGCACCGGCCTGCTCGCGCATGCGCGCGTCTTTGAGGATCGCCCTCATGGTGTTCAGCGTCGCCATGCAGGTGGTCGGAGACACGATCCAGACGCGTTTCGAAAAACTCTCCTGCACAAGTTCCGGGAACTTGGCGTGCAGCTCGGCATAGACCGCCTCAGACGGCAGGAACATCAGCGCCCCATCAGCTGTTTCACCGTCCAGAATGTACTTCTCGGCGATATCGTTGATGTGCTTGCGCACGGTACTGCGGAACATCTGCACCGCAGCTTTCAGCTCCATATCGTTGGTCGATCCGATCAGCGCCTCATAGGCCTCCAACGGAAACTTACTGTCGATCACGATAGGTCCGGGAGGGTTTGGCAAGTTGATCAGGCAATCCGCCCGTCGTCCATTCGACAAAGTTGCCTGCAGCTGAAAACTATCCGATGGCAACGCCTTCGAGACGATATCGTTCAGCTGGATTTCCCCGAACGCTCCGCGCGTCTGCTTGTTCGACAGGATATCCTGCAAAGACAGCACGTCGCCAGAAAGCTTGGTGATATTGTCCTGCGCCTTGTCGATGGCCGCCAGACGTTCCTGCAATTGCGTCAGCGAGGTCGCCGTCTGTTTCGACGAACCATGCAGCGATTCCTTCATCCGCTCCTGCATCTCAGCCAAGGCGCGCGCCGATTTCATCGCGTTATCTGCCAGCCGGTCATTCATCTGCTGCTGCACGGAAGACAGGCGGGATTCGACAGTTTGGATCACCTGCACCTGCGCATTGGCCTGCGTGTCCGAGACATGCTGTAATCCGCCGCGTAGTTGCTCCTGCCCTTGGCCCAGTTGCTGCACATGCTGTCCCAAATGGGCCATCTGCCGGGCCAAGGGTTCGGCCATCCGGGCCGAGCGTTGTGACGCCCGTAGCGACAGAAACAGCAAGAGCAGAATCAACGCCACAACTCCGCCAGCGATCAGGATGACGGGGTCATTCAACGCATATTGAGTACCAGCTATCTCGATCATGTCGCCTCGGATGTTCTTGTTTTATTCTTCATAGCCCGACAGGGCCGATGGATCAACTGCGACCGAACAGGCGTTCGATATCGCTGAGCTTCAGTTCCACATAGGTCGGCCGCCCATGGTTGCATTGGCCGGAATGGGGCGTCGCCTCCATCTCGCGCAGCAGGGCGTTCATTTCTTCTCCCCGCATCCGACGGCCTGATCGGACTGAACCATGACAGGCCACCCGGCTGAGGATCGCCTCAATCCGTGCCTGCACGGTTTGGCTTTCGCCCTGATCGGCAAGCTCATCGAGGATATCAAGGATCATGGCTCGAGCATCGACTTCACCCAGAATGGCTGGAGTTTCGCGCACAGCGACCGCTCCGCCGCCAAAGGGTTCGATGGTCAGCCCAAAGCGCGCAAGATCATCAGCGGCTGCCATCAACCGCGCGCAGTCCCCATCTGTCAGATCGACAATTTCAGGGATCAGCAAGGCTTGGGCGGCAACGCCGTTTTCGGCCGCCTGGCGTTTGAGCTTTTCGTAAACCAACCGTTCATGCGCGGCGTGCTGATCCACGATCACCATGCCATCTGCTGTCTGGGCAATGATGTAATTCTCGTGCACCTGACCTCGCGCGGCCCCCAATGGCAGGTCCTGCGGTTCTTCCACTGGAGCAGTTTCTGGCACCGGCTCCACGATACGCCCGCTATAATTCTGTGACAGCTCAGCAAAGCCAGGAGATTGCGTACGATAGGCTGCCTGACGCGCCATCGGTGACGGACGATCCATCTGATACACCCGCGCTGGCGCAGCGGGCGCGGGCTCGGGTCGCATCGCACCCAAGGTTGCATTTGCCACCGTCGAAGACGCACGATGTCCGGCTTCGGCCAGCGCGTGGCGCAGGCTGGATACGATCAACCCACGTGCTAGGCCCGGATCGCGGAACCGAACCTCGGATTTAGCCGGATGCACATTCACGTCCACCAGCGTTGGATCACAGTCGATAAACAGCGCTGCGGCCGGATGACGATCGCGACTGAGAAAATCGAGATAGGCCGCGCGCAGAGCACCGGTTAGCATCTTGTCCCGCACGGGTCGTCCGTTGACGAATAGATACTGCGCGACGGCAGCCCCACGCGAATAAGTCGGAAGCGCGGCATAGCCATACAGCCGGAGCCCTTCGCGGGTGGCATCAATCTGCAATGCGTTCTCGGCGAATTCACGTCCTAGTATGCGCGCCAATCGGGCGTGCAACGCATCAAACAGATCGCCATTCTCGCGGTCGGCGCGGAAGGTCACGCGACCTTGTCCAAAACCCGAAACATCACGTAGGGTGAACGCAATTGCAGGCTCGGCCATCGCAAGACGTTTCACGATGTCGGAAATTGCCTGCGCCTCAGCCCGGTCGGTGCGCATGAACTTCAGCCGTGCCGGGGTGGCGTAGAATAGGTCTCGCAGCTCGACCACTGTCCCCGTGCGCAAAGCGGCAGGCTTCACCGCCTCCACTTTGCCACCCGCCACGTGGATTGTAGCGGCTTCAGAGCCCGATACGCGACTGGTGATGGTCAAACGACCAACCGCGCCCAGCGAGGGCAGCGCTTCCCCGCGAAACCCAAATGTGTGGATATTTAGCAGATCGGACCCGTCGATCTTTGATGTCGCATGACGCGATAGCGCCAGCGGTAAATCTTCAGCAGCGATGCCGCAGCCATCATCGGTGACACGAATCAGAGTCTTGCCGCCATCCGCGACTTCAACGGCAATGCGTTTGGTCCCGGCATCTATGGCATTTTCGACAAGTTCTTTAACTGCAGAGGCCGGCCGTTCCACGACTTCACCAGCAGCAATCCGATTGATCGCTGCATCATCAAGCTGCCGAATTACCGGGCGATCGTTGCTGATATTGGGGTCTGTGTACACCATACCACTAGACCTAGCATAGATATGCGCGATTCGACCACAGGTTTGAATGGTTCAGCGGGGTGGGCAAATGAGGTATCCGGCCAGCTTGACCCTGTCGTAAAGGGGGTAGCGACTTAGGTCAATACTGGCCGGATATACCAGAGTGAGTGGTGGTCTTGTGGTATTTTATCAAGGCATGCGTACCATCGCACATGTAATAAATCCCGTTAATATTTGGAAATTGTTTCTATTTGGCGAAGTTCAGCCGAAATCTTGCGAAAACCATTGGCGTGAATACGCCAAGTTAAGCCTGGCTGGGGGCTCCGCTGCGGGTTCGACAGGGGCCAAGGACGGCGGTCAGCGCCAGTATCAAGCCAGATATCGTCGCGATCATTCCCGCAGCACTAACAGCATCTGCACCCCCCAGCCACAATGGGCCGTACCCAGCCAGAACATATCCCGAGATGGCTGAAATGGTCGCGAACAAAACGCTCCAGACAATCTGGGTTTCCAGCCGGTTCGTCATCATCCGAGCCGCAGCGGGCGGACAGATGAACATGGCGATCACGATGATAGATCCCACGGCATCAAATGCAGCTACGGCAGCGATCGCCGCTGTGATGACCAGCGCCATACCCAACGCTCCGGTTCGGATGCCAATGGTACGAGCAAATCCTTCGTCGAAGGTCGAGATCTTGAGCGGCCGCCAGAACAACCAGGTAAACAAGATGACACCCACCATCGTCAGTGCAATTCGGGGCAATTCGGGGGGCAGACCAGCCAATGCCTGTACGTCCAGCAGAGACGACCATCCTGTGGCATCCAACCAGATCAAGCTTTCCAGATTGCCATAAAGCGCATGTTCCACGTCTAGATGAACCGTCGAGGTATCAGTCTGTTCCAACAGTAATACCCCGCCCGCAAACATGGTTGTGAACACCACTCCCATTGCGGCGCCGGGTTCAACCTGACCTAATCGTCGGATCGCCTCGATCATCACAACGGCAACGACAGCGGCCCCGGCCGCGCCGAGCATCATTGGCCAAGTAGAGATCGCACCTGTCAGCAGAAACGCCACGACAATGCCGGGCAGAACCACATGGCTGATCGCATCGCCAATAAGGGCCTGTTTACGAAGAACCAGAAAGTTTCCAGGAAGCGCGCAAGCGATGGCTGCAAATGTTCCAATCAACAGAGGGGTCA
The DNA here is from genome assembly GCF_056540425.1 of Ruegeria sp. AN6. Lineage (NCBI taxonomy): Bacteria > Pseudomonadati > Pseudomonadota > Alphaproteobacteria > Rhodobacterales > Roseobacteraceae > Ruegeria > Ruegeria sp. AN6. Next base: position 13,340 of record NZ_JBQFWR010000003.1, read on the forward strand.
GCGACAGAGGGACAAATTCTTCACCACTCATGGCATGACCTCCTGCGGGCCACCGATGCGACGGTCTATTTCGGCGATCTGATCGCGCGTTAGAACGGTCTCGATATCACGCAAACCATCGTAAAGCGCCGCAGTAGCCTCGTGCGCCTGATCGGCACGCACAAATTCCCACCGCTTTTCGTCCCGCAGCGCTTTGGCGGCGCGCGCTTTCCCTTCGTCTGTCGCAACACCATCCGCACGCACGATACCCGCACGACGCAGCAGGCGAATGGTCAGTGGCTCATAGATCTTCTGACCTTGCGCCAGCGCCAGAAGACCCTGCCGGATATGCACGCGTCGCTGGAATCTAAGGTGCCGCAGTACTGCCGCCAAAACGCCGCGAACCGGTGCGAACAAAAGTGACAGCGCGAAAGATCCAAAACTGACCAGGACAATGATCGGACCGGTTGGCAGGTTCGGTGCCGAGGCCGAAATTCCTGCCCCCAAAAAGCCGGCAAGCCCCCCGGATATCCCTGCCAGCAGCACAACACGATCGGATCGTTCTGTCCAAAACCGCGCGGTCACCGGAGGAATGATGAGCAGCGCGACAATCAGGATCAGGCCAACGATCTTCAACCCGACCACAGTGACCGCCATAACAAGCCCCATCATCGCCAGATCAATCCGGTGCACAGGCAATCCACGCGCGGCGGCGTATTCAGGATCAAAGGCCACCATCGTCATTGGACGGCGGATAATCATCACCAGCAACAGAGTCGCCGCACCACCGATTGCAATCACGAGCGCGTCTGCCCAGAGCATTCCGGCGGTGGACCCAAGCAAGAACCCCTCCAACCCGGCTTGACGTCCAACACCCATGGTCTGAATCACCGTCAGCAGGACAACACCAAACCCAAAGAAGACCGAGAGAACCGCACCGATCGCAGCATCCTCTGCAAGCCGCGTATGACGCGTTAGCCAGTTCATGCAAAGCAGGCCGACCCAAGCCGATATGGCCGAACCGACCAACAGTCCAATTAGATTGCGCCCATCCCCTCCAAACGCCACCAATGCCATGAAGGCAAGGCAAACCCCCGGCAGGGTCGCATGGCTAATGGCATCGCTTACGAGGGCACGCTTACGCAGGAACAGAAACGTGCCGGTCACTCCCGCTGAAATGCCCAGCAACGTCGCACCAATCACGACCAGCGTGGCGTTATAGCCAAGCTGCAGGGTCAGAGCATCCCAAACCATGATTATCCCAGCGCGCGTGAAATCTGATCAATCTGTGCCGTTGCGAGGCGTCCGCCATAAGCGGCTTGCAACGTTTCCGCAGTAAAGGCCTGCTCAACCGAACCTTCGGCCACCTTGCGGGTGTTGATCAGGAACACATGGTCAAAATAGTCCACAACCGTTGCCAAGTCGTGATGTACCACGACAACGGTCTTGCCAGCTTCTTTCAGCGATTTCAGTACAGCAATAATGGCCTTTTCGGTCGCGGCGTCCACGCCCGCAAAGGGCTCGTCCAGCAGGTACAGATCAGCATCCTGTGCCAATGCACGCGCAAGAAAGACCCTCTGTTGCTGACCACCGGAAAGCTGACCAATCTGACGGTCCGCAAATTCTCGCATTCCGACACGGTTCAAACAGTCCATGGCGCGGGCCATATGACGTGCGCGAACACGACCCAGTAGACCCAACTGACGCGACAATCCCATCAGAACCACGTCAATCACGCGTGTCGGAAAATCCCAATCCACACTGGCGCGCTGCGGGACATAGGCGATACGCGCACGTTGATCTTCGAGCGGCTGGCCAAACACCGTCACCTGACCGGAAAGAGGCGATACGATCCCCAACGCGGCCTTGAGCAAAGTGGACTTGCCAGCCCCATTCGGTCCGATGATCGCCGTCATCGCGCCGGGTTGCACCGTCATATCCACCGAAAACACTGCGGGCTTCTGACCGTACGAGACAGTCAGACCGCGAATGGCGAGCGGGCAGCGATCAATATCCTGCCCTTCAATTGAAACACCCTGAACTGTTGCGAGTTCCAGCATGGCTCAGAACCCCGCCGACAGTTTGCCGTTCATGCCACGCTGCGGCACATCCGCGCCCAGCGCCCCGGCAATCACGGTGATGTTGTGATCAAGCATTCCGATATAAGTGCCCTCATATGTGCCGGGCTCTCCCATCGCGTCCGAGTAAAGCTCTCCACCGACACCGACCTCGTGGCCTTCAGCCGCGGCACCCTCGATCAGAGCACGCATGGACCGGTCAGAGACCGAGCTTTCCACGAAGACCGCTTTCAACTGACGGTTCACGAGTGTGTCGACCAACTCACCGATGCGGTTCAAACCGGCCTCTGATTGGGTCGAGATGCCCTGAACACCCAGCACTTCATAGCCATATTCAGCACCGAAATAGCCAAAGGCGTCATGGGCGGTTACCAACATACGGTTGTCTTCAGGAACTGCAGTAAGCATCTGTTCGCCATAAGCGCTTAACGCGTCGATCTCGGCCAGAAACGCTTGAGTATTTGCGGCAAAGAACTCTGCAGCCTCAGGGCGAGCTAGAGTCAGAGCATCTTGCACCTCAAGCACAACATCACGCCATAGCACCGGGCTCATCCAGACATGCGGGTCATATTTGTCGGCGTAGTCGTCATGAGCGCGCAATTTGCCTTTGTCGACACCCTCCGCAACAGCCACAACGGTTTGCTTACGCCCCAGATCATCAAAGAAATCTTCCATCTGCGCTTCGAGATAAAGGCCGTGCCACAGCACCAGATCTGCGCGGGTCATCGCGACGATATCTGTGCGCGTCTGACGATAAGCATGTGGGTCAACGCCTGGGCCCATCAAACCTTTGACTTCAACCTGATCACCGCCGATTTGCCGGGCCGTATCAGCGATCATGCCGGTCGTTGCGACAACCTTCAACGGCGCCTCGGCAAATGCGGCGGCTGGTAATGCAGCAACGAAAGCCAATGCTGCAAGAAAGGTACGGCGAATCATTTGCGACTCCATTCAGGTGCCTTGTTACCTCTGAATATGCGAACCATTCGCAACTAAGTCAATGCAAATGCGAATTACTCGCAAGAAAACATCTTTTTTGTCCATTTGGTCAAAATTTTACCCTTTGCAGGGGTCGGCACACCTTTCTTTTCTTCGCAGCCCATGCGAATTTGGCGCAAACCTCCAAAAGGACGGAAAAATGGATACGCAGAGCTCAGAAAGCCCCGTGCGCACCCCGCATCTGCCGCAAGTGACCGAGCCCCGGAACCCGGGAATGGACCTGGATCTGGATTGGGTGCGGGCCGTACAGGCCAACACTTCGGCCATCGAACGCCGCGCCGCGACCTTGCCCGGTCGGCGGTCGGTGAAGAAGGAATATCAGGCCGCATGGCTGCTGAAAGCGATCACAATGATCGACCTGACAACGCTTTCAGGCGATGACACAGTAGGGCGGGTTCGCCGCCTTTGTGCCAAGGCTCGGCAACCAGTGGCATCGTCGGTTCTGCAGGCGCTGGACATGCCGCCAATCACAACCGGAGCAGTCTGCGTCTACCATGACATGATCGAAACGGCTGTGGACGCATTGGAAGGCACTGGTATTCCGGTTGCGGCGGTATCCACTGGCTTCCCGGCTGGTCTATCTCCATTCCATCTGCGCGTGGCCGAGATCGAAGAAAGTGTGAAAGCGGGCGCCGAAGAGATCGATATCGTGATCTCGCGCCGTCATGTGCTGTCCGGCGATTGGCAGGCCCTGTATGATGAGATGAAAGCGTTCCGCGTCGCTTGTGGTGATGCCCATGTCAAAGCCATCCTTGCCACCGGCGAGCTGGGCAACCTGCGCAATGTCGCCCGCGCCTCGCTGGTCTGCATGATGGCGGGTGCCGATTTCATCAAGACCTCGACCGGCAAGGAAAGCGTCAACGCCACCTTGCCTGTGTCGCTGGTGATGATCCGCGCGATCCGGGATTATTATGACCGCACTGGATATCGGGTCGGGTACAAACCTGCAGGTGGGATCTCAAAAGCCAAAGACGCATTGGTTTACCTGTCGCTGATCAAGGACGAGCTGGGTGACCACTGGCTGGAACCAGATCTGTTCCGCTTTGGTGCCTCATCACTGCTGGGCGACATTGAGCGGCAGTTAGAACACTATGTGACAGGCGCATATTCCGCCGGTTACCGCCATTCTATGGGGTGAGGCGCGCCCGGAAATCGCTCCGGTGGAGCGATTTCAGCGCTGAACGGGCGAAGCCCCGGGAAAAGGACAAGAACAATGACAGTCAAAGAGATTTTCGAGACCATGGACTACGGCTCTGCCCCCGAAAGCGCAGCCGAGGCACTGGCCTGGCTGGTCGATCAGGGCGACAAGTTCGGCCACTATATCGACGGCGCATTCACCAAACCCGGCAAAGGGTTTGACAGCCGCAACCCGGCGACCGGAGAGGTTCTGGCCAAGCTGACGCAAGCGAAACAGGGTGACGTGGACGCCGCGGTTTCTGCCGCACGTAAAGCGCAACCCAAGTGGGAGAAGTTGGGCGGTGCGGGGCGCGCACGTTATCTCTACGCGATTGCACGCCTGCTGCAGAAGCATTCGCGCCTGTTTGCCGTGCTCGAAAGCCTCGACAACGGTAAGCCGATCCGTGAATCGCGCGATATCGACATCCCGCTGGCGCAGCGGCATTTCTATTACCATGCGGGCATGGCGCAGTTGATGGAAAGCGAACTGCCCGACGCTCAGGCGCTGGGGGTTTGCGGCCAGATCATTCCGTGGAACTTCCCGCTGTTGATGCTGGCGTGGAAAATCGCGCCTGCACTGGCAATGGGCAACACCGTGGTTCTGAAGCCGGCCGAGTACACCTCGCTGACCGCACTGCTGTTCGCCGATATCTGCTCGCAGGCCGGGTTGCCGAAAGGCGTGGTCAATATCGTGACCGGAGACGGTGCGGTGGGCGAGATGATCGTAAACGCGGACGTCGATAAGATCGCCTTTACCGGTTCGACAGTTGTGGGGCGGCGCATCCGCGAGGCGACCGCAGGGTCAGGCAAAGAGCTGACGTTGGAATTGGGCGGTAAGTCCGCCTACGTCGTCTTTGATGACGCGGATATCGATTCAGCCATCGAGGGGCTCGTCGACGCCATCTGGTTCAATCAGGGTCAAGTCTGCTGCGCAGGCTCGCGCCTTCTGGTTCAAGAGGGCATCGCCGATCGTTTCCACGCTAAGCTGCGTGCCCGGATGGACACCCTGCGCATCGGTGACCCGCTGGATAAGTGCATCGACGTGGGCGCTGTAGTGGACCCTGTTCAGCTACAGACCATCAAGGGCATGGTTGAAAGTAACACCGCTGGTCGCGTTCATCAGGCCGCTTGCGACTTGCCCGCGAACGGCTGCTACTACCCGCCGACCCTGATCTCGGGGTTGGAGACCTCTGACCCGCTGATGCAGGAAGAGATCTTCGGACCGGTACTTGTTTCGTCCACTTTCCGCACCCCCGAAGAAGCGGTCGAACTGGCAAACAACACCCGCTACGGGTTGGCAGCAACGGTCTGGACCGAAAATGTAAACCTCGCGCTGGACATCGCGCCCAAGCTGGTTGCTGGCGTGGTCTGGGTGAACGCGACCAACCTGTTTGACGCCGCCGCCGGGTTTGGCGGCGTGCGCGAAAGCGGCTTTGGTCGCGAAGGCGGCTGGGAAGGTTTGGCGGCATATACAAAGCCCAAGGGCAAGGGTAAACCGCTGGCGAAGATCGAGCCGACCATGGGCGAAGGTGCTCCGGTCGATCCAATCGACCGCACCGCCAAATTGTATATCGGTGGTAAACAGGCGCGGCCCGACGGTGGCTATTCAAAGCCCGTCTGGGGTAAATCCGGTCTGCTGGGCCATGTGGGGCTTGGTAATCGCAAGGACATCCGGAACGCGGTTGAGGCCGCAGCTGGTGCGAAGGGTTGGTCCAAGACAACCGGCCACCTGCGGGCTCAGATCCTATACTACATCGGCGAGAATCTCTCGGCCCGTGCCGATGAATTCGCCGCGCGTATCGACGCAATGACCGGCAAAAAGGACGGCGCGAAAGAGGTTGAAGCCTCAATCCAGCGTCTGTTTGCCGCCGCTGCCTGGGCCGACAAGTATGACGGTCAGGTGCATGGCGTTCCGATCCGGGGAGTCGCTATTGCGATGAAAGAGTCCGTTGGCGTGATCGGTGCTCTGTGTGCCGACGAGGCACCGCTTCTGGGTCTGGTTTCTGCGATGGCGCCAGCGATTGCCATGGGCAACCGGACAGTTCTGGTGGCTTCCGAGCCCTATCCACTGGCGGCAACAGACTTTTACCAGATCCTCGAAACTTCGGACGTCCCCGCTGGCGTGGTGAACATCCTGACCGGCAGTCATGTGGAATTGGCGAAACCGCTGGCCTCACATCTGAACGTGGATGCGGTCTGGTCGTTCTCGTCCACCGACCTTTCGAAAGAGATCGAAGCCGTCTCGGCCGGAAACCTGAAGCGAACTTGGGTCAATAACGCGACGGCATTTGACTGGAGCATGGACCATTCCCGCCGCTTCCTTCAGGCTGCGACCGAAGTGAAAAACATCTGGGTGCCCTACGGCGAGTAGGGTTCCCTGCCAAGGGAGGTCTACATGGATTTTTCAGGAAAAACCGTCATCGTTATCGGCGGAACCAGCGGCATCAATCGCGGCATTGCCGAGGCCTTTGCGGCCTCGGGCTCCAAACTGGCTGTAGCCAGTCGTTCGCAGGAAAAGGTTGATGATACGGTCGCGGCTCTGAAAGCCGCTGGCGCACAGGATGCCATCGGTGCAGCGTTTGACGTGAGGAACCCTGAGGCCGTAGCGGCTGGACTGAAACAGTTCCATGATACATTAGGCAATTTTGACGTTTTGGTCTCGGGTGCAGCAGGCAACTTCCCAGCGCTGGCGGCTGAGATGTCAGTCAATGCGTTCAAAACTGTGATCGATATCGACCTGATGGGCACGATCCATGTGTTGAAGGGGGCCTACCCGTTCCTCAAACGCCCCGGCGCCAGCATCATCAACATCTCAGCCCCACAGGCATACTTACCTTATGAAGGTCAGGCCCATGTCTGCGCGGCAAAGGCGGGCGTGGATCAAATCACCCGGACCCTTTCGATGGAATGGGGTGTGGAAGGCATTCGTGTGAACTCGGTCGTGCCCGGTTTCATCGAAGGCACCGAGGGAGCCAAACGCCTTGCCCCCACCCCGGATGCTGGGGAAGCGTTACGCAAAGACGTACCGTTGGGCCGTTGGGGCCAGCCGCAGGACGTGGCAAACGCCTGCCTGTTCCTCAGCTCAGATATGGCGAGCTATATCAGTGGCACGGTTCTGGCGGTCGACGGGGCACTTTATCAGCGCGGGTCAGGCAAGTTCGGGCAAATGATGGGGCAAATGCTGCGTGCACAGGCAAAACAGAACTGAGCACCTGTCAGGACATTGGCATCGCCAACATTTAAGGACTCGCGGGATTACCGTTTCAAATAAGGCTAGGAGCGTTTGACATACAGTCCAGCTGCAACCAAAAGCGTAGTCAGCGAACCGGCCACAACATAGAGAATGAATGCGCTGAGCAGGGATTGGCCGAGAGCCAGAGAGGCCGCAAATGTCAGCAACCCCGCAAGTATCCCAATTCCTAATGCCGCAACTATCATGGCGTCTTTCTGTCCTACCTATTGTCGAACGAGACACCGGTTTGATCTAACCGCTCAATCGCCTCGACAATGAAAGCATCCTTGATGTTTCTGGCCAAATTATGACCGCGACTCATTAATGAACTCTTAAGTCACAAAATTGCACGCCAAGGGATTTCTGGTACCCTTGGCAGATTTATAGATTGCGACTGGCACAACACAATCACACCGTCATGACGCGCAGAAAGGTCGTCTGGTCGCTATCCGTCCAGACCGATCGGTTTCCCAACCACGGTGAAATGCAGGCCTTCGGGGTCCAAAAACTCGGCCGCTACCCGGTTTATATCCTCCAGTGTCACCGCGTTCACCTTGTCATTGCGGGTTGCGATATAGTCGATGGGTAAGTCTTCCATCTGCATCCCCACCATGATCCCCGCGATCTGACCATTCCCGTCGAACCGTAGCGGATATGCGCCTGTAAGATAGGTCTTGGCGTCATCCAGTTCCTCTTGGGTAAATCCCTCGGACGCAGCGCGGGCCCACTCGTCGCGGATCACGTTAACCGCGTCGGCAATCCGGTCATTGGCGGATGAGACCGAACCAAGGTAAACCGAGGCCAGATCCTTGGGCACCAGAAAGGTCGAGACACCGTAGGTCAGACCGCGCTTTTCCCGCACTTCGTGCATCAGGCGGCTTTCAAATCCACCACCGCCCAATATGTGATTCAGGATAAAGGCTGCAAAGAAATCAGGATCGTCGCGGTCAATGCCTTTTTGGCCAAAAAGAGCAACCGATTGAGGCGTATTGAATTCCACAACACTTATGCCGCCATCGATCTTAACATCGGCCTTATCCGGGATGGCTTTCCCTGTTGCTGGCAAATCCACCAGCAGCGTATCCAACAATGTGCCCAGTTCTTCTGCGGTGATGTCACCGACGGCCCCGACATATAGCCGATCCTTGGCAAAGACGTTCTGGTAGGCCGCAATGATATCGTCACGGGTCAGCCCCGAAACACTTTCGATCGTCCCTTTTCCGTCCGTCGCGTAGGGGTGATCTCCGTACGCCATTGCTGCAAAACTGCGTCCGGCAATATCGTTCGGATCAGTTTGGTCCGATTTCAGACCCGAGAGCACCTGCCCCCGCACCCGTTCAATGGCATCTTGGTCAAAGCGGGGTTCGTGAATTGTAGTCCGCAACAGATTGACCACATCATCGCGGTTCTCGGTCAGGAAGCGGGTTGAAATCGAGACTGTATCATCCGTCGCCCGGTAGCTGAATGAGGCCGCCAATGCCTCAAGCTCGCGCGCATAGGTCCGGACATCCATGTCGCCCGCGCCTTCCTCGATCAAACCGCTCATCAGGTAAACCGCGCCGCGTTTGTCGGGATCATCCAAGGAGGTGCCGCCGCGAAATCGCATCTCAAGCGCGGTAAAGGGTATTGAGTGATCTTCGACCAGCCATGCGGTGATTCCTCCTGGTGAGGTTACCTCATGGATTTTGATTTCAGCCCATGCGGGCAACGCGATAACAACAGCGATCAGGGTCGCGAGAATGCGTTTCATTGTGTCACCTCATCATCGCGCATCAACCAACCGGTTACAGATGTTTCGGGCTGTATCACTTCTCGTGCCGCCGCGATGATGTCATCGCTTGTCACCGCCTGCAGGATATCCGGCCAAGCCTGTACATCCTCAATCGTCAACCCGCTGGTCAGCGCGCGTCCATAGCGGTTTCCGATTCCGTCCACATTGTCGCGCGCATAGGTTTGAGCGGCGCGAAGCTGCATCTTGATGCGATCCAGATCCTCTTCGTTCACGCCTTCGGCAATAAAGTCTGAAACGACCTGATCCATCGCATCCTCGGCCTCCTGCAACGAGACACCTTCGGCCGGAACAACAATCAGATCAAAGGTTGTGTCATCCAGTGAAACGCCCCGGTAGAACGCACCGGTATAGACGACCAGTTGCTGCTCAAACTGCAGCTTTTCATTCAGATAGGATGTAGTGCTACCACCCAGTAACTCGGCCAGAAGAAACAGCGCCGCGGCTTTCTCTTGTGCGCCTGCATCGCGTTCGGGTGCCAGATAACTGCGTTGCACATAAGGCTGCGAGACTCGGGCGTCTTTGTAGGTCAGGCGGCGCTCAGCCGTTTGCGGGGGCTCCTGCGAACGGATCCTTTCGGGCAGGTCCGGATTGGCGGGTATCACACCATAATACTGATCTGCCAGCAATTTGACCTCGTCCGGGTCAACATCACCAGTCACGACCAGAATGGCGTTATTGGGCGCATAATGGGTCTGATAGAAGGACAGGGCATCGTCCATGTCGAGCTCTTCCATCTCGTGTTTCCAGCCGATAATGGGAACGCCATAGCGGTGGTTTAGATACTGCGCTGCGTTCATCTGTTCGCCAAACAGCGCGCGTGGATTGTTCTCGGTCCTCTGGTTGCGTTCCTCAAGGATGACGTCGCGCTCGGTTACGATGTCATTTTCGGTCAGGCGGATGTTGCGCATCCGGTCCGCCTCCATCCGCATCATCAGTTCCAACCGGTCGGCGGCAACGCGCTGGAAATAGGCAGTGTAGTCATAAGAGGTAAATGCGTTGTCATTTCCCCCGTTGGCCGCGACGGTGGCCGACAACTCACCCGCTTCCATTGTATCGGTGGCCTTGAACAGCAGGTGTTCCAGAAAATGCGCGACACCAGAGGACCCGATCGGTTCGTCTGCCGAGCCTGCACGATACCAGACCATATGCTGCACCACCGGCGCGCGGTGGTCTTCGACCACTACGACGTCCATGCCGTTATCAAGCGTGAAAGTGGTAACCGCCTCATGCCCCTCTTTGGCCCAAAGAGGGGATGCTGCGATCAGGGCAGCCGACAATGCCAGGGCCCGAACCATGGGGCATCCTCCGTTTCGTTTCTGGTATTCAAACTACGGTGGTGCTGCCAGTGTTCAAGGCCAATGACGGAATGTTAAGAAAAGTTCATTCCAACGGAGGCGCAGAAGGTGTTTCGATACCACGCTGCCGCGCCGCTTCGTTTGCATTGTTCGCATCGATCGACTCGCGCCGATATGCCTGCGAATAACGATCCACCGGGAAAAGCCGCAAACGCGTGAAGCGCTGCTTCTTCTTACGGAAATCCGCATCTTCCTGGGCAACAACCTGCCGCGTATTGGCGGGAACACCATATCGGCTTGAAGCTGTGACCAGCGCTGCATCACTCGCAGGAATCGCGGTATTGGGGTTCAGGGCCGCTTCGCTGCCGCCGAGAGCCACAACAGCATCTGCCTTTGGATTGGGATCAGTCAGATTCGCACCACCGGGGGTAGGTGCAGGTAGAAACGCATAATCCTTTGGTTGGGTCAGCGGCTTAACCGGCAGGACCGAGAACTCATCCGGCCCGGGCCCGGGTGCCCGAAGATTGCGCAAACCAATATCGGAACAGCCCGCAACTGTCGCGGCGAGTGTCAGAACAAGAATGGTGCGTGGCATACGCATCAGTGTCTCCAGCCAGTTTCAGGCGCTTTTATCGCATATCATCGGGCAGGTCACGAGGGCTTTTTGCCATCGAATAGGACCAGGCCCAATGCTCCCGCAAATATGAACACATCCGCCAGATTGAACACAAACGGGTTATTGATCCCACAGCAGGACATGTTCAGAAAATCCAGAACATAGCCATAAAGCACCCGGTCGACGACATTTCCCAGCGCGCCGCCGATCAGCAGGCCACCACAGAATTGTTGAAACCTCGTCGGGGCTATTCGGCCCAGCCAAATCAGGACACCCAGACAAATCGCCAGAGAAATGCCGATCAGGACCCAGCGCGCTGCATCGCTGTCGCCCTGAAACAGCCCGAAGTTGATGCCGCGATTCTCACCGTATTTGAACACCAGAAACGGCGGCAGGACGCCGATATCGCCCTGCGCCACGCGCAGCACGTGAACGACCAGATACTTGCTGATCTGGTCGATCAAAAACGCCGCCAGTCCGGCCCAGAGGAGGAGCGGGCTGCGCATCAGTGACGGAAATGCCGCATGCCGGTGAAGACCATGGCCAGACCTGCCTCATCTGCCGCCGCGATCACCTCATCGTCACGCATCGAACCGCCGGGCTGAATGACGCAAGTGGCGCCTGCCTCGGCGGCCTCCATCAATCCGTCGGGAAAGGGAAAGAACGCATCAGATGCCACGGCCGAGCCGATGGTCAGTGGTTGGGGCAGTTCCAGTACGTCGGCCATGCGCTCGGCCTTTTTGGCGGCGATCAAGGCTGAATCGACGCGGCTCATCTGGCCTGCACCAACGCCTACGGTTGCACCGTCTTTAACGTAGACGATGGCGTTGGATTTGACGTGTTTGGCGACTTTCCAGGCAAACAGCAGATCGCGCATTTGTTCGTCAGACGGGGCCTTCTTGGTAACGACCTTCAGGTCATCCATGCCGACAAAGCCGTTATCCTTGTCCTGCACAAGCAGGCCACCGGCGACCTGACGCACGGTTTTCCCTCCTGCCGCCACGTCAGGCAGAGCCTCTGTGGTCAGCAAGCGCAGGTTCTTCTTAGCCGCGAATATCGCTTTGGCCTCGTCCGACGCACCCGGAGCGATCACGACCTCGGTAAAGATACCAGTGATCTCTTGCGCGGTTTCCGCATCCAGAGGCTGGTTCAGAGCAACGATTCCGCCAAAGGCCGAGGTCCGATCACAATCGAACGCGGCTTTATAGGCTTCAAGCAACGTGGCCCCCTTGGCCACACCGCAAGGGTTCGCGTGCTTAATGATGGCACAGGCTGCGCCGTCCGCCGGATCAAACTCGGCGACCAGCTCAAACGCGGCGTCCGTGTCGTTGATGTTGTTATAGCTCAGTTCCTTGCCCTGATGCTGCACTGCGGTCGCCACGCCAGAGCGATCCGTACCATCTGTGTAGAATGCAGCCTGCTGATGGCTATTCTCGCCATAGCGCAGGGTCTGCTTCAACTCACCCGCAAAGGCGCGGCGTTTCGGCGCCTCAAGCTGCAATGCGTCGGCCATCCAGTTGGACACGGCGGTGTCATAAGCGGCAGTCCGGGCATAGGCCTTTTGCGCCAGCCACTGTCGGAAACCCAGCGATGTCTTACCGTAGTTTTCTTCAAGTTGATCCAGCAGCGAAGAATAATCCTCGACATCTACAACGACGTTAACGAAGGCATGGTTCTTGGACGCCGCCCGGATCATCGCAGGTCCGCCAATGTCGATATTCTCGATGCACTCATCGTAACCTGCACCCTTCGCCACGGTCGCTTCAAACGGATAGAGGTTCACGACCAGCAGGTCGATCGCAGCAATCCCGTGTTCGTTCATCGCGGCAACGTGGGTATCATTGTCGCGCAGCGCCAGCAGGCCGCCATGCACCATCGGGTGAAGCGTTTTGACCCGGCCATCCATCATCTCAGGAAAACCGGTCACCTCGCTCACATCTTTGACCTCTAGGCCAGCATCACGCAACGCTTTGGCCGTACCGCCAGTCGAAAGTAACTCGACCCCGCGTTCGGACAGTGCCTTGCCCAGTTCGATCAATCCGGTCTTGTCGGAAACGGAAAGCAACGCGCGGCGCACGGGGTGAAGGTCGGTCATGGGTCCAAAGGTCCTTTTGGCGTCAGTCGAAAACGGGCTCGTCCCGGTGCGTATCCCGCACGGCATAGGCTGTATCCTGAGCCTTGCTGAGCGTCCACCGGATGCGCGTCGCATACTCCATTGCGCGCCCAGATAGAACGATCTGTTTTGTCGCGCGTGGCTTTAATCGACCTTTTTCCAAGTAAACGCTTGGTTCAACTGACAACTTTCCAACGCGATCATGGCGGAAAACCCAGATCTCGCCGCTTTTGAGGGCCATCGACACGGCCGCACCGCCCAAATCCAACGCCGCATCAACGTCAGGGTGCAGGTGAAAACGGATATCAAAGGCGATCCCCTTCAGGCCCGCCCCATCCATGGCCCGGTCAAATTGCCGTTTGGCTTTGTCGGTTGCGGTCAGCAGTATATCTTCCCCTTCAAGCTCGCGCCCATCAAATCGCAGCTCGAGCGTACGGGCGTGGGTCAGACCGAACACTTTGTTGTAACCATCATGGCCGACCATGAACCGTGTGCCCTCAAAGGCATCTTCGAAATCCACCGGGACGTCCCGAGGGCCATCGACCAGCGCCTCCTGCGACGATCCTTTTGCGACTTCGGCAAGCCGCGCGCTGGAGTAGCCGTCGACACACAGGGTCGAATGGGAAGGGGTTGCGCGCCCCGCACGTCGCCAGTCCTGACCAAAACTACCACCCGATCCACAGTTCACGATCAGCGGGCGCCGGCCCGAGGTCAGTTCAAACGCAAGGGTGGACGCGTGCGCGTTATACGAGGCTGCGCCTTTGGGTGGCGCGCTGGCATCCACCAGAACCGTCGTGCGCGAGGCCGCCAGACGCGCATAACCCATCGACAGGTCCGAGTGCTGCTGCGGCTTTACACCGCTTTGCGCCAACGCCTGATCTAACCGTCCTTCCAACCCGCGCCCACCGCCGTGAAATCTGGCCAGCGCTCCATCCGCGTGGCGCAGATTTCGCAACGTCGGCGCGATGCGTTTGATCGCTTCGGTCTGCGAAGCAGGTGTGCCCCGGCCCACTTCGCTGAGAGCCGCCGAAGTCCAGGACAACAACGTAAACACCTCAAGCAATTCTTCGGGATTGCGGGTTGGGATACCGCCTTCGGCATCAATCTGACGTTCACACTCACGGGCCAGAGCACGCAAGGCCGGGTCTGCCATCTGCTCCTGACCTTCCAACGCCAATCCGGCCTGCACAAGACCTGCCAGAGCCTCGAACCTTGGCAATCCCGGTGTTGCCGCTGTCCAGCGTTTGGACAGAAACCACGTCTGCTGCGACAGCGATCGAAAGAAAGCCTTGCTTTGCGCCTCATCAACACCGCGCAGCAGAAAAACCGCGTGATTGATCCAACGCATGACCCGCCGCCCTGTCAGGTCCGGCGCCCAACCAGGGCCTTTGCCGCGCCCATGCGCATCTATCCAACCCCAGACCCAACGCTGCGCTTTTTCCCGGGCGCGCATGTCGCCCACGGCCGCCAAATCGTCCAGCCACACAAAACCGTGGCGTTCGTCATCGAAATCAAGGCTTGGCGCGACCACATCCCAGAGGTCGGTGTCATCAGCCTCGACCAGATATCCCGCAAACAGCAAATTCCCGGCCACCAGTTGCCGACCACGGGCAAAAGACCCAACCGTACGCGGCTCGGGCTGGCCGACGAATCCCGAGACCGCCTTCCGCCTTTGACTCAGGCGCGCGTAAAGACGGTTCTGAAACCGCGTCCAGCGATTGGCCATTGTATCCGTGTTTGACATGACGCTTGCGACTCTGCCCCTTGCGCTCTGCGGGCGCTTGAGCACACGATAGACCGGTCCGCTCGTCAAGTCATCGAAAAGCGTCGCGTCAGGCGGATTTGTTCAGACAGGCGATATAAAACCCGTCCATCCCGCCCTTGTCCGGCCAGTAATCGGGACGCAAGCGCAGGCCACCTTCTTCAGTGATCCAATCTGCTTCAACGCCCGCAATCTCAAGAGCGGCGCGGTCAACCTGCATATCAGAATAGCTATCCAGTGCCTCTTCAATCTGTACTTCACCCTCGTCCGGCAGCAGCGAGCATGTGCAATAGACCAACCGCCCGCCAGGCTTCAGCAAAGTCCAGGCATGAGCCAGCATGCGCGCCTGTAACTCGATCAACCCGCCAAATTCCGAACCGTCCTTGGCGAAAGGTAAATCCGGATGGCGGCGAATCGTACCCGTTGCTGAACAGGGTGCGTCCAGCAAGATAGCGTCATACTGGCCCTTATGCTCCAGCGCATCTTGGGCGATAACCTTAGCTTTCAGGCCGGTTCGTTTCAGGTTCTCGCGAACGCGCACAAGTCGCGCCTCCGAGATATCCAGAGCGGTGACATCTGCACCTGCAGCGGATAGCTGCAAGGTTTTTCCACCCGGCGCAGCGCAGAGATCCAGAATTTTCTCTCCGGCTTTCGGGGCCAGAACCCGAACGGGTAACGCCGCCGCCGCATCCTGAACCCACCAATCCCCGGCCTCATATCCCGGCAGGGTCGAGACCTGCCCCGCATCCTGCAGCCGCGCCGAATCGGTGGGCAACATCTCTGCACCCGCGATCTCGACGCTTGGTTTTGGCGTCAAATCCAATGGTGCCCCGTTGAAATGCGCGTGCTCCATACCTTTCACGGCGTCTTCACCCCACGCCATGATCAGCGGTTCGCGCAACCACTCTGGCAGGCGAGGCACACGCATCTTGGGCCAAGCGTCGGGCCCGTCGGCGGCAATCTTGCGCAAAACCGCGTTAACCAACCCCTTCAGCCGTCCATGCTTGCGCGAACGGCCCACGATCTCGACCATGGAATTCACCACCCCGTGCGCGGCTTCGCCCTGACACAGCTCGACCGTGCCAAGCCGCAAGGCGTTGTGAACCGTCAGCGCGGGCGTTTGTCGCAGGTGATCGGCCAGCAGCCGGTCGGCACGTTCGAGCCCGCGCAAGGTTTCGATTGTCAATCGTTGCGCCCGCGCGCGATCCTCAGGGGCCAATCGATCCAGCGCACCTGCCGCAAGACATTCGGGCAACAGCCGCCCCTCGCCGAGTATCTGATCCAGCAGATAGATCGCACTTCGGCGCGCTGCTGTGGCGGAATTTAACATGATGCTGAGTGCCTCTCGTGACCTTTGCCCGCATTGCCTTGTGCGGACGAGGGCGTATATCAAGGCCCTGTACGGAAAGGAACCCAATGTCATGAGTGACGAGCGCAAAGACCTGCCCCCTGCCGCCCAGCGCGCCCTTGCCGAGGCAGAAGAACGCCGCAAAAACGCAGAGGCCGAAGCGAAGGCACGGCCCAAAGAGCTGGGCGGGCGCGACGGACCAGATCCGGCCCGTTACGGCGATTGGGAGAAAAAGGGTATCGCAATCGATTTCTGATCAGCCATCGCGCAATGCCTGCAAGAAGTCATCGATCAAAGCGCGCTGTCGATTCGAGCGCACCCTATCCTCGGGCCATGTCAGCCAATAGCCATCTTTTGTTGCAAGCTCGGGCATTTCCAGTCTGCGAAGTTGACCGGTCTCCAAACTGCTCGACGCCAAAGGGAGTGATCCCAACGCGATCCCCATGCCCTGACGCGCTGCCGTGATGGCATGACCGACCGAGTCGAAACTGATCCGGCCAGTTGGCAATTCATCAACCCCCGCAACCTGCGCCCAGTCCTTCCAGCCAGGGCGTTCTCCACGTAGATCAATCAGCGGCGCGCCCCACTTGATGCCAGATGCGGCCATCGGTGCCAGCACTTCAGGCGCGATAAGCTTTGCCTTTCGCCCAGGCCAGACGCCTCTGCCATAGCGGATCTGCAGCCAGGTACGTTCTTCCTCCAACGAAGCGCGACGCGCCATCGAATCTGTCATCACACGCACTTTGGGTTGCGCCTCCAGGAATGTGGGCAAGGCAGGGAGAACCAGCGCGTGGATATGCGAAGAAAGTCCTGCGACCCGAAGCTCGCGCGGGGTTTTTCCGAACAAATCCTCGGTATTGCGTTCCAGTGCCTGCAGGCTGTCCTGCACCAATGGCAGATAGCTTTCACCCTCGATTGTCAGCGACACACCCCGTGCCTCGCGCACAAACAGCGATCGACCTAACCAAGCCTCAAGATTGCCGATCCGTTGACTGACCGCTGCCTGCGTCAGACCAAATTCGCGCGCAGCGGCAGAAAAACCGCCCAGTCGCCCGGCAGCTTCGAACACGCGCAGCCAGTCCAGAGGGGGTAACCCGATCTTATTCTTAGCCATAAGATTTTCCAAGCCTCAGCGGCAATAAGGTTTAATTGTAGTAATGCCACGAAGCGCGTATCTCCTCAAGCAAAGCCCGCGCTGAACAGGAGAACCCCCATGCTGCGCTCTGCCACCCATGACCCCTCGATGGTCACCATCGATTTTGCGAACGGCACTCAATCCCGATTTCACGCCATCTGGTTGCGCGACAACGCGCTGGATCCTGAAACACGAGCGTCGGGCAATGGTCAGCGCCTGATCACAATCGGCGATATTCCGGCTGACATTTCGATCAGCGCGGCAGAGGTCGTTAACGGAGATCTGATCGTCACCTTCCAGCCAGAAAACAAAACTGTGACTTTTCCTGCCAGTTGGTTGGCCGAACACGTCTATGATCGCGATCGGGACAGCGAGATCGGCCGCCTGGCCCCAGACATCACAACTTGGGAACGCGGCATCGACGCGCCGTGCGGTGACTGGAATGCGGTGCATGCCAACCCCACGGCCAAGCGCGACTGGCTGGCCGCAGTGGCGGAATACGGGTTCGCTAAGCTAACAGATGGTCCCACCGAGCCAGAATCGCTGCTGAAAGTGGCCGATCTGTTCGGCTATGTGCGTGAGACCAATTATGGAGCTTATTTTGAGGTTCGGACCGAGGTGAATCCAACCAACCTCGCCTATACCGGATTAGGTCTGCAGGCCCATACCGACAATCCCTATCGCGACCCGGTACCAACGCTGCAAATCCTCTACTGTCTTGAGAATTCGGCCGAAGGTGGGGATTCCATTGTTGTCGATGGCTTCCGCGCGGCCGAGCGTCTACGCGATCAGAACCCCGAAGGTTTCGCCCTGCTGGCGGGCTATCCGGCGCGGTTTGAATACAAAGGCTCTGACGGCGTCTGTCTGCAATCGCGTCGCCCGATGATCGAACTGTCTCCGGATGGCGAATTGATCGGCATCCGCTTCAACAACCGTTCCTCCGCTCCGTTCGTCGATGTGCCGTTCGATCAGATGGAGGCCTATTACGCCGCCTATCGTCAGTTGGGTGAGATCATCGACGATCCTGCCATGGGCGTGTCTTTCAAGCTGGAACCGGGCGAAAGCTTTATTGTCGACAACACCCGCGTCCTGCATGCGCGTCTGGGTTACTCCGGCGCGGGGTCACGCTGGCTGCAGGGCTGCTATGCTGACAAGGATGGGTTGCTTTCGACCTTGGCAGCCATGCGGATGGCACAGCCGGAGGCAGCAGAATGAAACCCGACTTTTCAACCCTGAACCAGGACAACATCGTGGCATTTATCGGCGACATCTTCGAGCGCCGTGGTGGCGAGGAATATCTGGGCGAACCCGTGACCATGGCCGAGCACATGCTGCAGGGGGCCACGATTGCCGAACAAAATGGGCAGCCCGAAGAAATCATTGTCGGTGCGCTGTTGCATGACATTGGTCACTTCACATCTGAATTTGGCACCTATCACCCCGACGACACCGAAGATCGCCACCACGAGGACGCGGGAGCAGAGGTGCTCGAGCAATTTTTCCCCTCTGTCATCACCGATTGCTGCCGTTATCATGTGGCGGCCAAGCGATATCTCTGCGCGACGAAGCCTGATTATTTCAACCGCCTGTCCGCCGCCTCGGTTCATACGCTAGAACTACAAGGCGGCCCGATGAGCGCCGCGGAGGTCGCGGAGTTTGAGGCTAACCCGAACCTGAAAGAGATCATCCAGGTGCGCTATCTCGACGAGGCGGGCAAGCGCGCGGAAATGGAAACACCGGATTTCGCCCATTTCGCACCGATGGTGCAGCGCATGGTCGATAAACATCTGGGTTCGTCATGACCGCGCCAGAGTACATCTTCGAGGCCAATTCAAAACCATCCCTGCCCTGGCACGAGGTGCCGCTGATCCGCGCAACGGATACTTCGGTCAAGTGGTATGGCTGTCTGGTCGACACCCCGGATAAGTTCGAGATCGAAATTGTGCGCTGGCCGCAGCAAGGTTGGCGACCAATTGACGAAGGAACCGGCGACGAAGCGGGTTGGGTCGAAGGCACGTTCAAATGCGACTGGCAGGGCGATGTTCTTTATGGTGAGAACGAGGCCGTCAAAGGCCACTACGTTCTGGGTTGGTCCGCCGATCCGCAAAAGGCACAGACGGGCCGTCAAACCGCACCCCGCGATCAGGTCTTGCTGTGGCATATGAACTACCACCCGGACGGGGGGCAGATGTTCTGGCCGCTGGACAAAAAGCCATTCATCGTGCCTGCCGCCCTACCCGGTGACAATCTGACGCCAGAAAAAGTGGTGGCGTTCTGGTGCGATGGCTCGCGCGGCCTCTACATCCATCCCGGCGTCTGGCACGAGGGGATTTTCCCGGTCGAAGACAACCAGCGTTTCCTTGACCGTCAGGGCGCTGTTCATGCCCGGGTCAGCGCGGATATCGGCAAGGAGTTCGGCGTCTATCTGTCCTGTCCGCTGCGCGCGGACAAGATCAGAGAATTGTAGCCAGTACCCCTTGATGCGCAGAACGCTTGCGAATGATCCACATCTGAACCGCCAACAGGTAAGGCACGAAGAACGCGAAGTTCTGCACCAGATCGAAAGGGCCCGAGAAATCGGGCTCTGACCCCACTCCACCGGTCAGCAGGTACCAAAGCGTGTAATGAACACGGTATAGCCATGACCCAAGAGCCAGCCAGAACAGCCGCAACCCCCAGGCCCAATGCCCTGCACGATCCCTGATCAGCGCCATCCTCGCCACCATTAATCCAGCGGTGAACAGGCAGAGCCCATACAGAAAGAACGCTGCAGACATCAGCGGTCCGCCGATGGTTCCGCGCAACGGGATATAGGTCATGCCCGCCAGGCCGGTTATCAGCGCCAGCGTGACCAGCAGCCCGCCCAACATGCGATGAAATCCGATAAACCGCAGCCGAAGACCCCGCAGCAGCTGCAGCGGCACCAGCGCCACCAGCAAAGTTCCGGCAAAGATATGCAGCATCATGGCCGCGTTGCCGACATCTTGACGGTCGGAAAAGAGATAGCTCTGCCTAGCCGCGTCCTCGGACAGGCCAACACCGATCATACCCAGCCCGTGCATCAAAAAGGGCAGCAGCGTCAGATAGAACACGATCAGCACCAAACCAGTCGCCACTCGAGATGTAAGCTTCCGCATAGGCCCGAGTTTAACGCCGTTGCGCGGCCCGTCTATGGCTTACAGCCCGAGCACATCCACCATGTCGTATTGGCCCGGTGCCTTACCCTGCCCCCATAGCGCTGCCTTCAGCGCGCCACGCGCAAAGATGGCGCGATCCGTGGCGAGATGGCGCAACACGATGCGTTCTCCCGGCGCGGCGAACAGCACGTCATGTTCGCCCACGATGTCCCCGCCGCGAATGGCGTGAAAGCCGATATCGCCGCGCTTGCGCGCGCCGGTAATGCCGTCACGACCACGGTCGGACACATCCGCCAATTTGACGCCGCGCCCTTCGGCGGCAGCTTCGCCCAGCATTAAGGCCGTGCCCGAAGGCGCATCAACCTTGTGGTGGTGGTGGCCTTCGATGACTTCAATGTCGAAATCCTCATCCAGTGCGGCGGCGACTTTTTTGGTCAGTTGCACCAGCAGGTTCACGCCAAGGCTCATGTTTCCTGCCCGCACGATCACCGCATGGCGCGAGGCCGGTTCCAGCGCCACAATCTGTTCGTCACTCATGCCGGTGGTGCCGATCACATGCACGCAGCGCGCCTGCGCGGCCAAAGCGGCAAACTCCAGCGTCGCCTCGGGTGCGGTGAAGTCGATCACCGCCTGCGCCTGCGCGAAGGCCTCCAGCGGATCATCGGTGATCAAAACTCCCAGCGCGGGGCCACCCATTGCTTCACCAACATCCTGACCGATCCAATCGTGACCCTGGCGCTCGACCACGCCAACCAGGCGTGCCTGATCACTGTCGGTCACGGTCTTGATCAGCATCTGCCCCATACGGCCCGAAGCCCCTGTAATGACGATCCCCGGAATATGGGTCATTGCGTTGGTCCTTTTCTAAAGTCGGCTCAAAGCCTCCTACCCCGTTCGCACCCGCTTGGCAAAGCCCGGCTTTGCGCTTAGATCGGGGTTTATGGCAAAGAACAAATTCCACGATGGCCCCGGCCCGTCCCAACGACAGCTGCGTGTCGGCGAACTGATCCGCCGTACCCTGTCCGAAGTTCTGGCGCGCGGAGATGTCCACGACCCCGACCTGAACCGCATGTCGATCACTGTGGGCGAGGTGCGCACCTCGCCCGATCTAAAGATCGCCACCGCCTATGTGCTGCCATTGGGCGGCAAAGGGCAGGAGGACGTGATCGAACTGCTCGCTCGCAACAAGGGTGAGCTGCGGCGCATGGTCGGCAAGAGGGTCGGACTGAAATTCTCTCCCGATCTACGTTTCCGGTTGGATGACACATTCGACCGACTGGATGACACCCGTCGCATGTTCGAACAGGACGCGGTGCGCCGCGATCTGGACGAGTGATCCGCCTATCTGTCACATTAGGTGCAGTTGTTTGGGCCGCACAGGCTGGGGCAGTGACTTGTGAAAAGCTGACCCACGAGGACAAGCGCTACACCATTTGCGAGGTAGACGCGGCATCCGAAGATTTGCGCCTGTTCCTGAACGATGAGAATGGCGACCTGTTGGGCCATTTCTCGTCAGTGAACGAAGCTTTGGCACCTGACGGTAAGCGTCTGGCCTTTGCGATGAACGCGGGCATGTATCATGATGATCGCTCGCCCGTGGGTCACTTTGTTGAGGACGGCGAAGAACAGATGCGTGTGATCCCGAATGCTGGCCCGGGAAACTTCGGTCTGTTGCCCAACGGTGTGTTCTGCATTCGCGACGGACGCGCCGATGTGTTTGAGACATTGGATTACATCGAACGCGCGCCGGATTGCCGGTTCGCCACCCAGTCCGGCCCGATGCTTGTCATCGATGGAGAGTTGCACCCCCGATTCCTGCCGGATTCGACCTCTCTCTATATACGCAATGGGGTCGGAACCAACGCTGAAGGGACCCGTGCGGTATTTGCAATCTCTGAGGATTACGTCACCTTCCATGAATTCGGCAGGTTGTTCCGCGACACGCTGGATACTCCGAACGCATTGTTTCTGGATGGCAATATTTCGCGGATGTATGACCGCGCCAACAACCGATCCGACATCGGGTTTTCACTGGGACCAATAGTGGGCGTCGTCGAGAACGTACCGGCAAATTGACAGCGTCGAAGCGATCCGCTAACTCGCGCGTCTCAGTAAGTTTCAAGGTGCAAGATGGGACGCAAACGCAAGGGTCGTGACATTTCCGGTTGGCTGGTGGTGGACAAGCCTGCGGGTATGACTTCGACCGCGGTCGTCAACAAGGTACGTTGGGCGATGGACGCCAAGAAAGCAGGCCATGCGGGCACGCTGGACCCCGAAGCAACTGGCGTTCTGGCGGTAGCTTTGGGCGAGGCGACCAAGACTGTTCCCTACATCACCGATGCGCTGAAAGCCTACACATTCACTGTGCGATTAGGACAGGCGACCAATACCGACGATGCGGAAGGCGAAGTTATCTCGGAGAGCTCTGCGCGACCGACGGATGAAGACATCAAACAGGCGCTCTCACCGTTCCTCGGGGACATCATGCAGGTGCCGCCCAAGTTTTCGGCTGTGAAGATCGACGGTCAGCGCGCGTACAAACTGGCCCGCGATGGCGAAGATGTGGAACTTTCCGCACGCCCCCTGTGGGTTGAAGAATTGATCCTTGTCGACCGACCCGACACCGATCATGTGGTGTTGGAAATGACATGCGGCAAAGGCGGGTATGTCCGTTCGATCGCGCGCGATCTGGGCGAAGCGCTGGGCTGCTACGGCCACGTCAAAGAACTCCGTCGCATCTGGTCGGGTCCGTTCGAGGCCGAAGACGGCCTGTCCATCGAACAGATCGACGAGATGGCCAAATCCACAGCATTGGATGAATACCTGCACCCGTTGGAAACCGGCCTGTCTGATCTGCCCGAGTTGAAATGCACCCCGGAAGGGGCAACCCGACTGCGCAATGGCAATCCGGGAATGGTGTTGGCATCCGACGTCGAATACGGCGACGAGGCCTGGGCTTCGCTGGATGGCAAGGCTGTGGCCGTCGGGATATACAAATCCGGTGAATTGCATCCCAGCCGGGTGTTCGTCGTTTGAACCACGTGTTAGGCGAAGGGCATGATCACCCGTTCTCATACCAAGGGCGACGCGCCCTCGACCGCCATCTACTCCAACTGCGAAAAGTATCGCTATAGCCTGACCCGCATCTGGGATCCGGCGGGGCGCAAGGCGCTGTTTGTGATGCTGAACCCATCAACCGCAACCGAGGTACAGAACGATCCCACGGTGGAACGCTGTGAACGGCGGGCGCGAACACTGGGCTTCGGCGCATTTCAGGTTACCAACATTTTTGCATGGCGCGATACCGACCCGCGCAAAATGCGCGCAGCCGAGGATCCTGTTGGACCGCAGAACGACCAAGCCATTCTGGAAGGTGTTGACTGGGCCGATCAGGTTATTGCTGGCTGGGGCACACATGGCGCGTATCTTGATCGCGGTCGATCTGTCGAAGCACTGCTGCGCGCCACAGGTCAACCGATGTATCATCTGGGGCTCACCAAAGACGGCCATCCAAAACACCCGCTCTACATCGCTTACGCGCGACAGCCTCAGTTGTGGTGACGAAGGGTTAACCACGCCTGCTACTTGGCTTTGACCAACCTCTTGATTGCATGAGATGTTTTACACTCGGGGCAAGTGTGCTTGCGGAGGGTAATCATGTTTCTGATCGGTTTATTCGGGATGGCTGCATTAGGAGGGGCCGCCTATGCGATAAGCGACGTTCTCGTACCCGACGAAACAACCGAGGAGGATGGTGAGCAAATTGATGACTCGGTTGAGGATGAATTGACCGAAGGCAACCTCCTCGAAGTGGAAGAAGATGTTGAAGAGCCCGATTCATCCGAAGATGCCAACACAAGTGAAATCATCTCTGAGCATGAGGGAAATCTGGTGATCGCGGGCGATGAGGATGCAAATGTTCTGACCGGACAAGAGGGTAATGATCAGATTAATGGGTACGAAGGCGGCGACCTCATCGACGGGGGGGACGGAAACGACATCATCTATGGTGGTTCCGGAGAGGACACGCTGATCGGAAACGTCGGGAACGATGTGCTCCATGGCGGGTATGACGACGACAATTTGGCCGGAATGTCAGGCAATGATGACCTGTATGGTCATTTCGGAATGGATGAGTTGGAAGGTGGCGACGGCGATGACCGGATTTTCGGCGGTCAGGACGATGATGTCTTGAGGGGCGATGACGGCGACGATCAATTGCAAGGTGGCGACGGCGATGACTTTCTGACAGGCGGTGCAGGACAAGATGCCCTGTTCGGTGGAGACGGGGATGACATTCTGAACGGCAACGATGGTCGGGAGGAGACTTCCCCTGACTTTCTGAACGGGGGCGCTGGCGATGATGTCATACTGGCCAAAGACGGAGATATCGTCACCGGTGGCGACGGCGATGACGAAATAATCGTGCAGCCAGAACCGGATCAGGAGGCCGCAACAATCATGGATTTCCAGATTGGTCACGATAAGCTGCTAGTCACCTGGGACGGCCCAGAAGACCCTGAGCTGACCATCGAGCCAGACAGCGAAAACAATGACCTGACCCATGTCAGGGTCAACGGCGAGAACGTTGCGCAGATATTTGGTACAGAAGGTCTAGCCGCAGAGGATATTCTGTTTGTGACCGAAGCCCAATTGGCACAATACGCTTTCACTGGTTGAACCCGCAGAATCCCTTTGCCATTCGCAGCAAAAGCGCCTATACGCGCCCATCCGCATCGGAATCGGTGCGGTTTTCTCCATGGGCCTGTGCTGGACGACATCCCGGCCTGCGCCATCAACTCTAACCTTTGAAGGAGACCCCGATGTCGATTACTGCCGCTGAAAAAGCACGCGTTATGAAAGAATTCGCAACTAAGGACGGCGACACCGGTTCGCCAGAAGTCCAGGTTGCCATCCTGACCTCGCGCATCACCACCCTGACCGAGCACTTCAAGACCCACAAGAAAGACAACCACGGTCGTCGCGGTCTGCTGAAAATGGTCGCCCAGCGCCGTAAGCTGCTGGACTACCTGAAGGGCAAAGAAGAAGCGCGCTATCAGGACCTGATCAAAAAGCTGGGCATCCGCCGCTAATCACGCTTTGTTCGTGCGTTGCGGGCACTGACCGCCCCTTTTTTGTACATCTCGTACGCCCGCCAATTGGCGGGCGTATTTGTTTTGTGTAACACTGAATCAGCTATGGTATCGTACATGAAGCATGGCCGAGAACTGTAGGCCAACCCACGTTCAGGCGTGGCATCAAAATGTGCAGTTACACTTTGAACAAATTTTTTTGCTCCATGTGAACCACTTCACTGACCAGAACAAAAGAATGCGCCATGCTGACATTGTTAGTGAGTAGGCGCTTCTTTTGTTTCGGGCGTCAGGTTTTCATAGTCCTCCCTATCTTTACTGGGCGCGCCTTTGACAGGCGCGCCCTTTTGTTACCTAGATCATCCGGAATGCGAGCGGTTCTCAGCCGATTTGCATCAAAACCAGGAAGAAGTTCATGCTCCGGAAGACAAGAAGACCTTTAATCAATCAAGGGTCTAATTGTGACGTAGCGTCGTGACCGTATAGCGATAGGTCCGCAAGTTGACGTAAGCGTAAGTAATACAGCTATTTTTTTACCACTCGATCAAAAATGATGCGAAACGCGGAATCCTTCCCCCTTTCTCAAAGTCAAATTTTTAATACATGCGCCGTGTCGCTGCGGGTTACCACTCACGGCATATGATCTTTGAGCTTCTCCCTCGAGGTTCAGATCTGACCCGCAGCGACAAGCATCTGGGCGAATTAAGTTGTTGGGAGGTGAACGATGCCATTGAAATCTGTTCTGGACAGAGTGTTTTCGACTAAAACAATTCGAACGGCTGATGTTGTTAAATCATCGGTGGTGCCTTCCAGCCCAGATGGAACGCGAAAACCAATATCGAGGGTCGAAACTGCCGCTGTTCTCCGAGGAATTCTCAGAGAGGAACAGCAAAATCCGGCGAAACCGCGCGCGCACGAAGACCCAATACAATAGCGCGCCAAGGTCGTCACATCCGGCCTCTGTCATCGGGTTTCCAGTGCCAAATATCGAAGCAATGCGCACTATTGAAAACGCCCGCAACTCGGCGGGCGTTTAATGGGGGTCAGGTGAACTCGGGCTGCTATTGCGACATGCCACCTTCGCTGCTGACCTGTTCCTGAACGTGTGTCTCATTGCCCACGGTCGCACCACGTGGAGGGAAATCCGCAAAGGTCGCCAGATGTGCCTGAACCAGCCGGGCTGCCGGACCAAAGGCCCACATCTTGTTGCCCATCCAGCGGGTATACATCCCGGATTCCTCGGCCGCTTTCTCATAAGGATCGCGGCGTAGGTTGAACAGCAATGGCGCGTTCAGTTCCTCTTTAGGACCGGCCCAGCCCTTTTCCTGAATGGTGAAATGCGCCTTCCAGTCGTTATAGCGGATCGCCTGCAGATCGGTGCCTTCGTAATAGACAATCTCTTTGCGGTTACTGGGTGTTTCGCCAGTCAGATATGAAAGCTGATTATACCCGTCCAGATGCACCTGATAGCCTTCGAACCCTTCAAGCAGATCGGCAGGAAGGTTCTGCGATCCGCCTGCTGCCGCGACAAGAGTGGGCATCCAATCCATGCCGTCGAAGATACCGTTCAGCACCTGACCTTCGGCAACTTTGCCGGGCCAACGGATGATCGCGGGAACGCGGAATCCTCCCTCCCAGGTGGTGCCTTTTTCGCCGTGGAATGGCGTGGTGCCACCATCGGGCCATGTCATCGTTTCCGGGCCATTGTCCGAGGTGAAGATAACGATGGTGTTGTCGGCGATACCAAGCTCTTCCAGATGCGCGGTCACCTTGCCGACATTATCGTCAAGCTCTTTCATGACCACATCCTGCAGGCCGCGCCCGTCGCCCAGCATCGCCTCGTATTCCGGGCTGAGATGGGTCCAGACATGCGCCCGCGCAGGCGCCATCCAGACAAAGAACGGGGTTTCGCTGTCAACTGCGCGGTTGATGAAATCGATGGTGTGGGCCGTGACCTCATCATCCAGGGTTTTCTGACGTTCAGGCGGGGCTGGACCGTCATCAATGATGCGCTGTTTGCCCACCGGCCCCCAGCGGGGGTCGGCGGTTTCGTCAACGGTATCCGTGGCAAACGAGTGGATAATGTTGCGCGGACCGAACTGAGCGGCAAATTCCGGATCATCCGGCCAGTCGGGGTCGGTCGTGTATTCCATAGCGTTGAGGTGGTAGAGCCAGCCCCAATATTCATCAAAACCCTTGGCCGTTGGCAGGAACTTGTTCAGATCGCCCAGATGGTTCTTACCGAACTGCCCCGTGGTATAGCCCATGGATTTGAGGATATTTGCCAACGTCGGGTCTTCGTCGCTAAGCCCGACCGGATCGCCCGGAAGGCCCACCGTGTG
Organism: Ruegeria sp. AN6; assembly: GCF_056540425.1. Lineage (NCBI taxonomy): Bacteria > Pseudomonadati > Pseudomonadota > Alphaproteobacteria > Rhodobacterales > Roseobacteraceae > Ruegeria > Ruegeria sp. AN6. The sequence continues at coordinate 41,437 of NZ_JBQFWR010000003.1, forward strand.
CATGCCGGTACGTACCGGGAACTGACCGGTGATAAAGGCGGAACGCCCTGCGGTGCAGCTGGGTTGCGCATAATAGTCGGTCAACCGGGCGCCCTCGGCGGCAAGCTGATCCAGATTCGGAGTCTGGATGCTTTTGACACCTTGATGATAGCTGCCAAGGCTGGCCCATCCGACATCGTCAGCCATGATCACCAGAATATTGGGCTTGTCGGACTGTGCAACGGCCGTCGTGGCAACCGCCCACAAAGCCGCAGCGAGGCTGGTAGTTACTGATTTTATTCGAAACATTCGGTTCGACTCCTGCGTTCAATCGGATTGGCCGAGTGGGCCGATATGCGGTATGTCCTAGCGGGTGGACCATTCGCTCCGCAAACGCGGCTTTACTTTTTTGCAGGATCTGAAACTTAATGTTCAGTAACTGAAACTTGAGGACCATCGTGTTAACTGAAAAGACTCTTTCCGCCTTTCTGCACCTTGCCGAGACGGGCAACTTTCAGGAAGCGGCCAAACGTCTGGGCGTCTCGAACGCGTCGCTGTCGCGCTATGTTTCGATGGCCGAGGAACAAGTCGGCTTTCCGCTGTTTCACCGCAAACGCGGCAACAGCGGACTGACGCGTGAGGGGCAAACGTTCCTGCCGGTGGCAAAAACTCTGCAGGCGGATTTGAATCGCTGCGCTGATCAAGTGGAGCGTATCCGTCTGGATACCGGTCAAACCGTGCGGATCGGCTGTGGCCCTTTGACGCCGCGTACGCTGGTGCGGCCCGCGATTCAGGCCGCCTTGCAGCAATCCCCCGCATTCCGTTTCAGGGTGGATGTCAGCGCGCGGCAGGCACCGATCGAGATGCTCGAGAATGGTGAAATCGACATCTATCTGGGCGATCTGACCCATACGTCAGAGACCGAGAATATCGAGTTGATGATGTTCGAAAAGCGTGCGGTGGTGTTTGCTGCCCATGTTTCACATCCATTGCATGACACCGCCCCTGCAACCTTGAATGCGCTATTCTCGTATCCTTTAGCCTCGCCGCATCTGCATAAGCATTGGCGTGCGGCGATCACGCGGGCATTGGGCGGCACCGACGAAGCGGCCGAAAAAGTCAGAGCGTTGCCTCAGGTGGAAAGTGATGATTATGCCTTTCTAACGTCGCTGCTGACGGGCCCCGAGTTTGTTGTCGGCGGGATGCCTGAAACCTTCGCCGAACTTGTCGCGGACGGATCGGTCAAGCTGATCGAAACCACGCCGCCGATTACCTGGAACATATGCGCTGCACGAAAGGCAGGACCGGGTCAGCCTGCCACCGAAGCCCTGTGGAAACAGCTTGAGGAACTGGCTGGTCAAAACCTTGGGTAACGCCTTATTCACCCAAATGGTTGACTGAAGCATGAAAGGGGTGTAATTCATCCAAATGGTTGAACGAGAGAGTCGCTATGACCTGGGCGCAATATTGAAGGCCGCTTCCGACCCGACACGCCGAGCGATCCTGACAATGCTTGCGCAGCAGGGTCCCTTGCGGGTGACGGATATCGCGCGACGCTTCGAGATGAGCCTCAATTCGGTATCCAAGCACATCAAGGTGCTGGAAAATGCCGGGTTGGTGCAGCGTCGGACAGAATGGCGCGAACATCTGATCGAGGTTCAGATGGATCCCTTGTCAGCCGTGGATGAATGGTTTGCCGGGCTGCGTTCAATTTGGGCGCTTCGGCTGGACGCCTTGGAAACTGCTTTGGAGGACCCAGAAGATGACGGAACTGTCCCTTGAAATAACGCGCGCCATCCCGCACCCGCCTGAAAAGGTGTTTGACGCGTGGCTGAACCCGGAAATGCTGGCTAAATTCATGCTGCCCGGCCCCAACATGACCGTGCCCGAGGCACAATCCGACGCCCAGGTCGGTGGCCGGTTCAAGATCATCATGCGCGCACCCGAGGCCGGAGACCTCCCGCATGAGGGCGAATATAAGGTCATCGACCGGCCCAACCGGCTGCAATTCACTTGGAACTCTCCCTACAGCCAGGACGATTCCACCGTGACGCTGGATTTCACACCCACTGAAAAGGGCACCAAACTGCGCCTGCACCACATCCGCTTTCCGTCACAGGAAAGCCGCGACAATCATGAAGGCGGCTGGACCCGAATCCTTGAATCGCTGGAGGGTGCGCTGTGATCAACTGGCTCGCCCTTGGCGCGGGCGTAATCGCCGCCTTTCTGTTGGGGTGGCTGGTCTACGGCCCCATCGGATTTCAGAAACGCTGGGCCGAAGGCACGCGGATCGATCCCACCCCACCCGCGTCTCCACCTCTGCCGCAAATGGCCGCCCAGATCGTGTTTTTGATCCTGCTGGCCTCAGTGATTGCCGTAACTGAGACGACCAACAGCCTTGGGGTTGCGGTACTGGCCATCCTTGCAGTCGCAGCACAGACGGCCTCGGTCGGGGCATGGGCGCAGAAAAGCGGCTTCGCCATCGCGGTCGATACTGGCTATGCGTTTGGCTGTGGCGTAGTGATGATCCTGGCGCACGCGATCCTTTGATATATCGACCCCTGCCCGGCTTGGGCGGGGGTTGGGCAATCCCCTGCCCCTCAAAAACTCCCGACTTTCCAAAGCTTGCAAACTAATGTATGGGCCAGTCATCTGAGACGTTGTGCCCTGACCCCGGCACTCGAACGGAAGATAAATGGGGTCGGCGGCAATGGGGTCGCCATGCAAACCGGAGACCCGCAGGGGCGGGAGTGCTCCGTTCTAGGATACGCATATGTTTGATGTAACGAAGAAATCTATGCAGTGGGGCGAAGAGACGCTCACACTGGAAACCGGCAAAGTTGCCCGTCAGGCGGACGGCAGCGTAATTGCCACGCTGGGCGAAACCAGCGTCATGGCGAACGTGACCTTTGCGCGGGCTCAAAAACCTGGTCAGGACTTTTTCCCGCTGACCGTACACTACCAAGAGAAATACTATGCCGCCGGTAAGGTTCCGGGTGGCTTCTTCAAGCGCGAGGCGCGCCCGACCGAGAAAGAGACGCTGACTGCGCGTCTGATTGACCGTCCGATCCGTCCGCTGTTCGTTGACGGCTTCAAGAACGAAGTTCTGGTGATGTGCACCGTGCTGAGCCACGATCTGGTCAACGATCCCGACATCGTTGCAATGATCGCTGCTTCGGCTGCCCTGACCATCTCGGGCGCGCCGTTCATGGGTCCGATCGCCGGTGCCCGCGTTGGTTTCGAGGATGGCGAATACGTTCTGAACCCGACCGTCGACGACATGCAGGACCTGCGCCTGAACCCTGAACAGCGTCTGGACCTGGTTGTTGCCGGTACCAAAGACGCCGTGATGATGGTGGAATCGGAAGCGTACGAACTGTCCGAAGCGGAAATGCTGGGCGCGGTAAACTTCGCGCATGAGCAGATTCAACCGGTCATCGACCTGATCATCTCGCTGGCCGAAGAAGCCGCGAAAGAGCCGTTCGAATTTGAAGCGCCCGACTACTCGGAGCTGTCCGCCGCTGTTTCGGCTGCCGGTGAGGAGCAGATGCGCGCCGCCTTCGCGATCACTGACAAGCAAGAGCGCACTGCCGCTGTTGCCGCTGCCCGTGAAGCGATCAAGGAAGCGCTGACCGAAGAGCAGCTGGAAGACGGCAACCTCGGTTCGGCAATGAAAAAGCTGGAAGCTGGCATTCTGCGTGGCGACGTCGTCAAGGGCGGCAAGCGGATCGACGGTCGTTCGACCACCGATATCCGTTCGATCGTTGCAGAAACCTCGATGCTGCCCCGTACCCACGGTTCCGCCCTGTTCACCCGTGGTGAGACTCAGGCGTTGGCCGTGACCACGCTGGGCACTGGCGACGATGAGCAATTCATCGACGCGCTGCACGGTAACTTCAAATCGAACTTCCTGCTGCACTACAACTTCCCTCCCTATTCGGTTGGTGAAGTTGGCCGCGTAGGTGGCCCCGGTCGTCGTGAGATCGGTCACGGCAAGCTGGCTTGGCGCGCCCTGCAGGCGGTTCTGCCTGCGGCGACCGACTTCCCCTACACGATCCGCATCGTGTCGGAGATCACTGAATCCAACGGCTCCAGCTCGATGGCGTCTGTCTGCGGCGGTTCGCTGTCGATGATGGATGCGGGTGTTCCGCTGAAAGCACCGGTTGCCGGTGTGGCCATGGGTCTGATCCTGGAAGATGACGGCGAATACGCCATCCTGTCGGACATTCTGGGTGACGAAGACCACCTTGGCGACATGGACTTCAAAGTGGCAGGTACTGAAAACGGCATCACGTCGTTGCAGATGGACATCAAGGTTGCGGGCATCACGCCCGAGATCATGGAGAAAGCCCTGGCGCAAGCCAAAGACGGCCGGATGCACATCCTGGGCGAGATGGGCAAAGCCCTGTCCGAGACCAACGAATTCTCGGTCCACGCCCCGCGCATCGAGACCATGAACATCCCGACCGACAAGATCCGTGAAGTGATCGGTTCGGGCGGTAAGGTCATCCGCGAGATCGTCGAGGTTTCGGGTGCCAAGGTCGACATCAACGACGACGGCGTCATCAAGATTGCCTCGCCGGATGGTGAATCGATCAAGAAGGCCTATGAGATGATCCACTCGATCGTTGCTGAGCCGGAAGAGGGTCAGATCTACACCGGGAAAGTGGTCAAGATCGTCGACTTCGGTGCCTTCGTGAACTTCTTTGGCAAGCGCGACGGTCTGGTACACGTGTCCCAGATCGAAAACCGCCGCCTGAACCATCCTTCGGATGTTCTGAAGGAAGGTCAGGAAGTAAAGGTCAAGCTGCTTGGCTTTGATGATCGCGGCAAGGTCCGCCTGTCGATGAAAGTTGTCGATCAGGAAACCGGCGAAGAGATCGTGCCCGAGAAGAAAGAAAAGAAAGAGGAAAGCGCAGAGTAATCTGCCTTTAGTGTTTGGATGCAAGAGACCCCGGTTCAGGCCGGGGTCTTTTTTGTCTTTATGGTCCGCATAAACCGAAGCAAGTGCTGCCCGCTTCGGACCTATGTGTTGGCGCGGAACTCTCATTCCAAATCCGCTCCGATTTGCAGAACAGTGTCGAGGAAAAGCTCCAGATCTTGCCGCTGCGTGCGGTGATTGTTGATCGCCACGCGCAAGCAATGCTTCCCGTCCAAGGTGGTATCAGAGGGAACCGCGATGCCGGATTCCTGAACCCGTAACATGATTTCTGTGTTGATTTCCCTAAGCCGATCTTCATCCGCGATCCCATTGGTATAGCGAAAGCACACGATGTTCAGATCCACGGGCGCGACGAGTTCAAGCCGCTGGTCGGCACTCACCAATTGCTGCAGATATCGCGCCTGTTCGATGTTCTGATCGATCAGACGGCCAAATTTTTCGACCCCGTTCTCTTTCAATGACATCCAGATCTTGAGTGCTTTGAACCCCCGGCTAAGCTCAAAACTATAGTCGGCCAAAAACTTGCCAGCGATCAGCCCGCGTTCCTGAATTTGCAGATAGTCGCCGTGCATCTCAAACGTATCGAAATGGCGCTTTGCGTCCCGGACCAGAACGCAGCCAGCTTCGAAAGGGGTGTGCAGCCATTTATGCGGGTCCAAGGCGATGGAGTCGGCCAACTCTATTCCATCAACCAAATGTTTGTTGGCGGGCGCCAGGCGCAGGAAAGCTCCAATACAGCCGTCAACATGGAATCACATCCCTTCGCGACGACAGATTTCCGCAACTGCAGTGAGATCATCCATTGCACCGGTATTCGTCGTCCCTGCCGTCGCGATCACGCAGGCCGGTTTGATGCCATTGGCCCGGTCTGCTGCGATGGCGTTTTCCAACGCAGGGATGCGCATTCGATTGTAGTCATCGCTTACAACCTCTGTCAGCGACTTTGCGCCATGGCCCATCGTCTCGAGTGCTTTCTGATGGCAGCTATGTACTTGGTCTGAAGAGTAAAACCTGAGGGGTTGCGGCATGCCCAATATGCCTTCGGCGCGAACGTCAACGCCGGCAAGTGCGTTTCGCGCCACATTCAGAGCCACCATATTGGCCATCGAGCCACCGCTGGTCAGAGTTCCACTAGCGTCCTCGGGAAAGCCCATCAATTCCTTGAACCAGTCAACCACCTGATTGTCGATCATCGCCGCAGCCGTGTTGCCGCCACCAAGGTTCGAACCGTCAACCGCGGCAATAAAATCGCCCAGTGCACCGGTGAAATTGGACGAACCCATATACCATCCCCAGAACCGTGGATGGATGTTGCCCATGGAATACGGGAACAGTTTTTCGCGCAGGTCGGCATAGACGGCATCAAGCGGCTGCGGCGTCATGGGTGCAGGGGATTTGAAGAAGTTTCGAACCGTATCCGGCATCTCTTGCCAGACCTGCCGATCACGGACCTCTGACAAATGCCCGATCGCATCGTCAACCATCTGATGTGCAAGCTTGCGCGATAGGGTCCAGTCTTCCGGATCCAGAGATTCTTCAAAATTGCCCATGTCAAAACCCCCAAGCGTTCAAAAGCCGCAAGTGTGGGGTGCACATGATACTTAGTCAATCTGCCTTGGATTCTGATCCTGATTTGGCCGGCCGGTCAATAAAACTGTCAGACCCAATGCGCGCGCTTCATTAGAAAGGGGACACCCACGGGGCCTCGGAATCCGCTCGCACCGTCCTTAGTCGCACTCAGGTGCTGGTTCGGTAAACCAATTCTTAACACTTATAAGTTGAGTTAGCTAAAAGTTAAGGAAATATGACAATATCCGGGAAATCGCTCCGCTTTGGCCTCGATCACCATCTATGAAATCAACGGCGACCCGTTTGGCAATCCAAGCGTGACCATCACCGAAGGGTATCAGGTCGAAATCACCGATGATGACGGCCTCCTTGAGGATCCGGATGGAAACGGCGGCCAGCAGTTTAACACCAGTACGCTTCCTAACCTGGACAACTCGGGCAACCTCCAGATTTTCGAAGGTTACACGGCCACTGTAAGCGGGGCGCCAGTTACCTATACTCTGATTAATTTTTCAGGGACGCAATACATCGTCGTGACCTCTGGCGATGTTGAAGTCGGGGGTGTTCTGACAGGCAACACGCTGGCGCAGAACCCAGCGCCGCCTGTGGCCTATGACAGCCTGCCTAGCTTTGTCTGCTTCACATCGGGGTCCTACATCCTAACTCCGTCCGGTCGCCGTTTTATTGAAGAGATCAAAGTCGGGGATCAGGTGATCGTCGCGGATGGCACCAGCCGGGCCGTGCGCTGGGTGGGCAGGCGGTGGCTGAGCGAGGCGGATCTGCATCAGACCCCAAAGCATTGTCCGATCCGGATCAATACAGGTAGTCTTGGACCGCAAACGCCGTCGCGAGATCTGCTGCTGTCGCCGCAGCATCGGGTGGTCGTTTCGTCACCGGCAATGGAACTTCATCATAGTCACTCGATGATGCTGGCGACTGCTAAATCTCTGGTCAACGGTAAGACCATCAATCAGCTGCCGCCGGAAGGAGGTGTCGAGTATATTCACATCCTGTTCGACCAGCATGAGTTGGTGAATGTTGAAGGGTTGTGGTCGGAATCATTTTATCCCGGCGACCATACACTTGACGTGATGAGTGTGGCGGTGAAGGAAGAACTGTTCGATCTGTTTCCCGAACTGCAGTCGGGTGCACGCGGCTATGGTGATACCGTGTTGCCGGTGCTGAGATCATTCGAAGTGCAGATTTTGCGCTCGGGTTTGTGCGCCCCTTCCGGGACCACACCAGCATTTTTGCATTGAAAGAAGCAGGGGGCTTTTGCCCCCTGCCCGTCTATCCGTTTAGGACGGCGCTTTGGTCTTACGCAGATAAGGGAAGATCGTCTCGAACTCGCCGAACTTTTCTTTCGCCTCATCATTCGATACCGCAGGCGGGATGATCACATCCTCACCCGGCACCCAGTTGGCGGGAGTTGCCACGCCCTTGGCGCTCATTTGCAGTCCGTCCAGTGCGCGCAGGATCTCGGCAAAGTTCCGGCCCACGGTCATTGGGTAGGTCATCGACAGTTTCAGTTGCTTGTCCGGGCCGATGATAAAGACCGAACGCACGGTGGCACTGTCGGCAGGCGTGCGGCCGTCGGGCAGATAAGCTTCGGCAGGCAACATGTCGAAGGCCTTAGACACCGCCAACCCATCATCAGCAATGATCGGGAAGCCGGGGTTGGCGTTGCCATATGCTTCAATGTCTTTCTTCCACTTCTTGTGGTCTTCGACACCATCGACCGATACACCCATCACCTTGGTGTTCCGCGCCGCCCATTCATCGTTCAGCTGCGCAACGGCCGAAAACTCGGTCGTGCAGACGGGGGTGAAATCCTTGGGATGCGAGAACAGGATTGCCCAGCTGTCGCCGATCCAGTCATGGAATTGGACGGTACCTTGATCCGTTTCTGCTGTGAAATTCGGGACGGTGTCGTTGATACGCAAACCCATTGGAAAACTCCTCTACTTTAGAAAATCGTGAGTCGGTTGCTGCCAATCTAATCACTTACCGCAAAGGTTAAACCATTCATGTTGCCCTGTCAGGAAATTCGGTAGATACATAATTTGATCAAATTATGATTCTCACTTGCCTTGCACCAAGTCAGGTGACAAAGTGCACATGAAAACCGACCGGACGGTCGATTTATTTTTGCTCCGGAGGATGAGCCATGATCGAAAAGCGCGAGTTCTATATCGACGGCAAATGGGTTGCCCCATCAGAACCGAATGATTTCAAAGTCATCGACCCCTCGACCGAAGAGCCCTGCGCGGTGATCTCGCTGGGATCTGAGGCCGACACGAATGCGGCGGTCGCTGCGGCCAAAGCCGCCCTGCCCGGCTGGATGGCCACACCCGTCGAAGAGCGCATCGGCTTGGTGGAAAAGCTGGTCGACATCTATGCTACGCGTTCGGAGGATCTGGCGCAGGCGATGTCCATGGAAATGGGTGCGCCAATTGACATGGCGCGTACCCAGCAATCCGGTGCGGGCATCTATCACCTGAAAAACTTTATCCGCGCCGCCAAGGCGTTTCAGTTCGAACGTCCGCTGGGTGATCACGCGCCGAATGACCGGATCATCTATGAGGCGGTAGGTGTCGCCGCCCTGATCACGCCCTGGAATTGGCCGATGAATCAGGTCACGCTCAAGGTGGGCGCCGCCGCGATCGCGGGCTGCACGATGGTGATAAAACCCTCGGAACAGAGCCCGCTGAACGCGATGATTTTTGCCGAGATGATGGATGAAGCTGGTTTCCCAGCAGGCGTCTTCAATCTGGTGAACGGCGATGGTGTCGGCGTCGGCTCGCAGCTATCGGGGCATCCGGATGTGGATATGGTCAGCTTCACCGGCTCGACCCGCGCAGGTACTGCGATTTCCAAAAACGCTGCCGATACCCTGAAAAAGGTGCATCTGGAACTGGGTGGCAAAGGCGCAAATGTGGTCTTTGCGGATGCCGATGAGAAAGCAGTCAAACGCGGCGTGCTGCACATGATGAACAACACCGGCCAAAGCTGCAACGCGCCCAGCCGGATGCTGGTGCAGCGTCCGGTCTATGACCAGGCGGTTGAGACCGCCGCCGAGGTGGCCAACAAGATTACCGTGGGCAGCGCCGCTGAAGAAGGTCGCCATATCGGGCCGGTGGTGAATGAGGTTCAGTGGACCAAGATTCAGGACCTGATCCAGAAGGGTATCGACGAAGGGGCGCGCCTGGTTGCTGGTGGCACCGGTCGGCCCGAGGGATTGAACAAGGGCTATTATGTGCGCCCCACTGTATTTGCTGATGCCAACAACCAGATGACAATCGCCCGCGAAGAAATCTTTGGCCCCGTCCTGACCATGATCCCGTTTGATACCGAGGATGAGGCCATCGAGATCGCCAATGACACGCCTTATGGGCTAACCAATTATGTGCAGACCCAAGATGGCGACCGCGCCAATCGAATGGCCCGCGTGTTGCGATCCGGCATGGTTGAGATGAATGGCCAGTCTCGCAGTGCAGGGTCGCCGTTTGGGGGTATGAAGCAATCCGGGAACGGACGTGAAGGCGGCGTGTGGGGGTTGGAAGACTTCCTCGAAGTGAAGGCCGTAGGCGGCTGGGCTACGGAGTAAGTATCCATAACATTTGACTTTGGGGGAGTGCGCTTCGCAGGCGCGCTCCGCTTACATTTGGATACGCATCCCTGCGTCTCGGAACTGGCCAAACTTGAAAAAAGCCTTCTGGGTGACCATACCTGCCAGTTATGCAAATAGAAGAAATCTGGCCAAACTACCGCGCACGTATCAAGGCGTTCCTACATTCCAAGGTGGCAAACCCGGCGGATGTAGACGACCTTTTGCAGGAAATCTCGATCAAGGTTTTCACAGGGCTACCGACGCTCGGCGACCCTTCCAAGTTGCAATCCTGGCTGTTCCAGACTGCTGACCGCACAATCATCGATTTCTACAGAAAAAACGCGCGGGCAAAGACCGTTGATCCTGAAGATCTTTGGTATTCCAGTGACGATCCGGGCATCCGTCAGGAACTGGAAAATTGCGTCGAGCCATTTATCCGCGGCTTGCCCGCCGAGACGGCAAAGTTGCTTATGGACATCGACATCAATGGCGTGTCCCAAAAAGAATATGCCAAGGCTCACGGACTATCTTATTCGACATTGAAATCCAGAGTTCAAAAGGGTCGCGACGACCTGCGTAAAGCATTTGACGATTGCTGTAACTGGACCATCGATATACGCGGAAATATCACGGAATATCATTTAAAATCTGATAACTGCAAAAAATGTTGAGCCAATCTTCGTCTTTTTGATGCGGGCGCCGTCTTACAGGTGAACGTATCAAAAGGATAAAACGATGATCAAAATTATCAGCTTCAAAATCTGCCCGTTCGTGCAGCGTGTCACCGCGATGCTGGAAGCAAAAAACGTAGCCTATGACGTGGAATACATCAGCCTAAGCGACAAACCGGACTGGTTTTTGGAAATTTCACCGACGGGCCAAGTGCCTGTCCTGGTAACCGAGAACGGTACCGCGCTGTTCGAATCCGACGCGATCGTAGAATATATCGACGATGTCACCGCGCCATTGCAGGCAAACATTTCGCCCGAGCACCGCGCAGTTAATCGCGCTTGGAGCTATCAGGCGACGAAACACTATCTGGTCCAATGCAGTACGATGCAGAGCGCCGACAAGGCGACGCTGGATGATCGCATCCTCAAACTGGATGCGTCATTCGCGAGGATTGAGAAACAACTGGGCGAGGGCTCATTTTTTGCCGGCGAAGAACTCGGCAATGTTGATATCGCGTGGCTGCCGCTGCTGCACCGCGCGGCTATTGTCGAAAAACACAGCGGTTATGACATGCTTGCGGGTTATCCCAAGGTGAAGGCATGGCAGCAGGCTGTGCTGCAGACGGGAATTCCGGCGAAATCCGTTCCCGCGGATTTCGATCAGAAGTTCTCGGATTTTTATTTGGCCGAACGCACATGGCTTGGGCGAGGCGCAAACCTGAATGAAGCACCCAGCGCGCCCGCAAAATCAACCGGGAGCGGGTGCTGCGGATAGAATAGGAATACTCCTGCTCTGCAATCGCCGGGCAGGAGCTCGCCATCAAACCGGTCGAATGGTCAGTTGAGGCTCTCCATTCGACGTGTGCCGGGTGGATCGACCATCCCAGCCAATCTCGCCGGTGACACGCTGCCGATAAGCCGAAAAACTATCGAACTGTACCACATCTACAGGCGCGTCGAACTGCAGGGTCACCCGCCGATGTGATCCATCACCCAAGATTGTCAGGCCACGGATTTCCGCAGTAAAGGGCTGACCCAAATATCGGCCCTCAACCCGGTCACCAATGCGTAGTTGCATTCGGTTACCGGCCAAGGCGTGCAGGGTGTTCCAATCACGCGCACCATGCTGATGTGCCAGCAATTCCAACGCCTCGCTATGCGATAGCGTAACACCTGTATCTTGCAGGCGTTTGCGCAGGCGTTTTGCCTGCTCTTTCAGCTCCGCAACCGGAGCGATGTTTCGAGTTTGTGTCATGATGTGCCTCGTTTCCTTGAACGGGCGCGAAATCTGGACGGGGCTCGCATTACCATCCGCGCGCCAGGAAAGGGCAACAGATGCTATTCAACCGGGTTTCACCAAAGCCAAAGGCTGCGAACGGCAGGGGACCCGAACCTGCCGCGCCTTTTGGCAGCCTCGGGTCGACCTGTCAATCAGGCGTCTGCCTGCGCCGCCTCAAAGGCCAGCATGGCGCGTTTGACCGGCAGCCCCCAGTGGTAACCACCCAGACCGCCCGATTTGCGCAATGCACGGTGACACGGGATCAGCCAGCTGACCGGGTTTCGGCCCACCGCCGTTCCCACAGCTCGCACCGCTTGTGGCGAGCCAACCCGCTGCGCGATTTCTGAATAGGTGGTGACCTGTCCAGATGGGATGTGCATCAACGCCTCCCACACTTTGATCTGCAGCGGCGAGCCAATCAGATAGAGCGGGGTCGGCTGTAAGCGGTCACTTTCGGCGCCAAAGGCACTATGAACCCATGGGCGCAGGCGCATCGGGTCTTCGACGAACTCGGCCTGAGGCCAGCGCGACAGCATGTCTTCCATCGCCTCTTCTTCACCTGTTTCAGCGCCAAAGGCGATGCCGCAGATCCCCTTGTCGGTCCCCATGACCAGAGCCGGGCCAAATGGGCTTTCAAACCAACCCCAATAGATCGTCAGACCCGCGCCTTTACGCGCGTATTCGCCGGGGCTCATGGATTCCCATTTCAGGAACAGATCGTGTAACCGCCCGCTACCGGATAATCCGACGTTATGCGCGGTCTCCAGCGTGGTAAAACGTTCGCGCAGCAGTGCCTTGGCATGGCCCAAAGTCAGGTACTGCTGGTAACGCTTGGGTGACACCCCAGTCCAGCGCGAGAACAAGCGCTGGAAATGGGCTGGGCTCATATCCATTTGGCGGGCCAGCTCATCAAGGCTGAGATTCTCTCCACCCTGATCGATCAATTCGATCGCGCGCCGCATGACGTTGTAATGATATCCGCTTTCTGCTGTCTGGATGTTCATCGGTCACCTCATCAGTTACAGGAACAGTAACTTGCCCCCGGCGATCTTGCGACCCGGAACCTGCGCTTTATCTCGTCAACTGAGTTGACGAATCAATCTGTGTTCCCCTACTATTCAGGTATGGAACACAGGTTGGATCAGCTTTATCAGGCAGTGCAGGCCGCCCGGCCATTGCTTCGGAACATCACGGCAGCCGTTGAGCAGGGCAGCCAGCGCAAAGGCGTGACCGTCGGACAACGTGCCCTTCTGGAAGGTCTATCGCTATTTCCAGGCGCGACCGCCCCGGTGCTGTGCGCCAAGCTGCAGCTGAAACGGCAATATGTCTCGCGCATCTTAAAAGAGCTGATGAGCGAACAGCTGATCGAAAGCCAACCCAATTCCAGACGTGCAGGCACCCATTGCTACCGACTGAGCCCTTCGGGCGATGCGACGATCACGGCAATCAGAGCGGATGAGATGACAAAGCTGTCACGCTTTGCACAGGATTTTTCTGCGTCAGAGCTTGCCGCTTACCACAAGGTTCAACTTGCCCTGACCCGGTACTTTGCAGACCTCGCCAAGGATACCTGACATGTCCGTCATTTGGATCATAGCGACCGGGATAGTGATCGCCGTTTTATATATACTCCTGGAAATCCGAAAGATTGGAACTCCGACCACCGGGCCCAAAATAAACCTCGCATCACGGCCTGAAACGGCGTTGCTGGTGATCGATATGCAAACAGATTTTACCTCGATGTCCGCATGGGATGACGCGCAGATCGAGGGCGCCTTATCGGCGATCCGGTCGATGACGGATAGCGCCCATCAGTCTCGTAGGCCCGTGATCGTCATTCGGCATGAATTCGAAGGGAGGCTGGCGAACATGCTGAATGGTTGGTTCAATCAGGGGCGTGGCAATGCGGAATCAGGCGGGATCGGATTGGATCCGCGTCTCACGCTGAATCCGGATGCCGAGTTTGTAAAGTCTGTGGGTGACGCCTTTTCTTTGTCGGTTTTTGAGCAGTTCCTGGAAGAAAAACAGATCGGAACGCTGGTTCTGACAGGGTTGGACGGGTGTCATTGCGTGAACAAGACCGCGCAGGGCGCGCTCAATCGAGGATACCGGGTTCAGATCGATCCGGCAGCCGTTCTGGTGGCTGACCCGAGCCGATGGCACGGGATCAGGAATCAACTTGCAACGGCGGGCGTAGATTTCCGACCGCAGACGTAAGGCACAGGGACAAATCGACCAAGACCCGCACTTGAGCAAAACCAAAACGCACCTTTTCAATTGCGACCGCTTGTCTGGCAGGGCATTAAGGCTCGGATGGCCAAGCAACTTGGATACCACAAGATCCGCGAGATCTTTACGCGTTTTCACGACGCCGACCCTGAACCCAAGGGCGAGTTGGAGCATGTGAACGTCTATACGCTGGTCGTGGCCGTCGCGCTGTCGGCGCAGGCGACCGATGCGGGCGTCAACAAGGCCACCCGTGACTTGTTCAAGATCGCCGATACCCCGCAAAAGATGCTGGATCTGGGCGAGGAGGGTCTGATCGAACATATCAAGACCATCGGTCTGTTCCGTCAGAAAGCCAAGAATGTGATCAAGCTGAGCCGCATTCTGGTCAAGGACTATGGAGGCGAGGTGCCGAACTCCCGCGCCGCGCTGCAATCGCTGCCGGGTGTGGGGCGCAAGACCGCTAATGTCGTACTGAACATGTGGTGGCGGTATCCGGCGCAGGCAGTAGACACGCACATCTTCCGCGTTGGCAACCGCACCGGCATCTGTCCAGGCAAGAATGTGGACGCGGTTGAGCGCGCTATCGAAGATAACATCCCGACCGATTTCCAGTTGCATGCGCATCATTGGTTGATTCTGCATGGCCGCTATCACTGCAAGGCACGCAAACCGCAGTGCCCGACCTGTATCATCCGCGATCTCTGCGAATTTGAGGACAAGACTCTATGAAGACCTACCAACTGACGGGCATCGGAAACGCCGTTGTAGACGTGATTTCCCAGGCGGATGACAGTTTCCTTGAGCTGATGGGTATCGAAAAGGGCATCATGCAGCTGATCGAGCAAGAGCGCGGCGAAGTGCTGTATGCCTCGATGGAAGGTCGGGTGCAGACACCGGGCGGTTCGGTTGCAAATACCATCGCCGGAGCGGGTGCATTGGGCCTGGATTCCGCTTTCATCGGACGCGTACATGATGACGCCCTGGGTCGGTTCTACGCCGATGCGATGAACGAGGATGGGGTGGATTTCGTAAACCCTCCGATCCCGGGTGGAGAACTGCCGACCTCTCGTTCAATGATCTTTGTCTCGCCGGATGGTGAGCGGTCGATGAACACCTATCTGGGTATCTCGTCCGAGCTGTCGTCTGAGGATGTCTCGGAAGAGGTCGCCGGCAACAGCCAGATCATGTTCCTTGAAGGCTATTTGTTCGACAAGGAAAAGGGCAAGGCGGCGTTTTTGGAAGCTGCGCGCAACTGCCACGAAGGCGGCGGTAAGGCAGGCATCGCCATTTCCGATCCGTTCTGTGTTGAACGACACCGGGTCGACTTCCTGCTGCTGATCGAAAACGAATTGGATTTTGTGATCGGCAATGAGGCTGAGATCAAATCGCTGTTCGAAACCGACGATCTGGAAGAGGCGCTGGCTAAAACGGCCGAGATTTGCCCTCTGGTCGTCTGCACCCGGTCTGGCGATGGGGTGACCGTTCTGAACGGCGACGCGCGCATCGATGTGCCAGTTGAAAAGATCGTCCCTTTGGACGCGACCGGTGCAGGTGATCAATTTGCTGCCGGGTTCCTGTTCGGCATGGCCACAGGCCGCGATTACGAGACCTGCGCACGCATTGGCAATGTCTGCGCCCGCGAGGTGATTAGCCATATCGGGCCAAGGCCGGAGGCGAATATGCTTGAGTTGCTGCGGGCGAAAGGGCTGCTTTGAGCCCAAACCTAACAGCCTTCGACACATTTCGAATGGCTGGTTTGGGCTTTAGGCAATGTGAAACAGAAGTAAAGAAGCCATTTCGGATCAGAGTAAAGAGATCGCGTTGATCACTGTTTCACGGTTCTGAACAGCGCCGGTTTGCAAATACTCCATTGCTCTAAGCGCAGCTTCATGGGCTTGCAGCGATAACCCGCCGACGCAATCCTCCACAACGCGGCAAAAGTAGTCTGATTGGTGGCCATCAACGAACGTGTAGTGCACACAGACATCGGTCAACCCTCCGCATAGTATCAGAGTATCTACCTTCAGGCCGCGTAGCAGAATTTCGAAATCGGTTCCAAAAAACGCAGAATAACGCCGCTTCGGAACTAAATAGTCACCAGTGCGATTTCCCATCTCTTCTTTGGCGACCTCTGTCCGTGGATCACCTTCGAGACAGTGTATGTCCTCATCGCCATCCAGCTCCCGGCTGAAGTCGATCCGGTCGGAACGATGAACTTCCTGAATGAAGATGACGGGCACATTGTTTTGATGTGCAGCGTCAACCAAATCGCGCGCCGCGATCATTCGTTCCCTATAGCCCGGCATGTTGTCGATTGACCGGATTGCGCTGTTATCAATGAACGTGCTCTTCTGAATGTCGATCACGATTAGGGCGGGTCGACCCTCGATTAGTTTCTTTGCATTTTTGTGTTTGGTTGTCATCTTCGACCTCAGTTTTATCAGGTCGTCCTGACTAAGCGCCGTTCCTGGCCGGTTCGTCCCGGCGGGCAGATCAATTTTGCCTAAATGTGCTAGGGCGCTTGGTCAAGGGTGTGGCCTTACTTGTAATGGGATGAATAGCAGACGTTCGCATCCAAACCGGCATTGTCGGCGTTGTCCGCGATCTAGACCTTTGACAGCGACTCGATCATGCGCAAGCAGCGAATAGCGTGTGTGGATGGCTCCTGCTTAGCAAGACATTTTTGATCCGATTTGTGCATTCGTCAGAAGCAGTCATGTGTCCGGCCTGTTTGCGCGGTTTTGACCGCTGGCTCTGATGGGTTCCGCAAACCAAGTTCCTATCAACTTTGCGGGCTGCAATGTCCGAGCCATTCGGTGGAGTATCCTAGTTTTAGCGGCTAACTTATGCACCATCATCTCGCGAGTCTTGCTAACTTATTATTGTTCCCTTCCTCTCAGCCTCTTAAGTAGCTGGACGTGGGCTCCAGGGTTCATCGCGCGTGAGGACGGCCCATACGATCCGGGCTGTCTTGTTGGCCATTGCGACCGTGGCTAAGCGGGCGGGTTTGCGTTCGAGCAACACTGTCAGCCATTTGTTGGCACGCTCAGGGTGCGACCGGGTTTGTCGGACGAGTGATGTCATGCCGACAACGAGAAGTTGCCTGAGATACTGATCACCCATCTTCGTGATCCGCCCCAGTTTTTCTTTCCCGCCGCTGGACTTGTTCGCGGGTGTCAGGCCCAGCCAGGCAGCAAACTCCCGACCATTCCTGAATTGGTGGCCGTCTCCGATGCTGGCAATGATCGCGGAGGCCGTCACAGCGCCGACACCGGGGATCGTGCGCAGCAGACGCACCCGCTCATCTTCTTTGGCTACTTGTTTCAGACGTTCTTCATACCAGCGGATACGCTTGTGCAACGCCATGAGTTGCTCGGACAGGTTGAGTATCACCTCGTTGGCAACGTCGGGCAGGTCGATAACTTCACCAAGCGTGATGTCTTCGGCAAAGCTGATCACACGGGCTAGGCTCTTGGGATGTAAACGCCAAACTCGGCGACCAATCCGCGCAAACCGTTGATCAGTTGCGTCCTTTGCCGGACCAGTAAGTCACGCGCACGATGCAGCGACAGAAGGGATTGTTGTTCCACAGTCTTGATCGCCACGAAGCGCATGGTGGGCCGGGTCACCGCTTCGCAGATTGCCTGTGCATCAATGGCATCTGACTTCCCACGTTTGACGTATGGCTTCACGTACATGGGCGGGATCAGACGTACTTCGTGGCTCAACGCCCGTAACTCACGAGCCCAATGGTGAGCCGTGCTGCAGGACTCCATGCCAATCAAGCAGGGTTCCAACTTCGCAAAGAATGGCAAAACTTGTACGTGTCGCAGCGGTTTGTTGAAGACGATACTGTCATCTTCAGCAATTCCGTGGACCTGAAACACGTTCTTCACCAGATCCAAGCCGATCGTGGTAACTTGCATCGGGTGGCTCCTCTCATGAGCAGACTTCGACACCTGCACTATGGCGCATTGCGACGCCGGTTGGAGCAGGAGCCATCCACCCCATCAGCTTTGGCAGGCCGCGACCGCGGCATCTTGAATACTCCGCGAAGGTCCGGATTGGGCCGCGAGCTGCCAATTCCAGCCCGAAGCGGACTTCGCGAACTATCTTCTGCTTGAAAAGTGAAAATTGGAAGCCGACGCGCAGCCGATTTGTCAGCACTATGCTTCAACAAGGAAAATCCCCTATCTGATAGCAGGCTGAGGCACGGCCTGAGATCTGGAAAAAAGGCACGTGGCCGGTCGCAAGGCGATATAGTGATCCGAAAATGGACAGTGTATTCGCAAAGTGTTCAAACGCGTTAGCGCCTGTTTGGTCACGTAGCCTTCGGGCCTATTGGATCTTTGCTCCGGTCTGGCCCGTACTCTAAATCGTGATCGTCTGGATAGGTCGGTAGCCGTAGGAGGCAGGCAAATTGTCTT
This sequence comes from Ruegeria sp. AN6, assembly GCF_056540425.1. Classification (NCBI taxonomy): domain Bacteria; kingdom Pseudomonadati; phylum Pseudomonadota; class Alphaproteobacteria; order Rhodobacterales; family Roseobacteraceae; genus Ruegeria; species Ruegeria sp. AN6. Next base: position 60,143 of record NZ_JBQFWR010000003.1, read on the forward strand.
TAGCGGTGAAGCTTGCTTGGACTCAACTTGAATTGGATGTCCAGTAATCGCCACCTTTCTTGCCTTAATCCGCAATCACTTTAACTAGGAGTGATCCCTCTCTAGCCAGGACATTTTCGTGCAAACACGTTCCGGTGTTGCTGCCGAATGGCGCGAACTCAGTGCCGGACAAAAGACAGCTTTGCAAGCCTCACTGAGATCGGTTCGAATTCCTCTGCGCGTGCTGCTGCGGTCCGGTCAGAGTAGATTGTGCCGGGAATTTCAGTTTGCTAACGTCAGACACGCGCTGGGGAGGGCGGGTACACCTATATGCTGGACTATTCGCACAACGCCTGGCTTGTGGCGGCCTCTTTGGCCGTGTCGCTGATGGCGGGATTTACCGGGCTGTATCTGACCCATGGTGCATCCCAGCTAGACAGTCAGCGGCGTAAGCTTGTGGTTGCTCTGGCGGCAGTCGTTCTGGGTGGCGGCATCTGGTCGATGCATTTTGTCGCCATGCTGGGTCTGCAACTGCCGATCCTGTTTTACTATGACGCTCTGATCACACTGATTTCTGCTCTGGTCGCGATCCTGATGGTTGGACTGGCGCTTTTGCTGCTGCATTTTCGCCCGCGCACGCCCCAGATCATGATCGGGTCTGGGGTGATCGTGGGCCTGGGGATCGTGGTGATGCACTATATCGGAATGGCTGGAATGCAGCTGTGCCGTCCCGTCTATAATGCATTGGATGTGGTGTTGGCGACGTTGGCTTCGGTGATACTGTCGGTTGCGGCCATCTGGGTCGCCTATGGTAATCGCACGCAGCGCAATATTCTTTTGGGTACGGTCTGCTTTGGGCTGGCCGTGTTTACCATGCATTTTGTGGCCACCGGGCTGACCGATTTTGTCGCCAGCGATAGCGCCGGTGGCGCGGGACCTGCGCTGGACAATCAGGTTCTGGCGATGGGTGTCACCGTTTCGGTGTTTCTGATTTGCGGAGCGTTCCTGCTGACGGGAATCTCGTTCATCGAACCAAAGGAGGCGCCTACACCCGAACGCACTGCTGAACCAGCAGCCCTGCGTGCCGGTGTTCCATTCGAGCGCGAGGGTCAGACTTTTTTCGCCGAACCCAACCGCATCGCCGCCATTCGGGCCGAGGGGCATTATACCGTTCTCTATATGGGTGCTGAAAAACTGTTCTGCCCTTGGTCGATCACCGAGGCCGAGAACCGCCTGAAACCAGACGGGTTTTTGCGTGCCCATCGCAGCTATCTGGTGAACCCCAAACACGTCTCTAGCTTTGAACGTCACAAAGACAACGGCACCTGTTATTTCGACGGCGTCAACGCGTTGACAAAGGTACCGGTCAGCCGATCCCGTTTAACAGACATTCGCGAGGCGCTTGGCCTTTGATCGCAGTTCGTGCAACCTATTCGCATTTCGTGAAACAAGCAGCGCGACCTGTTCCCGATCGCTGGAAGCCTTAAGTCACACGTTCTTTCCTACCTCGCAGGATCCCCAAGGCACACCGCTTGGACCCAGGGAGGAAAAATATGATACCAGCCGGTTTTGAGTATCACCGGCCAGGCGATATCGCCTCGGCCATTGGCATTCTACAGGAAAACGGAGATGAAGCGCGCGTGATCGCGGGCGGGCACAGCCTGATCCCCATGATGAAGCTACGCATGGCCGAGATGGGCCATCTGGTTGATCTGCAGGCCATTGAGGAATTGAAAGGCATCCAGATTGGGTCGGAAACCGTCTCGCTTGGCGCGATGGTTACGCAGCATGAATTGATCACCCATGATGGTCTGGCTACCGCCATTCCGCTGATCCGCGAGGCTGCTCTGCAGATTGCGGACCCTCAGGTGCGTTACATGGGGACTGTCGGCGGCAATGTCGCCAATGGCGATCCCGGCAACGACATGCCCGGGCTGATGCAATGCATGAACGCGACATTCGAGCTTTCCGGCCCTGACGGCACCCGCCGCGTGGCGGCACGAGAGTTCTACGAGGCGGCGTACTTTACCGCTCGTGAGGATGAGGAAATCCTCACCCGGATTTCAATCCCCGTGCCGGGCGCGGGCGTTGGTCAGGCCTATGAAAAACAGAAACGCAAGATCGGCGACTATGCGACCGCTGCGGCTGCTGTGATGGTTGGCAACGGTCAGGCCTCGGTTGCGATGACCAATCTGGCAGACACCCCCATCTGGTCCGAGAGCGCAAGCAATGCGCTGGCCGACGGAGACGTCAGCGGCTGTGTCGCCGCGATGCTCGACGCGATCGACCCGGTCGCTGACAACCGCGGCCCCGTCGAATTCAAGAAACACGTGGCTGCTGTGATGCTGCGCCGCGCCATCGACCGTGCTCAAAGCCGTGCGGTCTGAGGGGAGAAACACTCATGTCGAAAATGCACGTCAAACTCACCGTGAACGGCAAGCAGGTCGAAGGTCTGGCTGAGCCGCGCACGCTGTTGATCCACTTCCTGCGGGAAGATCTGAAAATCACCGGTCCTCATATTGGGTGCGAGACCAGCCATTGCGGCGCCTGCACCGTGGATATCGACGGTAAATCCGTCAAATCCTGCACGACCTTTGTCGCGCAAGTAAACGGTGCTGATATTACCACTGTCGAAGGCCTGACCAATGACGATGGCAGCCTGGGTGTTCTGCAGGAAATGTTCCGCGAACATCACGGGCTACAGTGCGGCTTCTGCACGCCGGGCATGATCACCCGCGCGCATCGCCTGCTGCAGGAAAACCCGAATCCGACTGAGGAAGAAATCCGCTTTGGCATGGCGGGGAACCTCTGCCGCTGTACCGGGTATCAGAACATCGTCAAGGCGATCTCAGCCTCGGCTGACATGCTCAATGCTCAGAAGGAGGCCGCGGAATGAACGATCAAACTATGACCCCCGAAGAGCGCGCCGCCAACCTCAAAGGGATGGGAAGCTCGCGCAAACGTGTCGAGGATGTGCGCTTTACCCAGGGCAAGGGGAACTATGTCGATGACATCAAGCTGGACGGGATGCTGTTCGGCGCATTTGTCCGGTCGCCTTATGCCCACGCTCGCGTTGTCAGTGTGAACAAAGAGGCCGCGTTGGCTGTGCCCGGTGTTGTTGCCGTTTTGACAGCCGAGGATCTGGCTCCACTGGGTCTGCATTGGATGCCGACGCTGGCCGGTGATAAGCAAATGGTTCTGGCCGATGGCAAAGTTTTATTCCAGGGCCAGGAAGTCGCGTATGTCGTCGCCGAAAATCGGTACATCGCCGCCGATGCGGCAGAGCTGGTTGAGGTCGACTACGAAGAACTGCAGGTCCTGACCGACCCGTTCGAGGCGTTGAAATCGGACGTGGTTTTGCGTGAAGACCTTGCGGGTCAGACCGAGGGCGCGCATGGCCCGCGTAAACACCACAACCACATTTTCACGTGGGAGCAAGGCGACAAAGACGCGACCGAAGCCGTTCTGGGCGAGGCCGATGTCGTGGCCGAAGAGATGGTTTATTACCACCGGACTCACCCATGTCCGCTGGAAACATGCGGCTGTGTTGCCTCGATGGATAAGGTAACCGGCAAGCTGACACTTTACGGCACTTTCCAAGCCCCGCACGCGATCCGGACTGTTGTGTCGCTAATCTCGGGTCTGGCCGAGCACAATATCCGGGTGATCAGCCCTGATATCGGTGGCGGCTTTGGTAACAAAGTTGGTGCCTATGCGGGCTATGTCTGCTCGGTTGTCGCCTCGATAGTCACCGGCCAGCCGGTGAAATGGGTCGAGAATCGGATGGAAAACCTTATGTCCACCGCCTTTGCCCGCGATTACTGGATGCAGGGCAAGATCGCCGCGACCAAGGATGGCAAGATCACCGGTCTCTGGTGCCACACCACAGCGGATCATGGTGGATTTGACGCTTGTGCCGATCCGACCAAATTCCCGGCCGGTTTCATGAACATCTGCACCGGGTCCTACGACATTCCTACGGCTTATCTGGCTGTGGATGGGGTTTACACCAACAAGGCACCGGGCGGTGTCGCCTATCGTTGCTCGTTCCGGGTGACCGAGGCCGCCTATTTCATCGAGCGGATGATCGAGGTTCTGGCCATCAAGCTGAACATGGACGCGGCCGAGCTACGCCGGATCAACTTCATCAAGGCCGATCAGTTCCCTTATCAGTCCGCGCTGGGCTGGGAGTATGACTCGGGCGATTATCACACCGCTTGGGACAAGGCGCTGAAAGCTGTCGACTATGAAGGTCTGCGGGCGGAACAGGCGCAACGGATCGAGGACTTCAAAGCCGGAAAGACCCGCAAACTGCTGGGCATCGGCCTGACGCATTTCACCGAAATTGTCGGGGCTGGACCGGTCAAGAACTGCGATATCCTTGGGTTGGGAATGTTCGACTCATGCGAAATCCGGATCCACCCAACCGGTTCCGCCATCGCACGGTTGGGGACGATCAGTCAGGGTCAGGGTCATGCAACGACCTTCGCCCAGATTATCGCCAGCGAGATCGGCCTGCCTGCCGATGACATCACGCTGGAAGAAGGCGACACTGATACCGCGCCTTATGGGCTTGGCACCTATGGGTCTCGGTCGACACCTGTGGCCGGTGCGGCAACGGCGATGGCCGCCCGCAAAATCCGCGCCAAGGCACAGATGATCGCGGCTTACTTGCTTGAGGTCCACGATGACGATGTCGAATGGGACGTGGATCGGTTCTCGGTCAAAGGTGCGCCTGAGCGGTTCAAGACGATGAAAGAAATCGCCTTTGCCGCATATAATCAGGCGATTCCGGGGCTGGAACCCGGTCTGGAGGCCGTAAGCTACTATGACCCGCCGAACATGACCTACCCGTTCGGGGCCTATATCTGCGTCATGGAGATCGACGTCGATACCGGCGAATGGGAGGTCCGGCAGTTCTATGCGCTGGACGATTGCGGGACCCGGATCAACCCCATGATCATCGAAGGTCAGGTCCATGGCGGCGTGACCGAGGCTCTAGCAATCGCTATGGGTCAGGAAATCGCGTATGATGAGATGGGTAACGTCAAGACCGGTACGTTGATGGACTTCTTCTTGCCCACCGCGTGGGAGACGCCCAACTACACCACCGATCACACGGTGACGCCGTCTCCGCACCACCCGATCGGTGCAAAAGGCGTTGGCGAAAGCCCGAATGTCGGTGGCGTTCCTGCGTTCTCGAACGCGGTGCATGATGCCTTCCGTCCGTTTGGCCTTGTTCAGAGCCACATGCCACATGACCACTGGCGTATCTGGAAGATCGCCAACGGTCTGGGAATGCACGGCTAACAGGAAAAGCTGCGGCGCTGGAATACGTCGCGGCGGCAATCCGGGAGAATTGCATGAGCTTGCAGCACATTCAGCAAGGCTTGGCCGAGGTGGGCTACGTTGCCGACGACCGATTGGCGATGGCGCTTCATCTGGCGCAGTTGCTTGGGCGTCCGCTGCTGTTGGAAGGGCCAGCTGGGGTCGGAAAAACAGAGGTCGCAAAGGCGTTGGCGGCACAGCGCGCGGCGCGGTTGATCCGATTGCAATGCTACGAAGGGCTGGATGCTAGCCACGCGATATATGAATGGAATTACCAGCGCCAGTTGCTGGCTATTCGTGCAAGCGAGGCACAGGGTGGCACCAGCGAGGCCCAGCTATTCACCGATGACTATTTGCTGAAGCGACCTTTACTAGAAGCGATCAGCGAAGAAGAACCACCTGTTCTTCTGATCGATGAAATCGACCGCGCGGATGAGGAGTTTGAGGCCTATCTGCTTGAGATTTTGTCGGACTTTCAGATCACCATCCCCGAGCTTGGCACCATCAAGGCGCGTTCGCGGCCCATCGTGATCCTGACGGCGAATGGGACGCGGGACCTTTCGGACGCGCTGCGGCGTCGTTGCCTGTATAGTTTCCTTGACTACCCATCGCGCGAAACGGAATTGGCGATCCTGAAAGCCCGCGTGCCCGAAGTTGAAGGGCTGTTGGCGCGCCAGATTGTTGGCGTTGTGCAGGCGCTGCGCAAAGAAGACTTGGAGAAGACCCCCGGCATTGCCGAAATGTTGGACTGGGCGGCGGCCCTTTCGGGGCTGGGTGTAAACGACATGGCGCAGTCCCGCGAAGAGGTTCAAGCCACGTTGGTTTGCCTTCTGAAAACCGCCGCCGATTACGACGCTGCTCCGCCCGAGGTGACGGATCGTTTGATCGGAAAGGTGGCGTGATGCAGGTCACCCGGTTCCCCGCTCGCGCATCTGGTTTGTCGGAACGAATGTCCGGTTTCATCGCGCATTTGCGTATGAACGGACTACGCGTCGGGCCGGCTGAAACGGGGGATGCATTGGCTGCGCTGTCGGCGGTCGAGGCGATGGATGTCAGACAGGCCCAGCAGGCGCTTTGCGTGTTGCTGGCCGGTGACGCCGACGATTGGCGGCGGTTCGATGACCTGTTCGAAGCCTATTGGTTCAACACCGGCAAGCAACGCACTGGAACCGCCCAAACGACTCATGTGCGGGTCCAATCCGCCAAGCCGATGATCTGGCAGCAAGAGAGCCAGGATGTTCAGGAATCCGAGACCGATGCGGATCAGGCCACCGCACCCGAGTCCGGCGATGGGGAGGCAATGGGGAGAGACGGGAAGCTGATTGCGACCCGTACGGCCAACCTGTCGCGCCGGGATTTGCGCGAGTTGATGGATGAAGACGCGCTGAGGCAGGCGGAACAGGCCGCAACCGCCATCGCGCGTGCGATCCGCGATCGCCGCTCGCGTCGGCAGAAACAAGCGTTACGTGGACCGGCTCTGGATATGCGTCGCATACAGCGGGCCAGCCTTGCGCGGGGCGGAGAGCCAATGGACCTGTACCGTCGCGCCCGTCCGCCGCGCCCAGTGCGGATCGTGGCGTTGTGCGATGTTAGTGGATCGATGACGGTCTATTCGCGGGTTTTTCTGGCCTTCCTCAAAGGTCTGATCGGTAGTGGAACAGAGGCGGACGCCTATCTCTTTCACACCCGTTTGATGCGGGTGACTGATGCGCTGCGCGATCATGACACGCTGCGCGCAGCCGGCCGGTTATCACTCATGGCCGAAGGGTTCGGCGGTGGGACAGACATCTCGGGAAGCCTTGAGAGGTTTCTGAACGAATATGGTGCTCGCGCATTGAACGGGCGGACGATCGTATTGATCCTCTCAGACGGTTATTGCAGCGAGTCGCCTGAGGCCCTGGGAGATGCTCTGGCTCGGATTCGGCGCAAGGCGCGGCGGATTGTTTGGCTGAATCCTCTTAAAGGATGGAAAGACTATCAGCCCATTGCCGCCGCCATGCAGGCTGCAGAACCTTATCTGGATGCACACCTGCCGGCCAACACGCTCGACGCGCTGGCGGCGTTGGAACCCGAATTCCGAAAACTGTGAAAGGACACGTCGATGGCAGGTTTCGACATTTTCGACACGATTGAGGAGTTGCGCAAAAAGGGCGATGCCTTTTGCGTGGCAACGGTCCTTCGCACTGCCGACGCAACTTCGGCCAAGGCAGGTGGTAAGGCCGTGATCATGCGGGACGGCTGTATTTTGGGGCATCTGGGCGGAGCGTGCGTGCAGCGCGTTGTACGCGCATCGGCGCAGGAGGCACTTGCGGGTGGAACTCCGAAAATGATCCGCGTGAAACCTTCAGACAAGGTAGTGGCGATGACAGACGCGGATGGTGTTGAGACCTTCAAAAGCGGTTGTCCTTCGGGCGGAACGGTCGATTTGCTAATCGAACCCTATCAGCACGCCCCGCGCTTGATCATTTTCGGAGAGTCTCCGATTGCACACGCGCTTGCCGCGCACGCGGCGCTGATCGGGTTGCGTGTTTGCTTGCCTGAAGGTTCCGAAAGCTCGGTGGAATTCATCGGTTTTGATCCAAATGACCTAAGCGCATTGGGGGTTGAACCACGCGATTTCGCGGTGGTCGCCTCACAAGGGAAGGGCGATGGCGCAGCGCTGAAATCTGCGCTTGAATCGCCAGCACGACGCGTTTCGATGGTCGCGAGCCACCGCAAGGCCAAGGTGTTATGCGAGAGGTTGGAAGCGCAGGGATTGACCGCTGAGCAAACCAGTCGGCTCAAGTCACCGGCCGGTCTGGATATCCATGGAATCGACCCGCACGAAATCGCCCTGTCGATCCTCGCCGAGATCATCCTCTGGCGGAATTCAGACAATTCCGAGGAGACGGCGCATGATGAAAAAATGGCGTAGATGGTTGCAATCCCTTCGGACTGTGAAGCCGGAACAGACCCCGGAAGAGGCGACCGAGACCGCACTTCGCGTTTTCCCAAGATGCTGTTGAGTAAAGGACTCTCAAATGGAACTAAATGACGAAATCCGTATCTCTGCTCCGCGTGACGTCGTGTACCGAGCGCTGAATGATCCGGATGTGTTGAGAGAGTGCATTCCTGGGTGTGAGGAACTGATCCAATGTTCTCCCGAGCACCTGGAGGCCAAAGTCGTGCTCAAAATCGGCCCCGTCAAAGCTCGGTTCAGCGGCGAAGTGACGTTGGACAACTCCAAAGCTCCGGATGAGTTTTCCCTGACTGGTGAAGGAAAAGGTGGCGCTGCAGGCTTTGCCAAAGGGGGAGCGGATGTCCGTCTTAGCACAGAGGGCGAGGAAACGGTTTTATCCTATAGTGCCAAGGTCACAATCGGCGGGAAAATAGCGCAATTGGGCAGCCGGTTGATTGCAGGGACTGCAAAAAAACTTTCAGCCAAGTTTTTCGACAAGTTTGGGGAAATCGTCGCCGAGCAACGCGTCGGCTAGGGTTTGGACTTCGGTAACGGGCCTTCCCAATCAAGCGGTTTTGCGCAAAATTGTTGATCCGCTGAAGCGGTGTTGTCAGGTCTATACTTGTCAGCCCTTCTATGGAAGTCGAACATGGATACTTTGAACCAAAGCGGAGCCATTCCTCACAACCTGCATATGATCGACAGCACCGTGACCCGCGCCCATCATCCACTGCCCGGCAGGGGGTTACGGCAGCAATTTCCCAAGAGGGAGGCAGCGGGCACCAAACCATGGCCGTGATGAGAATTTACACCTTGGCACACACTTTTTGCTGACATTCGCTGCAACTGCATTTTTCGTAATTGTGCACGTTCACGCACTGCAAACAATGCAGCCAGCGCTTGATCAGCAATACGGGTTGCAGACGCAGCATAGCCACTATCGATTCAAGTGCCGCTTTGGGCTCACAGCAGTCTTTCGCAACGTAGTGCATCAATGACCGCTGTGCGGACGAAGCTCCAATTCGCTACTACGCAGCATCTGGGCAGAAGAATGTTAGAAACGCGCGGAAAGTGGACTTTGCGAAATCGAGCTTGAGCCCTCAACGGACGTGCACCAAATTCGAAGAGAATTGAATTTCACCGCTTTCGGATGAAAGGGTTGCGAATTTTTTAGTTCGCAGTACCCCAGATATGGCCATGGTTGGAGGAGTGATTATGAAAACAGCGGTTGTGACCGGCGCTGCGGGAGGGATGGGTCAGGCCATCTGTCGCCAATTGCGGACAAATGGGTTTCATGTGATTGGGCTGGACCTCAGTGAAGAGCGACTAGACGAACTTGCGACAGAACTGGGTTCGGATTTCACGCCTATCTGCGTTGACTTAACGGATCCCATTGCTACCGCTCATACGTTTGATGGAATTAGGTCAGAGTATGGCGGTCTGGATGCTTTGGTAAACAACGCGGGCACCTGCTACATGTCTGACTTCCCGCACATTCCGCCCGAAGAACTCGAACAGCAGATGACAATCAACTTCAACTCTGCGTTCCACTGTTGTCAGCAGGCGGTTCAGTTAATGTTGGAACGCGAAGGCATCAAAAAGATTGTAAATATCTCGTCGAACGGAGCTTACAATTTCGATGTGTTCGACCCTCCGCACTACCGGGCGTCAAAAGCGGCGTTGGATACTCTTACGAAAGATCTCGCCCGTCGATACGCACAGGAAAAGATCTGTGTGAATTCTCTGGCTCCTGCCATGACCGAGACACCGTTGTTCAATGTATTAACTGAGGAAGTCTTGGAGAAAGCCGTTAGTGCCATGCCGCATGGTCGTGCGATGCTACCTGAGCAAATCGCCTCTTGGGTCGGTTTTCTCATTTCGCCAGCCGGTGATGTTTCCAGTGGGAATGTGATTATTCTGAACCAAGGGCGCGACGTCAGATAACTCCTAGGCGCACCGTTGCATTTATGAAAAATGGTTCACGGGGTGGGATCATCTGTAGACTTCTGGTGCTTTTTTCAGAACAGGCCACTGCTTTGGACAATGCCCATAGATTACAAAGGCATCTCGCTCGGATGCTAGACGCATCAACCTGTCTGCGCTGGCAATCGCTGCATCTTCGTCCCAAGACCCGGCAAACTTCTCGTCGATTTCTGCTGGTCGGGAAATCGCATCACTGGTTAATAAAATCGGCCCCGACGGAAGATCGACCATTACCGCGATCTGGCCAGGCGCATGACCGGGTGCCATCAAAACGAAGATACCCGGCCCAATCTCTACGTCGCCATCAACAACGAGGTAATTCTGATCGGGCCATTCCAAAGGCCGCATGTCGCCCCAGTACAACGGGCGGGGTAAGGCTCGCTCCGCAGCAGAGATAAGAATTGGACTGCTTGGAAAGTCGCCCAATGCCCCGATATGGTCGATATGGGTGTGCGTACAAATCTGCAACGTAATATTCGACGGAACGAGTCCGAGTTTTGCCAGCTGTGCGCGTGGCAGATTATCTGGTTCGCACTTCAGAACCTCGCCAAACTCGAACAATCGATCTTCTTTGACTGCGGCGTCAGTATCTGTCGCGTATTTTTCAGGAAATCCAGTGTCGATGAGTATTGCTTCTCCCAAATCTGTCCGGATCAGAAACCCGCAGATTCCTATGATGCGGCCAGTGGAATGGACCTTGAACAGCCCGTAGTCCAAAACCGCAAGGTCAATCGGTCGACCTTTGACAAATCCCTCTGCTTGCACAGACTATCTCCCTGATTGACTACAAAGATTTTGAGTAAAGCATGAAAGTCAAGATACACACGCTTTTTCAATACCTACTGGATACCACAGAAGCGGATCCAGAAGCTTTCGTTGGGTTTTCCTTGTCCGAGTCGCCGCGTTTGGGTGAGTTCATGGATGCGCTGGATCCAGCGCTGCCGTTGGATTGGAACCAAAAGAGCTTTCGGGGTCTGCCTGCATTACGACGACATGTCTTGGACCGCGCCGGCTTGTCTGATGTTTGCAAGCCAGACGATGTCCTGATCACCGCTGGCGCAGCAGAAGCCAATTATCTTGCATTCATGCAATTGGTCCAACCGGGCGATGAAGTCGTAACGGAACGCCCGGGCTGGCCACAAGTGGGAGTATTGGCAGAGGCAGTCGGCGCGACGCTCAAAGTTATCGACCGAGAAGAGAGTGCTGGTTGGTTATTGCCGCTAGACGAAGTTGAGGCGGCAGTAACAGAACGCACGCGGCTCATCTTTATAACCAACCCCAATAACCCCACCGGGCAGTTGATGACCCAAGCAGAGCTGGAAAGGCTTGTTCAAATTGCAGATCGTGTCGGCGCATGGCTGGTTGTTGACGAGGTTTATGCAGGATTGGAGTGGGTCGGATCCCGCGCCCCTTCGATTGCCGGTTTGTATCCTAGGGCTATCACGACGGGCAGCGTTTCCAAGGCACTGGGGCTCCAGGGGCTACGCACCGGCTGGATGATATGCCGTGATCCAGATCTGATTTGGGACGCTATTATTCTGCGGGAAAACTCGAGCGAAATGATGAATATACTCGGCGAAGTCATTGCCGAAATCGCCTTGAGGTCTGACCGATATAATCAGGCTATAAAAACTGCACGGGCAGCTGGGATGAAAACGCTGGAACGCCTGGATCGGTTTGTTGCCGATCAACCCAGCCTCGATTGGGTCAAACCTCAGGCAGGATTGATTGGTTTGGCATGGCTCGATGGGATTGATGGCGACGTTTTCGCCAAACGCTTGCTCGCCGATCCCTATCGGACATTTCTTTTACCGGGTTCGTCTTACGGGATGCAGAACCACATCCGACTGGGCGTGGGGGGAGGTACTGCTGCCAACCTCGACCTTGGCCTAGAGCGCATGGGCGAACTATTGGCGAACTGGTAGATTTAGGACACTCATTTCGGCTTCTCGGCCTGCAAGGCCGGTCAAAAAGTGATGCCCGATCAAAGCTGACATTGAGCGTCTTGATGGTGCAAGTTCACCCGCCATGTGCTGGAAGCTTTTCCGCTAGAATAGCGCTGGTTGCGCGCTAGTTCGTCAATGGAACAAACAATTTATAGCCAAGGTTCGAAATGACATGTTGGACAACTGAAAACGTCCAAGACTATCCGCGACCACCTGCGCTGCGGGCAGTGCCCCATCGGGTGCGTATCGAGCTCGGCGGTCAAACAATCGTGGAAACCGATCAGGCGTTTCAGGTTCTCGAAACCCACCACGCCCCCACGTATTATATTCCGCCGCAAGACATTGATGCCGTTCTGACAAAGGCCTCGGGTAGATCATTCTGCGAGTGGAAGGGTGTTGCGAGCTACTGGGACATTCAAAGCGGGGCAGCCGAGGCTAAGAAAGCTGCGTGGAGTTATACTGCACCAACCACCAGATTTGAACAGATTAAGGGCTATCTCGCCTTTTATGCCGGACTTATGGACGCTTGTTTTGTTGGTGAGTACCGGGTGATCCCGCAACCCGGGGACTTCTATGGAGGCTGGGTCACCGAAAACTTGAAGGGTCGAATAAAAGGCGCTCCGGGCACGGAATTTTGGTGAGTATTGATGACCGACCCTAAATCCTCACCAACCCCTTTGGCAGTTCCTACAAGCCGTTTGGTCCGGGTTGCCGGTTTGAGCAGCATGACGGCAGGCATTGCGGGGAACATGGCAGCACGCGCCCTAAGAGAGATCGGTCGCGGTGCGCGACCCGATATGCGTGGTTTGTTGATGACACCCGGCAACGTGACACGAATCGCGGATCAGCTTGCGCGTATGCGAGGGGCCGCGATGAAGGTGGGTCAGTTGATTTCGATGGATGCAGGTGAGGTCTTGCCGTCTGAACTGGCTGACATCATGGCGCGTTTACGAGATCAGGCGCATTTCATGCCGCCTAAACAATTGCGTGATGTCTTGAATCGAGCCTGGGGTCCAGATTGGCGAAAATCCTTCAAAGCTTTCAATGTTAGGCCTGTAGCGGCTGCAAGCATAGGGCAAGTACATCGTGCAACTATTAAAGACGGGCGCGATGTGGCGATCAAAGTGCAATATCCCGGTATCGCGCGCAGTATCGACAGCGATGTCGCCAATGTTGCTGCTCTGGTTCGCATCTCAGGTTTGCTTCCCAAGAGCTTTGATCTGGATCCGTATATCCAAGAGGCGCGCAGTCAACTGCATGAAGAAACCGATTATGAACGCGAGGGACAGCACCTGCGCCATTTTGCTGACCTCTTGCAAAATGATGAAGCGTTTGAAATCCCGGAGTACTTTCCGGATTGGAGCACTCCCGAAGTTCTAACGATGTCCTTCCTGGAAGGGCTCCCAATCGAAACGGTGAGTGATGCGCCCAGTGAGGAACGCAATCGAGTATCCGACGCCTTGGTCCAGCTCACGCTGCGTGAGGTTTTCCAGTTCGGTATCATGCAAAGCGATCCGAACTTCGCCAACTACCGATACAACCCGTCAAATGGCAAGATTGGTCTTTTGGACTTTGGCGCGACCCGAGCACTGCAATCCTCTGCAATAGACGGTTATTTACGTCTGCTGCGTGCAGGCTTGCGTAAGGATGACGCAGATCTTCGTAACGCTGCCATCCATATGAAGCTTATTGAAGGTGATGGCCCATTCGACAACAGGATCCTCGGAATGATACGTAGCGTTTTCGACGCAATCCTGTCTGCGAAGGAGTTTGATTTTGCTGACAGAACGCTCTCCAACCACTTGAACGAAGAGGGTATGGCCCTGGCCGCGGCCGGGTATGTCCCACCCCAAATGCCAATGGAAGCTCTTTACCTTCAGCGAAAGATTGGGGGGATATTCTTGTTGGCCACTCGATTGAAAGCTTCGTTGCCTGTGAAGACTCTTCTCGAAAAGTACATCACCTGAACGATCACTATTCACGCAAAACCAACAAGCCGAACAATAACAAACCTGCGCCACTGATCAGCGTGACCAACCCAATACGAAGCGTGAATAAGGCGCGAATGTTGCCAATTGCGGATTCGAGAACGTTATTGACGGGCTAATCCCGCCTTTGGAAATAGCCATAGTCTAGGTTGATCATGTTGACGAACTCGTCCTGTTATCTGGCTTCGCTCCAAAGCAAGACGCGATGCTTGAAAGCGTCGACCTTAAGGGCAGGAAAACCCGGTATGCAAGTTCTAGCAGAGGCGTTACCCCCGGTAAGCCTGCCACGCGTGCCAGCCAACGCCATTTGGGTAAAGCATCCCAGAGTTCCGCGAACCCGCGCGCACCGGACACAAGTTCTCCATCTGGTCGGCGCACAGTGAATCGATTCATCGCTTCTTGTCGCGTTAGATTTGGACCAACACGAGCATTGGGTTCTGAAACGTCGACAAACCGCAGGTGTTCAGCGCCTTGGCAAGAAGCATAATGCCCGATCTCAACTGAGCAAAGCGCGCATGATCCGTCGTAGTATACCGTAGTAAGGGATTGATCGGTGTCATCAGAATTGAGTGCAACGTCAGCATTATCCGTTTTGTACATTTTGTTTGCCCATACCTCTTGGGTTTCGCCGCTACATTTGTAAGAGCTAGCGCAAAAACCAAAGAAAAGAGGGGGCAGCTGTGGCGCACAGATGCGCTATGAAGTCGCAACTTGGGATGCTGCAATTCAGACTTAACGGCAGCTTCGCTGGAATTGCAGGCGTACCGGCAAATATGTTGAATGAGGCGCGAGGTTTGTAGTTACATCGATGATTGCCGAAGAGTACTTAAAAATCGCCGGCACAAAAGAATGACTATGGCAGTAAATTCAGTGGTTTCCGTATCGAATGATCGGCGAGGCTATATGCTGCATGAGCCTAGATTACCGATTTCGATACGCAAACTGGATGGTTCGGTTTAAATTTAGCTTTCTCCCATTAACGGTGCTTTGGGGGCGGATGTTCTGGGGTTCGCCGCCAATGGCGCCAGAGGTGCATGGTGGCATACAGATCGTTGTGGTGGTCTTTTTCTTAACCTGTACTCAGAAATCAGAATTCGAACGAGATAAAGCTGGGCCATCCGGTTCTGGGCATCGTGTTTTTGGGCTCAGTGTCGTCAACAACAATGTCACTTTCGGCTAGGTCTCCTTCTTCAGGCCAGACGCTCATCAGTGAGTTCGCGGAAACTTCCAACCTTCGAGTGCAAAAGGCCGATAGCGCCGGTGCAAAGGCTGCGTCGACAACGGAATGGAGAGGGGGTTGGAACAAAGATCCATTCTTTGCGGCCACACGTACAATACTTGAAGAACGGAGGTGTCGTGCAGGTTGTTTGGTTCAAACGGGATTTACGGGTAAATGATCATCCGGCAATAGCGCAAGCGTCTGAGGTCGGGCCAGTTCTGCCACTCTACGTGGTTGAACCAGAGCTTTGGCAGCAACGCGACGCTTCAAAACGGCAGTGGGACTTTGTTGCCGAGACAATCGCTGGTTTACGAAAAGAGCTCGGGAAACTGGGCCAGCCACTTGTTGTTCGCACCGGGCAAATTGTGTCGGTCCTTTCCGAGTTGAAAGACCGTGGTCTAATTGACGTCCTTTGGTCACACGAGGAAACAGGAAATAGTTGGACGTATCAGCGGGACCGCCAGGTCGCTGCATGGTGCAGGGATCATGCTGTACGGTGGCACGAAGTTCAGAACCATGGCGTTTTTCGCAGGCTCAAATCCCGTGACGGCTGGGCGGAACGTTGGGATAGATTTATGGCTCTGCCCATTTCTTCACCAGTTGCGCTAGAGCATATCAGCATAGAACCAGGATATATTCCCACCGGGAGCGACCTCGGCTTGGGGAACGATTCATGTACGAGTCGTCAAGCCGGTGGGCGAACTGCGGGTTTGGAACGCTTGAACAGCTTTCTGATCCACCGTGGCAAAAGATACCAACGCGAAATGTCCAGCCCGTTGGAGGGGGCCGTTGCGTGTTCGCGGCTATCGCCCTACCTGGCTTGGGGGGCGCTTTCGATGCGCGAGGTTTCGCAAGCTACTGAAAAGCAAAGACGCAGATTGCCGCCGCATGCAAAGGACTGGCGCAAATCGCTTCGCTCGTTCTCGGGCCGATTGCATTGGCATTGCCATTTTATTCAGAAACTTGAGGATGAACCTCGGATCGAGTTTGAAAACCTGCATCGGCTATACGACGGTCTTCGTCCAACGGCACCAGATGCGCAACTCTTGGCTGCTTGGTCCAACGGCGAAACCGGGTATCCCTTTTTCGACGCATGCATGCGGTCGTTGCAAGCGACCGGCTGGCTCAATTTTCGGATGCGCGCAATGGTGATGGCCACGGCGAGTTATCATCTCTGGCTGGATTGGCGGGCCCCGGGGGAGCATTTAGCGCGCATGTTTACTGACTACGAACCAGGCATTCACTGGAACCAGGTACAGATGCAATCAGGCACTACTGGCATCAATACTGTGCGGATTTATAATCCGGTTAAGCAGGGCCATGATCAGGATCCAAAAGGGTTGTTCATTAGGACATGGGTGCCGGAGTTATCCCAAATCGCGGATCAGCACATCCACGAACCCTGGAAAGCTCAAAACGCGAAGCAAATCCTTGGAAAACTCTATCCAGAGCCAGTTTTTGACCATCTCGCGGCAGCCAAGGCCGCGCGCGCGCGGGTTTGGGGCGTCCGCCGAAGTGCGGAGTTTCGCACCAAAGCACGAGCCATCGCGACAAAACACGCAAGCCGAAAGACAAGACCGAATGCTCGCAGAGGCCCGCGGGCGTCTCAAGATCAAAAGCAACTCGCCCTGCCTTTGGGGGAGCAGTCATGAAAATGTGGAAGAAAGTCGATTTGCCGCAAAAAATCTGCCCGGTCTGTCAGCGCCCTTTCACCTGGCGCAAGAAATGGGAAAACGTTTGGGATGAAGTGAAATACTGCTCAAAAAAATGCAGGTCGGCTGCATGACCGAGAAATTTCTAGAACTCGCGAAAGCGAAAGAAACGATCAGCTTCAAACCTACACGTACCACTGGTCTGGAAAGGCTGAAGCAGTTCGTTGGCCGCACTGGGCGGCAATATACAACTACGCGGAATTACGATTTTGGGACCGAGCGACGCTGCAATGTATCAGCTTTGTCGCCGTGGCTGCGCCACCGTTTGATAACGGAGAAAGAGGTTCTGGCAACGGTACTGGCCGTGCATGGTTTCAACGTGGCAGAAAAGTTCGTGCAAGAAGTGTTTTGGCGCACGTACTTCAAGGGCTGGCTGGAACAAAGGCCCAGCGTCTGGGCACTATATCAGCGGGACTTGTTGAGCGCTTGTGAGCGGCTAGCAAATGACGAAGGCCTAGAGATCCGCTTCAATGAAGCCGTTAAGGGCAATACAGGCATCGACTGTTTTGATCATTGGGCTCAGGAACTGGTGGCGACTGGCTACCTTCATAATCATACGCGCATGTGGTTTGCGTCAATTTGGATTTTTACGCTTCGTTTACCGTGGCAGCTTGGGGCAGATTTCTTTTTGCGACACTTGCTGGATGGCGATCCCTCATCGAACACGCTGAGCTGGCGGTGGGTTGGCGGATTGCACACGAAAGGCAAAACCTACCTCGCGCGACCTGACAATATTGCCAAATACACTGAAGGACGGTTTCAACCAAAAGGCCTCGCCAAATTTGCAGAACCGTTGACCGAGCAAGTAGATCACCCGCTCATTCCTCTTTCGAGCCCGCGCTCACCCCCAGACTGTCCTTATCTGTTGCTGTTGACGGAGGATGATCTGTCAGGTGAAAGCGTAATGCCGACATCGCCTGCTACCGCGATCGGGCTTTTAGCGACGCATGGCCGGTCTCCAAACCCGATGGGAGACGCCGCAAAAGACTTTGCCAAGGGCGCGATCAGCAGCGCCCTTGAACCCTACGAAAAACCCGCAAAATCGGCCGACGACTGGTGTTGTCCGCTGATCGAGGCAGCGCGAAATGCGGGTGTCACGACCATTGCAACAGCCTACTCGCCTGTTGGCCCCACTCGGTCACGATTGGATCGTGTGGAACCCTTATTGAGAGATGCAGGTCTATCATTGATCAGGATAATGCGGCCGTACGACGCGATAACGTGGCCTCATGCAAGGGCCGGATACTTCGGCCTTCGAAAGAATATCCCATTGCTCTTGGATCAATTGAACCTGCCCTTCCAACGAAGACTTTAACCCGTGTCCACTGCCGCCCTTCTACTCCCCAACCAATTGTTTGCCCAACACCCGGGTCTGGTCGCCCAGCCAGACACTGCTGTGCTTTTCGAGGATCCGCTGTTCTTTGGCGATGCGCATTATCCAGCCACGATGCACAAGCAAAAGCTTTGGCTGCACCGCGCTTCTATGGCGCGCTATCGCAACGGCTTGGTCGCCAAGGGACTTGATGCCACGATATGGCCCTTTGAGCGGGAACCGGGCGCATGTCTGCGATTGTTTCAAAGTCTGCGCGATCGCGGTGTCAGCCGAATAGTTTTGGCTGATCCAGTAGACTTCATTGCAGAAAGACGGTTTCGCGCGGTGGCTAGCAATACCGAAATCACGCTTGATATCCAGCCATCACCCGGCTTTCTGAATACGCGGGCCGACAATCTGAATTGGTCTGCAGGTCGAAAACGTTGGCTCATGGCCGAGTTCTACAAAAGCCAACGCCGGCGCTTGAACGTGTTAATGAAAAGCGGTCAACCGACTGGCGGACAGTGGAGCTTTGACGAAGAAAACCGCAAAAAAGTACCCAAAGCGCTGTTGGATAGCCTGCCGCGGATCGACTGGCCTGACCATGATGCAGTTGATGAAGCCGCAAAAGCGAGCGTTCTAGCTGATTTTCCAAATGCACTGGGCAGTCTGGAAACGCTATATTATCCGACATCACATAAAGCTGCATCCGATTGGCTAGCGCAGTTTCTGGAGCGGCGGTTCGAACGTTTTGGCGACTATGAAGACGCCATTGTCGGGGGCGAAAACTGGCTATGGCATGCCGTTCTCACGCCTGTTTTGAACATAGGATTGTTGACGCCCAAACAAGTTTTGGATGCGGCCCTCGCGCACGCGGATCGAAAGAGCATTCCCCTGAACTCGGTAGAAGGATTCATCCGGCAGATCATTGGCTGGCGCGAGTTCATGCGCGCGACATATGAGGACCTTGGTGTGCAGATGCGCACAACAAATCATTGGGGCCATCACCGCCCCATACCCCGCTCTTTCTATGATGGAACCACTGGTATTGATCCGCTGGACGACACGATCAAAAGGGTACTCAAAACCGGGTATTGCCATCACATTGAACGCCTTATGGTACTGGGCGGTTTCATGTTTCTGTGTGAGATTGATCCGGACCATGTCTATCGCTGGTTCATGGAAATGTTCGTCGACAGCTATGATTGGGTAATGGTTCCAAATGCCTACGCGATGAGCCAGCATGCCGATGGCGGTTTAATCACCACCAAACCGTACTTTTCCGGTTCAAACTACGTTCGCAAAATGAGCCATTGGGGCAAAGGGCCTTGGTCCGACATATGGGACGGCCTTTACTGGCGATTCGTTCTAAAACACACCGACAGACTTGCTGGCAATCCTCGATGGGCGATGATGTGCCGTACTGCGGGACGCATGTCGCCAGAAGTCAAAAACAAGCATGTCACGACAGCCGAAACCTTTTTGCGACGGATAGCATGAGCGCGGGCTTTATGACACCGGATATGCATGTATCGCTCGATTTCCTAAGGTCGGCTTAGTCCGCAGTACGCTCATTGGGGCACCGTGAAGCACTGATCAAAGTGGGCTCAAAGCAGTCGTTTGCTGCAATCTGTTTGAGTGTCTGCTAAATTGCTTTACCAACATTCTGTCATATGACACCTTTCACTGTGCCTCGCTTGAAATCGATCGTTGTGTGGCATTTATCGTGGTATATATTCAATATAGCTCAATTTATTATATATTTAACATAGACCTGCAGGATTATTTATACTGACTTCGTCTCCGCCACTAAACTGCTCATATCATGGGCATTCTTCTGGAAAAAACGTATTATTTTCAAGCTCGTAAGGTTTTTTTAACCAGCGAATGCCAGTGTTTCCCGCATGAACTCCCGCATAGAATCCCGCATGGATGCGGTATTTGAAGGAGTGCACTGCTATGGGCGTCACATTGGATCGAGGCCGCTATTATTTCGTAATGAATGTCCCAAAACATCTGTTTGGCAAAGTACTGGGCAAGGCGGGCATCCGCGTTGATTTACTCTGCCAGAGAGCCCGGAAGATCCATCAAACCACCGGCGCAGCCATACACCTCATCACCTATAGCAAAGCCTGTCACTCCGTCGCCAACCGCAACAACGGTGCCGGCAAAATCCATGCCAAGCACAGCGGGTAATGCTGGGGAAAGGGGCAGGTCCGCGCCCATATTTAGGATCATCGTGTCGACGGTATTGACACTGGTGGCGGCCACTTTGACCAGCACATGTCCGGGTGAGGCGACCGGGTCGGGCATCTCAGTGGGCTCAAATGCCGCGTCGGGTCCGTAGTTATTCAGAACCATTGCTTTCATTGGGATATTCCTTTTTGGATGTGACACCCGGCGCGCGCTGTAACAACGCACGCGGGATAAGATCATTGGGTTGGGGGTTGGTCAGTTGATGTCCTGCACCTGCATCACCAGATCGCTCCATTGGCGCTGGTTTTCGATGTCGTGTTCCAAGCCTTGCTCATCTGCGATGGTGAACCTTTTGACCGCCGGGGTTTTGCTGGTCGCCTGATACAGCCAATAGGCTTCTGCCTTCAGCGCCTCATCAATCGGTTTGTCGATGGATTCATAGACCATCTGCTTGCAGGCATTGATCGACTCCGCCGGGAATTTCGCGATCCGCTCGGCCAAAGCTGTCACATAGGGGCCAATTTCATCCGGCTCCAAGGCTTTGTTGATGGTGCCCAGACGCTCTGCATCATCAGCGTCATAGTCTTGCGCGCTCAGAATGATCTCAAGCGCTTTGCCAAGACCGGTCTGACGCGCCATGCGCGAGGCACCGCCACCGCAGGGCAGGATGCCCATTCCGACCTCCATCTGCATGAACTTGAACTTGCCTCGCGCCGCAAAGCGCATGTCAAGCGCCAGCGCCAATTCGTGCCCGCCGCCGCGCGCGAACCCTTCAAGCTTGGCGATGGTGGCTTGCGGCACCTTGCTGATCCGCTCACATACCGATTGCAGGTCCAAAAGCTGTGAATCTTCGCGGGATACCGCCTCGGTCGACATGTCCTTGAGCAGCTCGGTGTCGTAATGGCAGACCCAGATTTCCGGATTGGCGGATTGAAAGATCACGACCTTGGTGTCGCGATCGCGCTCAAGCCGCATGGCCAGACTGTTAAGGTCGGCAAGCATTTCCTGGCCTTGCACGTTCACAGAGCCAAAGTCGAATGTGACCGTGGCGATGGCATCTTCAACAGTGACGTCGAAGGTTTGAAAGTTCTCGTATTTCATCAGGCAATCCTTTCTTGGGCCTCGACGCGGCACGCGTGAGGGTTTGGGGAGTGTTGAGAGTGGAAATGCGCGGCGTGTTTGCGCCGCTTGGCTCAGCCCGTTTTGGCGATCAGGCCTTTGATGGTGCTCATGACGTCAGCAACGTGATCGGTGTCCAGTGCTGCGGCATGCGGGTTTGCGAAAGCGCCACTATCATTGTCGAAATAGTCCCCTGACGCGTCGGCGAACCGCGCGCCCAAGGCGGCATCGATCAGGATATCCGCGCCTATGTTCATGTCATTCCCGGCAACGCCAAACCCCTCTTGCACCATTTTCGAGGCCAAAAGTGATCCGGGATTTACCGCAACCATCACCGGCGCATCAGCTTGGGATTTGGCCCATTCCCGGGTCCATATGGTGATCGCCAACTTGCTTTGGACATAGGCTTCCATATCCGCCAGCGGCACATTGCCTTGCATCGCCTTGATGTTCACTGGGGCCTGTGCGGCCGATGACAGGTTCACGACGCGCCCGTTCGCCGGAATGATCGGCAGCAGCAATTCGGTCAGCAGATACGGTGCAAGAGTATTGACGACAAAGCGGATGTCCTGCCCGTTCGCAAGTACAGCTTGCGGGGCTTTCAGCACACCCGCGTTGTTGATCAAAACATTCAATCTGTCATGTTTCGCCCGCACGTTCTCGGCCAGTTCGCGCACTGCGGACAGGTCGCACAGATCAGTGGCAAAGATTTCGACAGCGCCACCGACTGCGGCAGCTGCGCTCTCCAGTTTGGATTTACTGCGTCCATGCAAAAGCACGTTGTGTCCTTCGGCGGCCAGCTTCTTGGCCGTCAGCAAGCCAATGCCGTCGGTTGAACCTGTAATGAGAATGGTCTTGGTCATCGGTTTGATCCTTTACGAAAAGTCAGGCAGGACAGTGTCCGCCAAGTGTTCAAGAGTTGCGTCGATAGGTGCTTGATTGAACCTGAGGTTCAGCGCGACATGATTGATCCCAAGCGCTTCAATCTCGCGCAGGTAGCTGCGCAGAAAATCGATGCCGGACTGAAACCCAAGGTGGATCGGGCGTGGTGGTGCGGCAGGATCGGCAACAACATCGACATAGAGCGATTGCATCACAGGCTTGTCCGGTTGTCCCGCTGCCTTTACACGGTGCCGATAATCCGCGATGACCTGCCCCTGGGCCACCGCATTGCGCGGATAAGTCATCCAGCCGTCGCCGTTCCGTGCCACCCAATCGGGCGTTTGCTGGCTGCCGCCGGTAACAAGCATCGGCAGACGCGTGCCATGCGGCTTGGGCAATAGGTCAATCCCGCCACCCAGTTTGCCCTGCGCGTTTTCATGTTCCGGATAATCGGACCCCACTGCGCGGATGTACTCAACGCTGTCGCGGAAACGCGCCCCTCGGTCATCATATCTCTGGTTCATCGCCGGGTACTCTTCGGGGCGGTCACCGGACGCAACGCCCAACAGCAACCGCCCTCCCGAGAGCACATCTGCGGTCGCCGCCGCCTTGGCGACATGGGCGGGGTGGCGCAAGGGCAGGATCACACTCGACGTTCCAAGGGCAATCCGGTCTGTCGCCGTTGCCAGCGCCCCCAGATAGACAAATGGATCGAAGACCTGTCCGGGATCACCGAAGCTTGGAACATTGAAGGGCACGTCCCGCAGCCAAAGGGTTGCAAACCCAAGTTCCTCGGCTTTCTGAGCGGCTGCCAGATGCCCCCACAGCGTCGGCTCTGCGCCGACGGAATAGGCTTCGAGAGGCAACACAAGGCCAACGCTCAACCGCCCGGGACGGAACACCCGGTTGTAGGCCACATTGATTTCGGCAAACTCATTATGCTGCATTTTATCCAACATGTCTGGGCCCCTTTTAGTAGCGCACCAAAGTGCGGCTCTCGATGCTTTTGCGAATGGTCGTGACGCCCGCGTCCTCGACCAGGTCGAGCGCGCTATGGGCAATTGATGGCAGTCCTTGATTGTCATAGATGTTGAAGATCGCGACCTCATCCGTCGTCATCTTGGATTGATAGACCCATTCATGCTGGGGATTTCCCACCAACCCCATGATTTGCCCTTTGCGGTCGGGATAGATCAGGTCCAGCAGAATCCAGTCAGACGGATCAACGGATGACGGACGAACAAAGCCCAAAGGTGCCGAATTGATCGGATGCTCTACAGGACGCCATACGTTGACAAAAGCATAGTGACCCCGCGCCCACTCCGCCGCGATCTGGGTACCCAATAGATCGACAAGCCTCTGCTCGGCTCCGTCCTTGCTGTAGTCACTATGAACGTTGCGCGCAGGTTTTCGCGTCGCATCCGGGTCATCTGTCCGAACCGTGTGATCGAAAACCGCAACCTCGCGCGCACCAAGTTTTTCCCGCAGTATCGATGTCAGTTCCGCCTCATAGCTCTGTTTCCAAGCGCTGCCGGAAAAGTCCTGAACCCGCGTTTCCAGTGGCGTGAATTCAACGGCATCAGAGGCAAACGCAACAGAGGTGGTCGTCGCGCGCATATCGGTCAACGTCACAGAGGTTGGGGTCAATTCAGGAGAAATCAGGTTTCCCGCAATCCCACTTGCATCCAGCTCAAAAGCTTGCCGATAGGGCTTGTGAACATGGTAGTTGACTGTGGCTTTTCGTTTCACTTGCGCCTCCTGCTTATGCGGTGTTGCATCCATGAGGGGTATTTAACGCCAACCCATTTCCATATAAACTGACCTTTCTTGGATTGATAATTCGGTTTTTGCAGATAATGGGACTTGATACAGACGCGCTCCGCCTGTTCGTAAGGGCAGCGGAAATGTTGAACATCAGCGCCGCAGGGCGCGGATTGGGCATGGCCCCTGCTGTCTCAAGCGCAAAGCTTGCCAAGCTGGAGCAAAGCCTGGGGTCTGAGCTGTTGCATCGCACGACGCGCAAAGTGTCACTTTCCGTCGAAGGCGCCGATTTCCTGCCTTTCGCCCGCGAGATCATCGCACAGGAAGAGGCAGCACTTACGGCTTTGGGCAAGCAGACAGCGACTCTAAAAGGCACTTTGCGCTTTGCGGCACCCAGCAGTTTTGCGCAACTCTACATCGCACCGATCCTGCCGAAATTTCTTCAACGGCACCCCAACCTCACGCTCGACCTGCATTTGTCGGATGTGCAATTCGATCTGATCGAAGGCAGTTATGATCTGGCCCTCAGAAACGCGCCGCTTGTCGATACCAGCCTGAAAGGCCGCAAATTGGCCGATGACCGGCGCATGCTCTGCGCTGCCCCGGGCTATCTCGAAACGCACGGCACACCCAAGGCGCCCGGCGATCTGACAACCCATCACTTGATCGCCTTCCAAAATCGCCAACCGCGGCTGTTGACTGGGCAGGCAGGTGAAAAAGCCGTTTTCGATCCCGCATCGGCCAAAGGTCAATTGATTATCGACGACGGCCAAAGTCAGGTTCGCGCCACGCTCGCCGGGGCAGGTATTTCCCTGAACGCCCTGTGGAGTGTGCATGACCACCTGAAATCTGGTCGTTTGACACAGGTCCTTCCGGGTTTTGAGGCAGCAGAAGACAACGTCTTGTGGCTGATCTATCCCAAGTCCAACGTACTCTCCCCCAAAGTACGGGTTTTCATAGACTTTTTGATCGCTGAGATTGGTGCAAAGCCACCTTGGGAAACATGAGCTCAAATTAAGTTTCGCGCGCTGTCAGACATTCTTACGCCAATGTCGGAGACAGGCGTTGAGCGGACATGCCTTGTCCAATCGCAAAAGTCTGGTTTGTCCGCATATCGGCCATTCTTCAGACCCTTTGGTACCGCTCCGCTTTGAGAGATTGACTGTCTGCAAACCAACCCGCACTCAGTGAAGTGAACTGCGGTCAAATCTCAGGCAAATGTCCTCGAAAGACCTCGACCACGCGCGCATACACGTCTCGTTTGAAGGGTACGATTTCATCAACGAGCCGTGACGGTGTCTGCCACTTCCAGTTGGTGAATTCCGGGTGCTCAGTTGCGATGTTGATCTGATCATCCCGCCCCAGAAACCGCATCAGGTACCATTTCTGCTCCTGCCCGCGATACCGGCCCTTCCAGATTTTGGGCACAATGTCATGCGGCAAGTCATAGGGCAGCCAGCCGTCGGTCTCGGCGATGATTTCGACCAGATCTGCGGTCACGCCGGTTTCTTCCCAAAGCTCGCGCAGGGCGGCATCGCGCGGGTCTTCGCCCTTGTCCACACCGCCCTGAGGCATCTGCCAGGCGTCTTTGTGGCGGTCGTTACGCTGACCGACAAAAATCGATCCCTCGGCATTCATTAGCATCAGCCCGACACAGGGGCGATAAGGAAGTTTTGCTATCTGGTCGGGGGTCATATGCGGCCTCATGAACATTCTTTTAAGCGTCTGTAGCAAGCACTGCGGCAAACGCAAAGGGAATGACGTTAGGTTTCGCGTGACAACGGTGACGCGAAGGTCAATCTGACGGACAAAGTCGGGAGGGAGAGTTTGCCATGACTGCGTACCCAAACATGCTGGCCCCGCTGGATCTGGGCTTTGCCACGTTGAAGAACCGCGTGCTGATGGGCTCGATGCATACCGGGCTGGAAGAGACGGGCGACTGGAACCGTGTCGCCGAGTTTTACGCGGATCGCGCGCGTGGCGGTGTGGCCTTGATGGTGACGGGTGGAATTGGCCCGAACCTAGAGGGCTCGGTCCTGCCCGGGGCCTCGATGATGACCAGTGAGACAGAAGTGGCGAACCATTCCATCGTGACCAAACGCGTGCATGAGGCGGGTGGCAAGATCGCAATGCAGATTCTGCATGCGGGGCGGTACGCCTATGGGCCGAAATGCGTCGCCCCCAGCCCGGTGAAATCTCCGATTTCTCCATTTCCGCCGCATGAACTGGACGAAGAGGGCATCGAAAAGCAGATCAGCGATATCGTGAATGCTGCTGTTCTGGCCCAGAAGGCGGGCTATGACGGGGTCGAGATCATGGGGTCCGAGGGGTATTTCCTGAACCAGTTCCTCGTGACCCACACCAACAAGCGCACCGACCGCTGGGGTGGGTCCTATGAAAATCGGATGCGCCTTCCCATCGAAGTGGTACGCCGTACGCGCGAAGCCGTGGGGACCGATTTCATCATCATCTATCGCCTGTCGATGATTGATCTGGTGCCCAATGGGTCGACCCATGACGAAGTCGTTGAACTTGCGCAGCGGATTGAGCAGGCCGGGGCCACAATCATCAACACTGGGATCGGCTGGCACGAGGCGCGGATTCCAACGATTGCCACCAGCGTACCCCGTGCGGCCTTTGCGTGGGTCACAAAGAAGCTGATGGGCAAAGTTGGCATCCCAGTGATCACCTCGAACCGGATCAATACGCCTGAAGTGGCCGAAGAGGTTTTAGCGACCGGCTGCGCTGACATGGTATCTATGGCCCGTCCGATGTTGGCCGATGCGGATTTCGTGAACAAAGCAATCGCCGGTGAGGCAGCGAAGATCGCCCCGTGCATCGCCTGCAATCAAGCTTGCCTGGATCATACCTTCAGCGGCAAGCTGACCTCATGTCTGGTCAACCCGCGTGCCTGTCATGAAACCGAACTGGTGATCGGCGAGGCTGAGACGCGCAAAACGGTCGCCATTGTGGGCGCGGGACCGGCAGGCCTTTCCACCGCGATGACCGCCGCACAGCGCGGCCATGACGTAACCTTGTTTGATCGCGCCGCTGAGATCGGTGGGCAGTTGAACATGGCCAAACAGGTGCCAGGGAAGGAGGAATTCTGGGGCCTTGTCGACTGGTACCGTACCATGATGGACGATTTGGGCGTGACGGTTGAACTGAACCGCGAAGTCAGCGCGGATGATCTCACCAGTTACGATGAAGTGGTCATCGCCACCGGTGTCACCCCGCGCGATCCGCAGATCCCCGGACAAGAGCAAGACAATGTGCTCAGCTATATCGACGTGCTGCGCGACAAGGCCGAGATCGGCAAATCGGTTGCTGTGATCGGGGCCGGAGGCATCGGGTTCGACGTCTCCGAATTCTTGCTGGAAGATGGCCACAGCCCGACCACGGACCTACCTCTTTGGATGAAGGAATGGGGCGTCACTGACCCGGCCGAACATCGCTCGGGACTGGCACCCGAAGGTCCGCAGCCTGAGGCGCCCGCGCGGCAGGTCACGTTGCTGCAACGCAAAGCACAGCGTCACGGCAAGGGGCTCGGCAAGACAACGGGTTGGATTCACCGTGCGACCCTAAAGATGAAAGACGTTAGTTTCGTAGGCGGCGTGAATTACGAGCGCATCGATGATGACGGCCTGCACGTGAGCTTTGGCGAAGCCCACGAAGACCCGACTGTGATCCCGGTGGATACGATCGTACTGTGCGCGGGTCAGGTCTCGGACCGTTCACTGGCAGATGAGCTAATTGAACGCGGGATAACACCTCATGTGATCGGTGGTGCAGATTTGGCCGCCGAGTTGGACGCAAAGCGCGCAATCAATCAGGGGACGCGGCTGGCGGCAACTTTCTAAATTGCATCGGATTGGCGCCAATCCGGTTGCCAATCCTTGCTATAGTCTCCCGTTTATCGTGAAGTTGGCACGATCAACACACGTTGTTTGAAACGGGACTATGAGTCAGGAGCCGTTCGTACCGCGCCGCAGCAACCTGCCGATTATAGCCGGGCAAGGTGCGCTGTCCGTCATGGCCTGGTCCATGGCCAGCCCGGCGATCGTATTGACTTTTCTTGCGGTGTCACTGGACCTGCCCGTCTTTTTGGCTGGCCTTTTGGTGACCATTCGGCACGCGGCGGGCACGCTTGCGGATATGTTCTTTGCACAGTCGATCACCCGACTTCCCCAAAAGAAGTCAGCCATCGCCCGGGCTGATCTGGCGGTTGCTATATGTTTTCTGATTGTCATTTTCGCCGTTACCTATGGCAGTAGACCGGTAACCATTGCAGCATTTGTTGTTGGGATATTCGTCATCGGCATCTTGGGAGAGATCAAGAGTCTGATGATCATCGATTTCATCAGCGACAATCTGACCTCAAAAGACAGGATGCGAATTAGTTATACGCAGAAGGCGCTTGGAGGCGCTGCAACGATTGCGATTGTGCTGTTGCTGCATCAACTATTTCAGGATGCCCCTGCACTGACACGATACAGCACAGTAGTCGGACTTGGTGCCATGTGCTTCGTTTTCTCAGCCGTATTCATGATGACTCTGCAAGAGAGATCGCCGGATCAAGCCGCGAACAATGCGTCGTCCGCCAACACACGTTCGGAGGCGTTTAAGGCATATTGGCAAGAGGCCAAAGCGCTACTGAAAGAGCGATGGTTTCAGAAATACGTTCTGATCCGGCTTGCTTTTGTTCTGACCGGCCTGTCGGTTCCGTTCTACACATTTCTGGCGGCAGAGGCGCACCACAGCTCGTCGCAGGGTCTGACAGCGCTTGTTGTATCGTCGGCAGCCGCATTGTTGGTGGCGTCGCCCCTTTGGAGGGCGCTCAGCAGTTATTCCAATCGAGTCGTCATGGTGGCCGGGGCGTCGATGGTTGCCCTTACAGGGATAGGGTTGGTAGCGATCCATCGTTGGGGATTTGATCACAACGTGCATCTGCATGCCGTGTCGCTGTTTATCGTAACTGTAGCCGTCACCGGGTTGGGCAGTGCTCGTGGGCTTTATTTTATGGACGTCGCCCCAAAATCCCAACGGATCGCGGCGCAAGCGATCTCACAAACGCTGGTGCGGGTTGCCGTCGTCGCCATCTCAGCGGCTTTGGCTGCGATTGCCCACATGAATGAAATCGTATGGGCGGTCGCTGCCATTTCGGCCGGTAGCCTGCTTGCGGTTGTGGCGATTCTGTCCTTTGTCGAACCGAGTATTCCGAAGGGCGCGAGGCAGGAAGAAAAGGCGTAGTTCGTTACGTTCTATCATGCGGCGCTGAGACACATCTGAGCCAAGTTCGATCCTCTCGTAGTATAAAGCCTTCTTGTTGCGCAAAGGCGTAGTTCTCCTGCCCAAGTGCATCCGCCGACAGACGAGCGCGGTAGGACTCATATTCAGCAAGACTGGGAATGTTGTAGATTCCATAAGCCAGTGTCGATGACCCCTCGTGCGGTGCGAAATATCCGATCAGATCAGCCCCGCATCGCGGAATCGCCTGTCCCCAATTGCGCGCGTAGGTCTGAAACTGCTCTTTTTTCGTCGGATCGATCTG
Organism: Ruegeria sp. AN6; assembly: GCF_056540425.1. Classification (NCBI taxonomy): domain Bacteria; kingdom Pseudomonadati; phylum Pseudomonadota; class Alphaproteobacteria; order Rhodobacterales; family Roseobacteraceae; genus Ruegeria; species Ruegeria sp. AN6. The sequence goes on from NZ_JBQFWR010000003.1 coordinate 90,057, forward strand.
GTATTGGATTATACAAGTGAGCATAGACGCCTCCGGTTTATGATTGGCAAAGAATAACCTCTTGGATGCAGCTTATGTTTCGACTATGATCGAAGTATGCCAAACGGACCGGATATTGCACAGATCGCGGCGCTGATTGGCGACCCTGCGCGTACCAATATGTTAACAGCACTGATGTCGGGCAAAGCGCTGACGGCTGGCGAACTGGCGCGTGAGGCCGGGATCAGCCCCCAAACCGCAAGCTCACACCTGAAAAAGCTGCTTGCAGGCAGCCTGGTCCGGGTGCGTGGACAGGGACGGCACAAATATTACGGACTGTCCGGAGAAGATGTGGCGCATGTGCTGGAAAACCTTATGGGGCTGGCTGCAGGGCGCGGCCATCTGCGGACGCAGACCGGACCAAAAGATGCGGAAATGCGGTCAGCACGGGTTTGCTACAACCATCTGGCGGGCAGCCGTGGGGTGCAGATGTTCACCGCCATGCAGAAACAAGGGTATCTTGAGGCAACGGAGGGCGCGGTTCACCTGACCAAAGAGGGCACTCAATTCTGCACCGACTTTGGCATCGATCTGGAAGGGCTCAGCCACAGCCGCGCACCGCTTTGCCGCCCCTGTCTAGACTGGAGCGAACGGGAAACGCATTTGGCCGGTAAGCTTGGCCGCGCCATGCTGACCCGCATGGAAGAGATCGGCTGGCTGGTGCGTATACCTGACAGCCGCATCATCCGCTTTACCCGAACAGGAGAAACTGAGTTCGACGCACAATTCAGCGCTTAACCACTACTCTACAGTGATTGTAATCACCTCTGAAACGATTGGCGTCGCGTGGGGTACATGACCCGCATCACCCAACACAAGCTGCAAAGTGTGTTCCCCCGGGCTCAATTCCAGCGTGACCTCGGTCTGGCCGCCGCCAAAGTGGATGTGATTGTCATCTGCGGGCAGCCCATAGGCCAGTTCATCCGCGCCGTCTTCACCCTGCCCCAACGGAGGACGATCAACCAGAAGGTGATGGTGGCCCGTGTTCTCCTTTTCGGTTCCGGCAGGAGCAACACCCATGCCACTTAGGCCAAACACGATCGTGACGGGTGATTGTACGGTGTCTCCGTCAGTCAGATTTGCGAAATAAACCCTGGCATCAGGGTTTGACGGCGTTTCTCCTCCGGCCGACGCGAGAGTTGCGGACAGGCACAGAGCGGCAGCAGCAAATAGGGCTTTCATGATCTCCTCCATGGTCACAAAAATGCCATCCTCACCATAGCACGATAGAGAAAAAGTCCAGATATCGGTTATTTGTGTTGGGTGTTTGGAATTACAGCACGACAACTTCGGCGTTTCCCAGTCGCAAACGATCCCTATCAAAACCCTGATATTATCTCATGTCTGCCCAGTTCTCGCCCAGATTGATCGCGATAAAGAGACAACGAACAGAAGACCTGGGGAACGAGAATGGATCGACTGACCGAAATGGAGGCCTTTTCCAACGTGGTGGACCAGGGTGGTTTCACCGACGCGGCCAAAAAAATGGGTATCTCCAAATCAGCCGTGTCCAAACACGTGTCGAGCCTCGAGGCGCGGCTGGGTGCGCGACTGCTAAACCGCACCACACGCCGGGTTTCACCGACCGAGATTGGACTGGCCTATTATGATCGCGCCCGGCGCGTGCTCAACGATGCGGGCGAGGCAGATGCGCTTGTAACCTCGATGCAATCCGACCCTTCTGGTCTTCTGCGGATCAGTGTGGCGACGGATTTCGGTGTCAATCACCTGTCACCTGTGCTTTCGGAATTCCTGTCTGCCTATCCCGATATCACCGTGAACATGGTGCTGAACAACCGTTACGTCGAACTGATCTCGGAAGGCTTTGACGTGGCTGTGCGCATTGGGGAACTGGAAGACAGCACCTTGCGCGCCCGCAAACTGACCGAAACCGTAAAACGCATGGTCGTAGCGCCCAGCTATATCGAGCAGTTTGGGCGCCCGCAAAAGATCGACGACCTGAATGAACACAAGCTACTGCACTATTCGAGCCAGTCCTCGGGCAGCGTCTGGAAACTGACCGCGCCGTCGGGCGAGAAACGTCAGGTGCGCACCGCCGGTTGGTTAAGCGTAAATGACGGGCAGTCGCTGTTGAACGCCGCAATCTCGGGCCTTGGGATCGCACATCTGCCAAGCTATCTCTATGCCGACGCGCTGAAATCGGGCGAGGTGGTGGATGCGATGCCTTCGCTTCCGGACGAGGTGCAAGGCGTTTACGCAGTTTATCCGCCGGGCCGGTTCACCCAGCCCAAGGTGCGTGCTTTCATTGATTTTCTGGTCGCGTCCTTCGCTGAAAAAGGCCCGATGGATTGGTAGAATTCTCCCAGTGGCACCTAAATGGCCCGCGCTGATCAGTGCGGGTCTTTTTTGTTTTGTCGCTCGTTCGATTTGAATCTGCCGGTCAAACCTCAGCGGGTGATACAGCCCGCTGATACAGGTGCCATGTGGTGTGACCCAGGATCGGCAGTGTAAAGACAAGTCCCAAAAACGCAGGTACCAGCGATATCAGCATGGTGACCGAAATGATCGCAGCCCAGCCGAGCATCACCACCGGATTCTCGGAGACGGCGCGAACCGAGGTAAGCATGGCAGAGACGAAATTGGTTTCACGATCCAGCAGCATCGGCATGGCGATAACGGTTACCGAGAACAGCACAGCCGACAGAAACGCCCCGACGCAGGTGCCAATCGCAAGGAAGGTCCAGCCCTGCGGCGTGAAAAGCACGATGTTCAAGAACCCCTCAAAATCGGAAAATGACGCTTTTTGCAGAGTGATCGCCAGCCAAAGGCGGATTTGATAGGTCCAGACCCAGAATATGAACAGGGTGACGAAGGCCATCCAGCCCAGCTCGCGTTTGCGTTGATTGGCCATGACGGTGAGGATTTCGGACCACCCGAAGTTTTGCCCTTTTTGCAAGCGACGGGACATCTCATAGAGCCCCGCGGCTGCGAAGGGCGCGACCAGCGGAAAGCCTACCGCCGCAGGAATGATCATCCAGATCTTGCCAAGCCAAACCAGGCACCAGACGAACAGGATGCCGAAAACCGCATAGAACAGGCCGAAAAAACCGCTCATGACCGGGCGTGCGAGGAAGTCGGAAAACCCGGCCTTGAGCGATGCGGTGATATCTTCCGCTGTCAGCCTGTTGACCTCGGGCATGGCTGGTTGTGGGGCCATGTTGTCCGGCGGTGTGGAATCGTCGGTCCTGGAAGCCATGACGCACTCCTCCCTAAGCTTGGTGGCGGATGGGACTGCCTTCCAACAAGTCCGACGGCAAGGCAGACGCCCCGTTCATCTGCAAGTGTGCATCAGGGTGCGGCATCAGGGCAAGAGGGGCGCAGAGCGGTTGCGATGCCTGCGCCCGTCAGTTGACCAGCAACACCGCCTCGACCCGGCGATTGATATCTCGGCCTTCGGGCGTGGCGTTCGAGGTGATGGGCGCAAGATAGCCCACACCCTGCGCCTCGATCCGGTCGGCGGCAACGCCATGCGCTTCAATCAGGCGCGCGCGCACGGCTTCGGCCCGTTTGGTACTGACCGCAATATTGGCTGGCAATGCACCCGTATCATCCGTGTGTCCAACCAGCGCCAACCGGGTCGATGGATTGTCGGCCAGATAACCAGCAAGCAGCGCCAGCGAGGCGAAAGGCCCCTCGCCCAGCGCGACTTCACCGGTGCGAAAGTGCAGGTCATCAAGAATGACATGTCCGGTGCCGCTGAGATCGCTGAGCAACCCGGCCGAGCCTTCAACGGTTTCCTCGGTCACCAATGGCGGCGCGGGCTGCGTGCCCAGTGGGGTCACCCGGATCATCTGCACATAGCCATCCGGCGGATTACGGCTGACCAGCAGGCTCAGCACCTCGTCGCCGCGGGCAGCGGACAGAAAGCGGTAATCGTGGATCGCCACATACATGTCGGGTGTCGGCACCACTTCGGTGCCAAAGCGGAAATCGAACCCTCCACAATTGCGCGCCTCGCATTCAAAAGCGATCTCGAATCCTTGCGCCTGAAGCTGATCCCGCAGAGGCGCAAGGATTTGCAACGTTGTGCTGGACCCCACCTGCAGCCGCCATGTCAGCCGCTTGACGCGCCCTTCGACGGTCCGCGACGGGACCGAGCCATCGGCAAACACACCGGTCGGCAAGTCATAGCTGTCCAGCGCGCTGGTGCGGTCAGATATCTGCCGGGAGCCCGCAGGAAAGTTCAACTCCTGCGCCAAGGCAGGCACGGCCAGCAAAGCAATACAGATGAACAGGGTTCGGATCATCGGAACTGGGCGTGATACTCGGGGTTCGGGACCATCGCAGTGGCACTGGCCACGCGGTTGGTCATGTTGAAGAAACCGGTGACATTGGCAATATCCCAGATGTCGTGATCTGAGAAACCGACATCGCGCAAAAGTTGGCGGTCGGGCTCTTCGATTGTGGTGCTGGCAGTGGTCATTTTGGCGGCGAAATCCAGCATCGCACGTTGGCGCGCATCCAGTTTAGCGACGCGGTAGTTCATGACCAGCATCTCGCCTAGTTGCGGATCACCCGAGAGCTGCCGCACCGCCGCGCCATGGGCCACGAGGCAATAGAAGCATTTGTTGATCGAGGACACGACGACCGCGATCATCTCACGTTCCAGCTTGGTCAGCCCGCTGTCAGCCAGCATCAGGTCATTATACATCGAGGTAAAGGCATTCAGCTTGTCGATGTCAAAGGCATAGGCGCGCAGGACATTCGGTACCATTCCCAGTTTCTCGACACAGATATCGAAGTATTTCTGCGTCTCTGGCGGTAGAGGGTCCACCATTGGCAGATCCAGGGCAGTGGGCATGTCCTGTTTGGTCAATTCGCTCTCCTTAGACGCGCTGGCGATAGTGGTATTCTCCATCGATCTTCATCCCAAGCGAGTGGTAGAGGCCATTGGCCCCCGCGTTCGCCTTGGTACAGATCACGCTAAGCGTCTGCGCGCCATTGTCCAGCGCCCAAAAAGCCGCGGCGCGCATTGCCCAGTTGCCCAACCCCTTGCGGCGATGATCCGGCAGAATTTCCAGCGCGTGCACCATCGCGATGCCATCATGGATCGCCACAAAGCCGGTTCCTGCGGGTTGATCGCTGTGGCGCAACAAAAGGCCGGTCTTTGGGCCCGGTGCCCGGTACATGATGGCAATCCGCTCGGGGCCGATACCGCCCTGCGCCCAGATCTCGCGCATGATGGCCAGCGGTTCCCAGATGTTGAAAACAGTCACGCGCGGGATCGGGATATCGGTCAATTGCTGCGCCGGGCAGGAATAGATATTGACCGGATCGAGAATGTCGTAGCCGCGTTCGGCAAGCTGCGCATCCAGCACTTCATCCCCCGGACGCAGGCAGAAGATGCGTTTCTGGCCCATCGCCTGCATGGCGCCTTCAGCCGCGTCGATATCGGCGCTGGCTACGTCCCCAATCCGACTGGCGGCGGATACGCGTGACCCTCCGCCCTGCCCTTGTCGCAGCCGAAATGGGCCATGCGATTGATAGCCCGCAGCAGGCCATGTGCCGTCTACAACTGCAGCCCAATCGGTGCTCAAAGCTCGATCTCTTTCGCGAGGCGGGTCATGGCGGCATCGATGCGCCCGCCATCGGTACCGCGCACAACCACATTCGCCCCGAACACGCCATTTGTCTGAAACGGATAACATCCGATCGAGAGGTCGCTGAAATCTTTGGCGAGCGCGGCCAAGGTCGACGCTATATCGCCCTCACCTCTGTCCACACGCAGAGTCTGCGACAACAGCGGGTTGCCTCCGGTAAGCAAAGGTAAAACACTCGCCACCATCGCCTGAAAAACCAACGGTACTCCGGCCATGACATGGACGTTTGCAATCGTAAAGCCGGGCGCGGTCGAGACCGGGTTGTCGATCAATTCCGCCCCGTCCGGGATACGCGCCATACGCAGGCGAGCGTCGTTCAGCTCCAGCCCGGACTTCTCGTAATGCGCTTCAAGCAGCGCCCGCGCGTCGTGGCGAACATCAATATGTGCGCCAAAAGCTCGAGCGATGCAATCGGCGGTGATATCGTCATGGGTCGGGCCGATGCCGCCACTGGTAAACACGTGGTCATGGGCCTGGGACAGCGCCCTGACTGCCGCCTCAATCGCGGGCGCATCATCACTGACAATACGCACCTCTTTCAGATCGATGCCGTGTTTGGTCAGCTCTCCAGCCAGATAATGCATATTGGCATCGCGGGTGCGGCCCGAGAGGATCTCATCCCCGATCACCAACATTGCAGCGGTTGGATTGGCCATGGCGCGCCCTCCCTCTTGATCGACCGTTAGGGCAGGTATAGGCCCTAGGCCATGCGATTTGAAACCCCCCTTGTCCCCGCCCGCCTGATCCGCCGCTACAAACGCTTTCTGGCCGATTGCACGTTGGAGGACGGAAGAGAGGTAACGGCCCATTGCGCCAATCCGGGCTCGATGATGGGTCTGGCGAAACCGGGCCAGAAAATCTGGCTGGAGCCCAACGACGATCCCAAGAAAAAGCTGAAATACGGGTGGCGGCTGGTCGATCATGAGAACGGGCATTTCACAGGAGTCGACACATCCGTCCCAAACAAGGCGCTTCGGGCGGCGCTTGAGGCGCGCGAAATCCCGGAATTGGCCGCCTATGCAACCGTCCGCCCCGAGGTCAAATACGGTGAAAACAGCCGTATCGATTTCCTGCTGACCCAGCCCGGACTGCCGGATGCCTATGTCGAGGTCAAAAGCGTTACCCTTTCGCGCGAACCGGGGCTTGCCGAGTTTCCCGACAGCGTTACAACGCGCGGCACCAAGCATTTGGGGGAGTTGGCGGCCATGGCGGCGCAGGGGCACCGGGCGATCATGCTCTATCTGGTGCAGCGCTCTGACTGTGACAGGTTTGCTCTGGCTGCGGATATCGATCCGGCTTATGCGGCGGCATTTGAAGGGGCGCAGGCCAAGGGGGTAGAACGGATGATCTGCGGAACACGAATTTCTCCGGAAGGGGTTTGGGTCGCCTCAGGTTATGGACAAGCTTATGAGCGCTGACGGATTCTGGCCGCTTTGCTTATACACATCAAAAATCTAGTTTAAGCCGAAAGATCGAGTTCCATTAGCGCACAGGCCCCCTCGTCCTTGATATCCAGGAATGGCCGTTGCCCATTAAGTTCAAAGTCTTCGTAACCGATCGAGTGAATGCCGACAAAGCCTGCTTTTGAAAAAAGGCTTTGTGAAAAACTGTTTGTCGCTTCGGCGAAAGCAATCCGATAACCAGAATTCTCAGCTTGCTTTAGACATGAAACTAACAAGCTTTGTGCAATTCCTCTTCTTGAGAAATCATCACGCACTGCAATCATAAATATATGAAGGAATTTTTCTGCTTGAATGTCGTAGGCATTCGAAAAAACACTTTCCAACTCGTCAATTAGCGCGATGACGGGTTCAGAGTCTAAGTCCAGCGCATCAATCCCGTCGGGGGGTGGCTGACCGAAATCATGCGCTAAAACTGCGCCTACAATTTCACCAGTAGCTTGATTGAAAGCCACAGACGACAATCCTTCTTTTGCAGATTTTGATCCAAACAGCATGGCGATCTTTTCGAGCTTTACAGGCGAGAAGTTAGTTGCAACAGCGGGAGGATCCCGCCGGCTGAAAACATCGCCAAGCAGCTTGGACATTTCACCATTGTCTGCTTCTGACATACGCCTGACCACGATCACTGAACTAGCCCTTGGATAAGTCTCCCAAGATAAAGGGCATTAACGCCCTCATGCACGCACGGCGGTGTCGAACAGTTTCACTTTTGGCGTGAGCACCCGCATCGATCCGAATAGCATATACCAGTCTAGGCCATCTGCCCGCTTCGCCGCCAAATGCAGCACCCATCCCAATTTCACGTTGGCTTTAAGTCTTGAAGTCACCGATTCATTCGCCATCTTTAATTCGCGATCGCGCGCCCTCTGGTACTTTCTGCACAAGCAGCGTAAAAGAAGTGCTGCGTGAAATATTTGGAGTCTCGCACCGATGAAAGAACATCGTGGCCGTCTGACCAAGGATGGCATCCGTATCTACGAACAGAGTGACTTTGCCGGAATGCATGCGGCAGGGGCGCTGGCTGCGCAGATATTGGACGATATTGCTGATCATGTTTTTGTTGGTCAGACCACTGGTGCGATTGACGGGCTGATCACTCAGATGGTCGAGGACGCAGGCGCAGAATCAGCGACCATTGGCTATAAAGGTTATCAGCACGCAAGTTGTATCAGCGTGAACCATGTAGTCTGTCACGGCATCCCCGGCGAGAAGAAGCTGAAGGATGGCGATATCCTGAATATCGACGTCACTGTGATCGTCGATGGCTGGTTTGGTGACACCTCGCGTATGTACGTGGCTGGTAAGCTTCCGCGTAAAGCCGAGCGGTTGATTCAGGTGACCCATGATGCGCTGTTCAAGGGCATCGATATGGTCAAGCCGGGTAATACCTTCGGGGATATAGGCCATGCCATTCAGGCCTATGTCGAGGCGCACCGGATGAGCGTTGTCCGCGATTTCTGCGGCCATGGGCTGGGCCGTGTTTTCCACGCACCGCCCAATGTCCTGCACTATGGCCGTCCGGGTACAGGCGCGGTTTTGGAAGAAGGCATGTTCTTCACCATCGAACCGATGGTCAATCTGGGCCGACCGGAAACCAAAACGCTGTCCGATGACTGGACCGCCGTGACCCGCGACAAATCTCTGTCGGCGCAGTTTGAGCATTCGGTGGGTGTGACGGCCGATGGGGTTGAGATTTTCACGCTGTCACCGGGTGGCAAATATCATCCGACCTATTCGCCCTGATCGGTCGCCTGATCGCGTAACAGTTTCAGCAACAACGTCTCATCGCGCCAAGGGATCACCGCGTCGTTGATAAAAACCGGCGCGCGCATCGGTTTGGTCGGCGGCCCGGTGGTGGCGTCGCTGTCTGTCATAAAGCCCCAAAACGGAGGTGTGATGGCGCGGTCCATGGGCCGACCTTAGCATATTTCTCGGTCAGAGTCCCAAAAGCCCCGGCACGTGTGACATATCCGTGAAGACCTCGGCCCCCAGCGTTGCCAGCCTCGCGCCGTCGTCGTGGGCTGCATAGGCGAGGCAGCGCATATTGGCACGGATGGCGGCGGTGACGCCGTTCTCACTGTCTTCGATCACGACCGGCGATTTGGCGCCAAATTGCTGCGCCGCTGTCAGGAACAGGGTGGGGTCAGGTTTACCTGAGCCCAGCACATGGGCCGAAAACATGACCGTGCTGAACCGCTCCCACAGACCGTTCTGACCCAGAGTAATCTGCATTTTCTCTGGCCTGCCATTTGAGGCGACACAATAAGGAATGCTGGCTGCATCCAATTGCGTCAGCAATTCTGGGATGCCTTCAACCAAAGGAGTGCCCGCTCGCAGCCTCTCATAGATTTCCGAGTAGATTTGATCGGTCCAGTCGTCAGGCAGATCCGCACCGAGATCGCGCGCCTTGTCTCGGACACCAGTCATCGTACCACCGACGAAAAGAGACATGCACTCTGCAAGGGTCAGGTGCAGACCATATTGGGCCAGATTGTCGATCATGACCTGATTGGACAGAACCTCGCTATCAACCAGAACCCCGTCGCAATCGAAAATGACCAGATCATGCATATCAGCCCACAGTTCGCCACATCAGCGAAATGCACGTGTCGCCATATTTTCGCGCGTCATGCAGAGTGAACCCATTTGGAGCAATCATGGGGGCGTTTTCCTCCCACACGATCAGGGCGTCCTGGGCCAGCCAGCCACCTTTGGTGGCCGCCGCCAGCGCCTTTTGACCCAGGTCTTTGCCATAAGGCGGATCAAGAAAGACCAGATCGCATGCGTCGCCTGGGTTTTCCCCCAACCGCGTTGCGTCACGTCTGATCAGAGTGGTCTGGTCCCGACTTCCGGTCAGATCGATATTCTTGCGGATCAGACTCTGCGCAATTCGCCCATCATCGACAAACGTAACATGGGCCGCTCCGCGCGACAGCGCTTCAAGCCCCAACGCACCAGTACCTGCAAACAGGTCCAACACGTGCAGACCATCAATGTCGATCTGATGGTTCAGGACGTTGAAAAGGCTTTCCCGCACCCGATCGGTGGTGGGGCGCAGATGTGCTCCAGCATCGCCCTTGCCGACCGAGGCCAAAGCGCGGCCCCGGAAGTTACCGGCGATGATCCTCACGCTTTGAGCAGCGGTTTCAGTTCCGCTTCTGGGTCAGCCACCACCGTCGGATCGGCTGTTCTACCCGCATCGATCAGGCGTTTACCTACCATATAAGCGCGCGGGTCATTCATCGCGTCGACCGCAATCAGCTGATCGCCTTTATAGTACCAGAAGGACACCGTCGCGCCTTCACCCTTTCGGGTCACGACGCGATCATAGCCTGTATTTAGGCCCGCAATCTGCAGCTTGACGTCGTACTGATCCGACCAGAACCACGGCGTCGCGGTATAATCCTTGGCAGCACCCAGCATGTTCTGGGCCACAATCTCGGCCTGGTCGATGGCGTTGGGCACGCTCTCCAGACGAATGCGGCCCTCACCATGCGGGAACGAGGCACAATCACCCGCCGCCCAGATCGACGGGTCCGAGGTGCGGCCATGGGCATCGGTTTTGATGCCGTTGTCCAGCTCCAACCCCGCCATTTCAGCCAGTTGCGTTGAGGGCGCGATTCCGACCCCCACCACGACGAAATCCACCTTTAATTCAGTGCCATCGGACAGAATAGCACCCGTCACCTTACCATCTACTCCAACCAAACGATCCAGCCCAACGCCTTCGCGAATGTCGGCTCCGTATTCCGTATGGAGCGTACGGAAATAGTCGCTGGTCTCTTTCGCGGCGACACGTTGCAGAATACGGTCTGCCATCTCAACCAAGGTCACCTTGACCCCGCGCTTGGCACAAACCGCGGCGGCCTCGAGCCCGATATAGCCGCCACCGACGATCAAAGCGCGCGCGCCGTCGGTTACCCGAGGCTCCATCTCGTCGATATGCGCAAGATCGCGCACCACATGGACGCCTTCAAGATCGCCACCAATGGCTGCGGGCAGGCGACGCGGATCAGAGCCTGTGGTCAGTGCCAACTCGTCATAGGCGATCACGTCATCACCTATCGTTACCGTTTTGGCCTTGGGGTCAATTCCGGTCACACGCTGCCCCAGTCGCAGGGTGATGTTATTCTCGGCATAGAAGCTCTCGGGTCGAAGGAACAGGCGTTCCAACTCCATCTCGCCCAACAGGTAACCCTTGGACAAAGGTGGGCGCTGATAGGGCAGGTGCGGCTCGGCACCAATCAAGGTGATATCGCCCTCAAACCCATCTTTGCGTAGCCGCGCCACGAGTGAAGCACCAGCCTGCCCTGCCCCGATCACGACGATATGGCTCATGTTGTGCTCCCCTGCAGAATTCCGATGGTCTCTTTCTTTCGACAACCTATATTGCGACAAAGCCCGACTCTGCAAATCCAAATGACAGGAGCTTAATAAATGATCTCAACAGGTGACATGCTGCCCGACGCGACGCTGATTCAGATGGGAGCCGATGGCCCTGAAGAGGTGCGGATTTCAGAAAAAACAAAAGGGCGCAAGGTGGTGATCTTTGCTGTGCCCGGCGCATTTACCGGGACCTGCACGACCGCGCATGTCCCAAGCTTCATGCGGACAAAAGGCCAATTCGACGCAAAAGGAGTTGATGAGATCATCTGTATTTCGGTCAACGATCCCTTCGTGATGGGCGCTTGGGGTGAAAGCACCGGAGCAACTGCCGCAGGACTGACCATGCTGGCTGACGCCGCATCGGAATTCACCAAGGCGATAGACATGGATTTCGACGCACCACCGGTTGGTCTGCTGGCACGGTCCAAGCGCTATGCCATGTTCGTCAATGACGGAAAGGTAATCGCCTTGAACACCGAAGAGAATCCGGGCGTTTGCGAGATTTCGGCTGGCGAAGGTCTGCTTGAAACCTTCTGATCCCGGTTGGCCCCGGCATCACCGGGGCCACATGAAACGCATTTAACTTGATGCAACGACCCGATGTGCCAATACTTGGACATACAACCCGGGAGTTCATTGATGCGACTGAAATTAATCACTTTGATTCTTGGTGGCGCCGGCGCCTTAGCCGCGTGCGGCCCTGCCCCTACACCCCAGCAACAAGCTGCTCGGCAACACGAGATCGCTTGTCTGAGCGGCACCATAGGCGGCGCATTGATCGGCGGAGTGATCGGCAATCAATTTGGCGGTGGATCGGGCAAAACCATTCTGACGGCGGCGGGCGCTGCTGCGGGCGGGCTGTCTGGCGAACGCTACGCATGTTGAGGAGACTGGATATGAACCGAGTATTGATTATCGCAGCCGCCCTCATAATGGCCAGCGTTGCCAACGCCGAGACTGTCGCGGAATTGCATGAGGCCGAGCTGAACAATATCGACAAGAACAATGATGGGTTTCTGTCCCGGGACGAATTCAACGCCTTCTCGGACTATGCATTTCAAGCGATGGACGAGGACAAGAACGGCACACTTGGCCTGGATGAAGCTAAACCGTTCCTAGACATCAAGCAGTTTCAGAATGTTGACCGCGATGGAGATAACACTATCACACGGCCAGAATACGACGCCCAGATGGACAGCGATTTCACCTCGGCTGATCTGGATGGCAATGGGCAATTAAACTAATGCTCAATCAGGAGGCGTAAGATGACGAGATGGATCAGCCTCGGCGCGCTTCTGGTGCTCGCGGCTTGTGATGTACCGCAATCACCTGTTGTTACCGGCCCAGACGGACAGACCCGCATTCAGATCAATACCGCCGGTTTGACCTGTTATGAGACACGGTGCCTCGACATCAACCCGTCGACCCGCAGCGTCCGCTCTGTCGGCAGCCGCACGATCAGAATTCCGGCCAATATCGATATCAGCGGAGGAACCATTTCTCCAGATGATTTCAAACACCTAGGAACCGCTGCGTTGCTGGCAGGTGGTGCAGGGTCAGCTGGCGACCGATAGAAGGCTATCCATCTTGCGCGCCAGCTTGGCGTCTTGTGCGGACAGGCCGCCAACATCATGGGTGGACAGCACCACCTCGACTGTGCGGTAGACATTCGACCATTCGGGGTGGTGGTTCCATTTCTCGGCCCAGATCGCCACCTGCGTCATCCAGCCGAAAGCGGCGACAAAATTATCGAAGATGAAGGTCTTTGTGATCGCATCGCGGTCCTCAACCATGGTCCAGCCATTTCTGAACAGCGGGTCCAGCAGCGGGCCGCGGGTCTCGGTTGACAGAAGTTCGGTCATTGCTGTTCCTCCGGGTTCGATTTCCTGAACGGGCCATAATCCGTCAGAATCTCGATCTCTTCTCCCACTGCGTGGGCTTCGGCGTCCAGATATTTCTGAACTGCATCAGCAAAACCCGGATCACCGACCCAGTGCAAGCTATGCGTGCGGGTCGGCATATAACCGCGCGCCAACTTGTGCTCGCCCTGGGCACCTGCCTCAACCCGGGCCAGCCCTTCGGCAATGGCAAAGTCGATCGCCCTATAATAGCACAGTTCGAAATGCAGGCAGGGATGGTGTTCCACGCAGCCCCAATAGCGGCCATAGAGCGTTTCCCGGCCGATGAAATTCAAGGCCCCGGCTACCGGGTATCCGTTGCGTTCGGCCAGCACCAGAGCGATGTCATCTGTCATGGTTTCCTGAGCGATATCAAAGAATTGCCGCGTCAGGTAGGGTGATCCCCATTTGCGCGCGCCGGTATCCTGGTAGAATCGCCAGAAGGCACCCCAGTGCTCCGGCCGCAGATCATCGCCTGTGATCGTACGAATCTGCCCGCCGAAGTCACAGGCCTGCTCGCGTTCTTTCCGGATATTTTTGCGTTTGCGCGAAGATAGCGCTGCCAGAAACCCATCGAAATCAGTGTATCCATCATTGAGCCAGTGAAACTGCTGCGAATGCCGGACCATCAGACCCATCTGTTCACCAGCCAGCGCCTCGGCCTCGGTGCAGAAGGTGGCGTGCAGTGAGGAGATACGATTTTCGGCGGCTAGCTGCACCGCGCCTTGGACCAGCGCTGACATGCCCACCGCATCATAGCCGGGCCGTACCAGAAAACGTCGGCCTGTTGCGGGTGTAAATGGCGCAGCAATCTGCAGTTTCGGATAGTATCGCCCGCCTGCACTTTCATAAGCATGGGCCCAGCTGTGATCGAAGATGTACTCACCCTGCGAATGCGATTTGGCATACATCGGCGCCGCACCGATCAGCATTCCATCAAGATAAGCCGTCAGATATTGCGGCTGCCAGCCCGTGCCGCGTCCGACTGAACCGCTTTCTTCCAAAGCCAGCAAAAATCGGTGTGTGGTGAACGGATCATGCGGTCGCCCGCCATCAGCAACCTCAGGACAGGCGCAACTGTCCCAATCGCCCGCTGTTATCTGCGATAGCGATGTCAGAACCCGAACCTCAATCTGTGCCTGATCCATGTCCCCTCCGCGCTGCACCTTTATCTGTGATCGCGCGCGGCAGGATCAAGCGGGATATTCGGCTAGATAGCCTTCGAAGGTCACATTATCGGCAACCCTGCGCGCCTCGGCCTCTTGTTCAGGCGAGCGCACCGTCCAGCACAGGATCGGCACACCTTGTGCCTTCAGCTCGGCGACCCGGGGTCGGTCAAGATCAGAAGCTTCATGGCTGATGAAACTGGCCCCAACACGGTCAAAATCCGGGATATTGCGCAGATGGTCGCAAATGGATTGCGGCAAAAGCTCGGCCTTTGGGTCGTAAGAGCCGGTAACGAGACCGCGCGGTAGGTGTGGCGCAAGGCGCGCGAGTTCGGCAACCGCGTGTGGGTTGAATGACATTAGTGCGACCAGTCCGACATAGCCTTTCAACGCACTTACTACATCCGCTTCCAACGCACCGATATCAGGTCCCATTGCCCCATCCTGATCCTTAAGCTCAATCAGAAGAGGCACCCGACCGGCAACCATGTTCAACACCTCTTCGAATGACGGGATACTCTCACCGTCGGAATGCAGCAGAGGCTGCGCCTGAGCCTGCGCCGCAGTGATTTGCTGAATAGGTCCCGCGCGCCCGGTCAGGCGAGTCATGTCATAGTCATGAAACACCATCGCACGGTTATCGCGCGTGCGCTGCAGATCAATTTCAATGCCATATCCCGCGTCTATTGCAGCGCGAATGGCGGACCGGCTGTTCTCGGGCCGCTGGTCTGCAACGTCATGCAGCGCCCGATGTGCAATCGGGCGCTTCAGAAACTCAAGGGGCAGCGAAGGTGTCATTGAACCTCGAAGATGCCTTCGATTTCGACCGCGACGCCCAGCGGCAGCGACGCCGCGCTGACGGCCGAGCGCGAGTGACGACCAGCCTCACCCAGCGCCTCAACCAGAAAATCGGACGCGCCATTGATCACCTGCGGTTGCGCGGTGAAATCAGCGGTCGAGTTCACGAAACCAGTCAGTTTGATCACCCGCACCAGTTTGTCGATATCGCCGTCGCACGCCGCTTTTACCTGAGCCAGCAGATTGATGGCGCAAACCTTGGCCGCAGCCGCACCTGCCTCAATATCCATGTCATCGCCCAGCTTGCCTGTGATCAGATCGTCCGCCTTGGAGATTTGGCCCGACACATAGACGATGTTGCCGATGCGCACGAACGGAACGTAGTTTGCTGCGGGCGCGGGCGCGTCCGGTAAATTGACACCCAAGCTATCCAGTTTTGCTGCAATACTCATGTGGTTGATCCTCATCTCACAGTGATTCCGCGCGGACGCTAACCGGGAACGCAGGTTTCGGAAAGCGGGAAAGCGGTAATTTTCTTAAGGCCTGCGAACTGCGCGGGTGTTCTCCTGTTCAGGAAGTGTTGAATTCGTGTCACTTTACGACCTCCCACCTACTGAGGTAAACGCGAGTCGTTGTTTCACATTCCGCGCGAAACCTCTATGTGAGACGAATTGCGCACCATGAGCGCAATGGCCGTATTGATTGAAGGCCCGGCACACCACCGGGTATTTTTGGAGTAAGGAAGACAGTGCCAAGCTATATTCGCCTGAAGCACCTATTCATATTCGCCATCATGACGGTTCTGTCGGCATGCGCAACGCAGCCACAGGACGCTGCCGCGCGAGGTGAGATTTTCGACCCTTACGAAGGTGCCAACCGTGGCATTCACAAGTTCAATCTGGGCGTTGACCGGTTCCTGTTCCGTCCAGCCTCAAAAGGCTATGTGAAGATCGTGCCCGATCCGATGGTCACCAGCTTCAATCACTTTGCTGAAAACCTGACCATGCCAGGGCAGGCTCTGGATTATCTGTTGCAAGGCAATCTGAAACAATCGGGCAACGCGTTGCTGCGCTTTCTGATCAACTCGACCGTGGGTGGATTTGGCCTGTCCGCTCCGGCGGATGAATTGAACCTGCCGCCCGTCGACACCGATTTCGGAGAAACCTTGCATGTTTGGGGTGTCAGCGAGGGCGCCTATGTGGAACTCCCCTTCTATGGCCCGTCGACCGCGCGTGATGCTGTGGGCGTCGTATTCAATCTTTTCTCGAACCCAATTAACTTCTCTCCGGTGCGTCCGGTCGACAACATTGGTGTCTATGCCGAGGTTGTGCGGCGCATGGGGGATCGTGGACGGTTCTCGGATACGGTCGATTCAATTCTTTATGACAGTGCCGATAGTTACGCGCAGGCACGTACGATCTATTTGCAAAATCGCCGCTTTGAACTGGCAAGGGATGATGAAGACGCCTATCTGGGTCTGTATGACGATCCCTACGCCAACAGCGGGACCGACCCTGTCAGAGACCCCTATCTTGACCCGTATGAGGACCCCTATGCCGAATAACCTGTTGAACAGACGCCGATTTGTAGCCGCTGCCCTCACCGGGATGACAGTTGCCGCATTGCCTCTGCCCGCGTTTGCGTTGACCGAAGCGCAGGCCAAGCAACTGGTCAACAGCGTGGTGGCCGATATCACGCGTATCATCGACTCGGGTAAATCCGAGAACGCGATGCTACGCGATTTTCAGAAGATTTTCGTTCAATACGGTGATGTGCCGATCATGGCCCGCTATGCGTTGGGGGCGGATGCACGCACAGCGTCATCCGCGCAGCTGCGCCAGTTCACCAAGGCGTTCGAGGGCTATATCTCGCGCAAATATGGCCGCCGGTTCCGCGAGTTCATCGGCGGTGAGGTCACCGTGCGCAACGCGCGCAAGATCAAGACCGGATACGAGGTCAGAACCTCAGTCAAACTACGCGGCTCGTCCCCGTTCGAAGTGACATTCTTAGTGTCCGACAAGTCTGGCCGCGGCAAGTTCTACAACATGTTCATCGAAGGCGTGAACCTGCTGCTGACCGAGCGCACTGAGATCGGTGCCATGCTGGATGCACGTGGCGGTGACCTAAATCGCCTGATCAAGGACCTGAAAAACACCGGCTGATCCTGATATCCGAAAACGAGCGTGCCGCCGATTAACACCGGCGGCACAGTGGCGATCCGTTGCCTGAATCCACGGAATCAATTCAGTCGTTCGCCCGTTTCCTTGGCGAAATACGACACCTTGCTCATGTCGAAAGCCAGATTCAACATCTGGCCCGCCTGCGCGCTGGTTTCGGCATGCAGCCGAGCTGTGACCTGCTTGCCCCCCAGTTCCGACACCACATAGGTGTCGGCCCCGGCAGGTTCGACCATATCGACCATGCAGGCCGCCTCTTGCACACCTGCCCCGGCGCGGAAACCAGCCTCGGCGATATCCTCAGGGCGTAGACCGAGGATGACATCCTGCGGCAGTTCCGGTGCGCGCGCATCGGTTAAGACCAGCGTATCGCCGGTTTCTCGCGTGATCGAAATCTGCGTCCCCGAACCATTGTTCGATGCCTGTGCTGGGATCAGGTTCATCGCCGGAGAGCCCATGAAATCCGCAACGAAAAGGTTGGCCGGGTTGTTGTAGATCTCGGCCGGTGTTCCGATCTGCTGCACGATCCCGCCTTTAAGCACGACGATCTTGGTCGCCAGCGTCATTGCTTCGATTTGGTCGTGGGTCACGTAAACGATCGATGCGTCCAGCGTCTGGTGCAGCTTCTTGATCTCGGTCCGCATCTCGACCCGCAGCTTGGCATCAAGGTTCGACAGGGGTTCGTCAAACAGGAACAGCTTAGGATCACGCACCAGCGCCCGGCCCATTGCGACCCGTTGACGCTGACCGCCCGACAATTGGCTTGGGCGGCGGTTGAGCAGCGGTTCGATCTGCAGCAGCGACGCGACCTCTTTCAGCTTGGCATCCTGAGTGGCCTGATCGACCCCACGCACTTTCATGCCGAAGGTGATGTTCTTGGCGACCGACATGGTCGGGTATAGAGCATAGGACTGAAACACCATTGCGATGTCGCGGTCCTTGGGGCTGACATGGGTCATGTCGTTACCGCCGATGGACAGGGTGCCTCCGGTGATTTCCTCAAGCCCAGCAATGCAGTTCAGCAGGGTGGATTTACCGCAGCCCGACGGGCCGACAAGCACCAGGAAATCGCCCGGTTCAATCGAGATGTTGATGTCTTTCAGAATTTCGACAGGGCCGTAATTCTTGTAGAGTTTGTTGATATCAAGGATGGGAGCCATGGGTCTTATCCCTTCACTGAGCCAGCGGTCAGGCCGCGGATGAAATACTTACCGGCAACGACATAGACGAGCAGCGTCGGCAGACCCGCGATGATCGCGGCAGCCATGTCGACGTTGTACTCTTTGACGCCGGTGGTGGAGTTTACGATGTTGTTGAGCGCCACGGTCACAGGCTGTGTGCCCGCCTGGCTGAACGACACGCCGAACAGGAAGTCGTTCCAGATCTGCGTGAACTGCCAGATGACGGTCACCACGATGATCGGCAGCGACAGCGGCAGGAAGATCGACCAGAAGATCCTCATGAACCCGGCCCCATCGACACGCGCCGCCTTGGTCAGCTCGGCCGGAATGGTGACATAATAGTTGCGGAAGAACAGCGTGGTGAAGCCCAACCCATATATCACGTGGACAAAGATCAGACCCGGAATGGTTCCTGCGATTCCCATGATGCCCAAAAGGCGCGCCATGGGCAGCAGAACCACCTGGAACGGGATGAAGCAACCAAACAGCATCAGCGAGAAGATGATGTTGGCACCTTTGAACCGCCACTGCGCTACGACATAGCCATTCAGTGCGCCTAGAAGGGTCGAGATCGCCACCGCAGGCACCGCAATCAGGACCGAGTTCCAGAAGTATGGCCGCAGACCTTCGCACTGGATACCGGTACAGGCGCCGGACCATGCAGTTTTCCAGGCGTCAAAGCTGACCTCTCGCGGAAGCGAAATCAGGGACCCGGTGCGGATTTCCTCAAGGCTTTTCAACGATGTGGTCAACATCACGAACAGCGGCATCAGGTAATACAGCGCGAACAGGCCCAGCAGGACATAAAGCAACCAACGCAGGGCAATCTTTCCAGTGGCGCTTTGGGTACGGGTTTGGGTTTGGGGCATCGACAGATCAGTCATTTTTCGCCCTCAGCTCTGAGTAAAGATAGGGAACCACGATGGCAAAGACGACCAGCATCATGATCATCGCGGACGAGGCCGCCTGACCAATATCGCCGCGCGAAAACGCCATGGCGTACATATAAGTGGCAGGCAAATCAGTCGCGTAGCCCGGACCGCCACCCGTCAAGGCGATGACAAGGTCAAAGCTTTTGATCGCGAGATGCGCCAGTACGATGAAGGCTGACAGGAAGATCGGGGCCATCGAGGGGATGATGATCGCAGTATAGATGCGCCATGTCGGGATGCCATCGACCTGCGCGGCCTTGATGATCTCTCCGTCCACTGACCGCAGACCGGCCAGGAACAGCGCCATGACGAAACCCGAGCTTTGCCAGATCGCGGCCATCACGATGGTGTAGATGGCGTAATCAGGGTTCACCAACCAATCGAACTCGAAGTTTGTGAAGCCCCAGCCCTGCACCATGGATTCTATGCCCAGACCCGGGTTCAGAATCCACTTCCACGCGGTACCGGTCACAATCATCGACAGCGCCATCGGGTAGAGGTAGATCGTGCGGATGGCTCCTTCGACGCGGATTTTCTGATCCAGCAGGATGGCCAGCAACAGGCCCAGTACCATCGCGATGACGATGAACAGCGCGCCAAAGATATACAGGTTGTTGATCGCCGTATCCCAACGGGGCGAGTCAAAGAGGCGTTCATACTGGATGAAGCCCTTGATCTCGTATTTCGGCAGTAGTTTCGATCGGGTCAGCGACACCCATGCGGTCCATCCGATAAATCCGTAGACAAAGATCAATACGGCGATGAACGACGGTGCCAGCACCACCTTGGGCAGGTGGTTTTCCAGCCATTCGGACATTTTAGCCTCCGGGGAAAAATGCTCTGCCCCTCTGTATAGGGGGCAGAGCGTATTGGATCAGTAGCTGTTTGCTACCGCGTCCGCCAATTGCTGAACCGCGTCAGCCGAGGACATATCCGAGTTGAAATGTGCAGTCACAACATCGGTGATCGCACCGGACTGCGACCCGCGCAGCGCCATGCCATGGGCGTAAGACGGCAGCAGCGAACCTGCGGCAGATGTCGAGCCCATGTCTTCGGCCGACAGGTTGGCACAGATGTCAAAATCTTCCAGACCAACATCGGTCCGCGCAGGGATCGAGCCTTTGTTCAGGTTGAACACTTTCTGGAAGTTCGGTGCAACGATCAGCTTGGCGAGCAGGTCCTGACCGGCTTTCTTGTCGTCGCCTTCCACGTCAAACATGGCAAAGCTGTCGACGTTGTACAGATACCCGTCGCCCGGGGTCGAGGCGCACAGGAAATCTTCGCCGGGCTTTTTGCCAGCCGCCAGGAATTCACCCTTGGCCCAGTCACCCATGATCTGGAACGCAGCTTCGCCGTTCATCACCATTGCGGTGGCGAGGTTCCAGTCGCGGCCCGAGAAGTTCTCGTCCACGTATCCGCGCAGGGTACGCATCTGATCAAACGCCTGCACCATGGTGTCCGAGGTCAACGCTTCGGGATCCAGATCAACCAGTGCTTTCTGGTAGAACTCAGGTCCACCAACGCCAAGCACAACTGCTTCGAACACGGTGGCGTCCTGCCATGCCTGACCGCCATGAGCCAGCGGGATCACACCGGCGGCCTGCAGCTTTTCGGCAGCGGCATTGAATTCATCCCAAGTGCTGGGCATTTCGATACCGTTTGCGGCCAGAACGTCCGCGTTGGCCCAGATCCAGTCAACACGGTGAACGTTCACCGGAGCCGCGCACCAGGTCCCTTCACACTTCATATGGCCCGCGATCGACGCTGGCAGGACATCTGCCCAGCCTTCGGCTTCAGCCACGGCTGAGATATCGGCCAGTACGCCTTCTTCATACCATTCCTGAATGGCAGGGCCTTTCAGCTGAACGGCTGTCGGCGCGTTACCTGCCAGAACACGGGCCCGCAACGCGGTCATGGCCGCATCACCGCCGCCACCTGCGACCGGCATATCAGTCCATGTGCCACCGTTCGAGGCAAACTCCTCCTGCAGAACAGCGACCGATTTCGCTTCACCGCCGGATGTCCACCAGTGCAGGACTTCTGCCTGCGGTTCGGCCACTACCGACGACCCGGCCGCAATGGCAAAGGTCGACACAGTGACAAATGCAAAACGCTTCATATTTGTTCTCCTCCCTGAGAATTCGGTGCCACCCAATGGGCGGCGATGCTCGATATAGCGCTAACAGAATGCCGCATGGCAACGCAGAATGCAGAGCAATATCCTGACAAGGCGGAAATTTTCACCGCTTTTGTTACCGCGTGTTACTTTGGGCTTGAATCCGTTTCCATTCGTTACAATTGGCGGCGGCGGAGGAAGTTTGAGAGGAGGATCAGAGTGGGTATTCCCCGGCTCCTGGTGGTGGACGACGATTCTGAGATGCGTTCGATGATGACCCAGTTCTTTCAGCAGAACGGGTATATAGCGCTGCCTGCCAGTTCGGAAAGTGAAATACGCACGCATCTGACTTCAGGCCGGATCGACCTGATCCTGTTGGACGTGATGCTAGGCGACGAGAACGGTGTGGAAATTTGCGCTAGATTGCGCACCGAGCAAGATGTACCGATCATTCTAGTCTCTGCTTTGTCGGCAGATCACCAGCGCATGGCGGGATATGAAGTTGGCGCGGATGACTACATTGCCAAGCCGTTCAACCCGCAGCTTCTGCTGGCCCGCGTCCGTGCTGTGATGCAGCGCGCGCAACGCACCCCTTCGCTGGCTTATCGCCGCCGTACCCGTACATTTCACTTTGACGGCTGGGTCTTTGACGGCAAACGGGACGAGGTACATTCGCCCGACGGCTATTTAGTCTCGCTTTCTCAGCGCGAGACCGCCCTGCTGAAAGTCTTGCTAGCAAATCCACACATCCCGCTAACCCGGGATGAGATCGCCACCGCACTGGATGTCACCGGCGAGGCTGACAAGCCCGAGGCGCAAGGCCGCGCCATCGATATGCTGGTTGGGCGACTGCGCTCTAAAATTGAGGCTAATCCGAAAGAGCCTCAGATGCTGCGCACTGAGCGTGGGGTTGGGTACATATTTACCGCCGACATATCGGTAGATGAGGACGCATGACATTGCGCCTGCGCAGCTTTGGTTGGGTTTGGACGCTGTCAGCCTTCGCTGCAGGGCTGTTGGCAACCGCATTGTGGTTCAACTCTGCACAGGCTTGGAACCGTTTCCAAACTCAGGCATTTGTTGCGGGATTCACCGTATACGAGGATTTGCGGACGGGGATGGCACCGCCACCCGGCTTGCTGATCAATCCCTTGCCTGCCAAGGCCGCCGCACTTGCCGATAGGGGAGAATTCCAACAAATGCCCGGCTTTTCTGATCGCCGCTTTGTCACCAACCTGTCGATCCTGACCGACAGTTCAGCACCTCTGAGTGGACGCGAACTGACGCTGGCGGTATTGTCCGATCGTCTGGTCTATCCGGTCTCTGATATCGTTTCGGGCAACGATCAGACCGGGCCCGAGAAGATGGGCAATCTGACGCGCCTGCTTGCGACCTATTGCAGCGAACCGATCCTGATCGCGCAATTTGGACGTGGTGTCTGGCAACAGATTGATGGCACTGAAATCTGGGGGTGTAAGGCAGCTCCGATTGATCTGCGCCTGCCCGCGATATTGCTGGGTATCGTCGCGCTGGCCGCGTTGCTGACCTCTGTCGGTAATGTCTCGGACAGCTTCACGCGCTTTGCACAGGCACTTGGTGACCGCAAACGCCGCGGTGGGCCACAAAGTTATACTGCGGACGGGCCGGAAGAGCTGCGCGATATCGTGGCTGCGGTGAATGATCACCTTGAGGCTGAACGAGCGCAGCTTGAGAAACGCGCCATTGTGCTGTCGGGTGTTAGCCACGATCTGGGTACGCCGGCAACGCGTGTCCGGCTGCGTGCCGCCCTGATCGACGATGCCGAATTGCGCGAGAAGCTCGAAGCAGACGTGGATCAGATGACCGGCATGATCGAAAGTGTACTAACCTATACAAGGTCCGAGCTCAGTGTCGAGGAACCGCGGCAGATCTCGTTGACCTCACTGGTCGAGTCACTGGTCGCCGACTATCAGGATATGAACTTGCCCGTATCTTTGAAAGCGATTGAACCTGTCGCTGTCGAAGGTGCGCCGTCATTGTTCATGTCGCGCCGGGGGCACGGATCGCTGCCTGAGACACGGCGCATTCTGGTGATGGGTCGACCAATCTCGTTGAGGCGGGCGCTGTCAAATCTGATCGACAACGCCTTGAAATATGGGCGCCGGGCCGAGGTTGAGCTGGAAACCAATGCTCAATCCGCCACGATTATTGTCGAAGATAAAGGCACCGATTTGTCGGTTGATGATATCGAGGCATTGCTGGCCCCGTTCCAGCGTGGGTCAAACACCGGTTCGTCAGATGGCTTTGGGCTTGGCCTGACCATCGCACGCACCGTTGCCGAGCAACATGGCGGAACGCTGAGCTTTGAGGCCGGAGACCAAGGCTTGCGCGCTTGCCTGCAGATCACCCGGCAATAGATCAGGGCGAATAGCTGCGTACCAGCGCGCTTGCGATCAAAGTCCAACCATCTGCAATCACGAAAAATGCCAGTTTGAACGGCAGGGAAACCGTAGCCGGAGGCACCATCATCATACCCATCGACATAAGGACCGCCGCAACAACCAGATCGATGATCAGGAACGGCAAAAATATCAGAAACCCGATCTGAAATGCCCGCGCAATCTCGGACAGCATGAATGAAGGCATCAGAACGGACAGAGGTGCCTCGGGTGACAGCTGCGAATCCGCGCCATCTGGTCGCAATGTTGCCATCGCCTGGAACGTATCGACATCCAGACGCGCCGCCATAAAGCTGCGAAACGGCACCAGCGCGCGTTCCAGCGCGGGCTCCACGTCTATTGTTTCCTCGACCATTGGCTGGATGCCGACTTCCCACGCTTCGGTGAAAACCGGCTCCATGATAAAATAGGTCAGAAACAGCGCCAGACTGACAATCAGCATGTTGGGCGGCGATTGCTGCAACCCAATCCCTTGCCGCAGTATCGCCAATACGGTGATCAGAAATGGAAAACAGGTGATCATGATCGCCAGACCCGGTGCCATGCTGAGCACCGTGATCAGCAAGATCAGCTGAATCGTCCGGGCCGAAATCGATCCATCTTCGCCCATAGACAGCGACAACTCCTGCGCCATGCCGCTGGTGGGGACGACCAGCAGAATTGCCAGCCAGATCAGATGGCGCATCATCCGATCCCGTTTTGCAGATCCGAGATCTCTGTCAGCCGCACAGCCAGCTGCCCAGCCTGATCTCCTTCCATTTCCTCCAGCAGCCCGCGTGCGACCAATTGGTCCCCGACATACAGGTCGACGGGGTCTTCAATGCGTTTGTCCAGCGCCAGAACAGCGTTTTCGCCCATGTTCAGCAGATCACGGATCAAAGGTCGCGCCCGACCAGCCGAAACTGTGACTTCGATCGGAACCGCTTCGAACGGATTTGGCTTTTCGGATTTCGGAGCTTGGGGATCACTCATTTGACAGAGCCTCTTTTGCTTCAAATAGATAGGCGTCGAAAGATGCGGCAATGGACGCGAGCAACGCGGCACAATCCACCTCTCGATAGGCGGTGCCCACTTGCAAACGCGCCTGTCCCGCCTGCAGAGAAGGGTCCTCGACAACTTTCGGCAAAGGCGTGAAATCTTGTGGGAGAACCGCCTGAACCTGATCGGCGGCACCTTCCGGAAAGGTAAGTAGCATCGGCTGCCCGATCTGATCCCGAGCCATCTCACAAAGCTGTTCAGTCAATCTGGCGGGAAAGCCCAGTTCGACGGTTTCGGGAAAAACCACCTGTATCAGGCTCTGAAACATCGGTTCCAGCGACAATGTCATCCGGGTTAACGCCTCCTGATAGGTAAACGACAGGTCTGCTAGCGCTGCAGACAAGTCAGAACTCAGTTGCGCCCGACCCTGTTCCTGCGCCTGCACCGCATCTTCCCAACCGGCACCATAGCCTTGCTCAAAGGCCGCAAGGCGTTGTTCTTCGAGTGCCTCTTCATCCACCAGATGAACAGCGACACCAGCTGTTGGGGCGGTAAAATCCTCAAAGAGATGAGCGATAGACATCACACCCTCTCCTCACCTTCTTCAAGCCAGCTTCGCAGAATCTCAACCGTCTCTTCCTGTTTGTCACCGATCATGGCACGCAATCGGTCGACGGGGTCTTCATCATGGGTGCTGGCTATTACCGGAACATTTGCCTGAGCGGCCTCAGGACGTGATGTGAACTCTTGCGCATGACCATTTGCGATCTCTCCCGTCAAGTAAGTTGCAGGGTCCGCTTCCGGCGGTATGCCTGCCGGTAGCAACGCAGGTGCAGCAGATTTTGTCAAAATGGGTCGTATGACAAACAGACCCAAAACAAGGGATACCAGTGCCAAAACGAACATCTGAACCAGCGACATGGCATCAAGATGAATCTTCTGCCAGACCGACGACGACACCAATGTACCCTGCGGCTCAACAACAGGTAGATCAAGCGATTTAAGGGTAATGACGTCACCGCGTTCGGCATCATAACCTACGGCTGAGGAAACAAGTTCCTCCAACGCGTCAAGCTCTGGCTGCGGAATGGGTTCAAATCGTTCGACGCCTTCTGTATCAACCGTTCGGGCACCGTTAACCAGCACTGCGACGGTCAGACGTTTGATGGCACCCGGCGCTCGGTGAACCTCGAGTTCGGTCTCGGAAACCTCATAATTCACCCGCTCGCGGGTCTGGGTGGCATTTGAATTGGATTCGTCTCCGCCAGCGCCATCCCCATCCGGCAGATTTGACGCCACGGTCACGTCTGCAGACTGATTTCGCGCACTGTCAGACCGTTCTTCAACATCCGTACTGATCGCTACGCGACCTTTAGGATCGAAGCGGCGCTCACGGATCGACTCGGTTTCGGTCACCGTATCCACGCTGACCTCGACCACGGCATTAACGGCCCCGACGCGTGCTTCGACAAGTCGAAGAACTTTTTCCCGCAACTGGCGTGCTTTGTCGTCTGCAGTATCAGCGGCCACGGTTGATTCCTGTGCTCCGATCACAGCGCCGTTCGAATCGATTACGGTGACGTTTTCTGGTGCAAGCCCGCTGACAGCTGACGCCACCAGAAACCGGATCGCCTTGGCCTGATCTCCTGTGATCTGCGCACCCGATGGCACCAAATATACCGAAGCGGTCGGCGCAACACTACGTTGAAACGGGTTGGCCGAACCGTTGGCGATGTGTACGCGTGCCTGGCTGACATGTGAGCTGCCGACAATCGTGCGGGCCAACTCGCCCTCTTTTGCCCGCCAATAAGCAGCGTCAAACATCTGCGACGTCGTGCCAAATCCACTGAGTGAGTCCAGCAACTCGTATCCGCGGTTGCCGTTTGCTGGCAGTCCTTCACTGGCCAGCGTCATGCGCAACTCATCCCGTTGCGAGCCCGGTACATAGATCGAACCACCCCGGATTTCATACGCAACACCGCGCTGATCCAGCGATCGCACGATATCACCCGCCGCACCGCTTTCGAGACCTGAATATAACAGCGTCATCGACGGTGCCGTCGCAATCCGTGACATCGCAAGCACGCCCAGAAACACCAGCACTACCGCACCGGCCGCGAAAATTTGTTTGCGCTTGTCCAAACTTGCCCAGACAGTTCCGATCTGCTGCACACTCACCTCCGACTCACCGACATTCTGCTCGGCTCAACCCCTGTTTGGACGATTGCCTTTAACAATCGGTTAGTCCCTGCGGGGTTATGACAGTTGCCGAACAGATTCATGAGGACGGCATGACCGACGCAACAGCTGACGAAGTGGAAACCCCTAAAAAATCAGGAAAAAAGGGCCTGATTCTTGGGATGATTCTGGCCGTGGCAGGCGGTGTTGGTGGCTATTTCATAACCGCCTCTGGCTTACTGCCAATTGGTAGCGGTGCCGAAGCAAAAGAAGAAGATAGCAATAGCAATAAAAGGCCAGCGACGGCGTTGCCAGACGTGAGCTTTGTTGATCTGCCGCCGGTGATCGTTTCGGTCAATGCAGGCGATTCACGGCATCTCAAGTTCCATGCTCAACTCGAGGTGAACGCGGGCTACGCCGCCGAGGTTGAAAAGATGCAGCCGCGAATCATGGATGTTCTGAACAGTTATCTACGCGCGGTCGAGCTGAACGACCTTGAAGATTCACTCGCCTTGGTGCGCATCCGTGGGCACCTGCTGCGACGTATAGGAATTGTCGTAGGTGACGGCCTTGTGCGCGACGTTCTGGTGACAGAATTTGTATTGAATTAGGAGGCGAAGGTGGAACTGATTGCCGATATTCTGCTGGTTGCAGGTGCGCTTGGGGCAGGGCTGTACTGTTTCATTTTGGCGCGACGTTTGCGTCGATTTACTGATCTTGAAAAGGGCGTGGGTGGTGCGGTTTCCGTTCTTTCGGCCCAAGCGGAAGAGCTGCGAAAATCGCTCGATAGCGCCCGTCAGTCTTCCGACGAGTCCGGGGTTGCCCTACAGACTTTGACTGAACGGGCGGAGTCGGTAGCGCAGCGCCTGGAACTGATGATGGCCTCGATGCACGATGTCGTACAGGAAGACCAACCAAGCCCTGAGCAGCCCGAAGAGCACGCGCAGGAAAAATCTGACGTGGACGCTGTCGAAGAAACTGTTCCTGAAAATTCTGAGCCCATATCCCTAAAACCCGTAACAAAGCCCGAGGGCTTGATGTTCTTTCGGCATGCTGCAGCGTCAAGCGGGTCGGGCCAATGATCCGCCAAAGAAAAAAGAATTCTGACCAGCGCCCGCGCGGAGGAGTTCTGACCGTCATCTCCTTGCTGATGATCGGGTCCGCCATCATTCGGATCGGGCTTGAGGCTGGGCCTGCGGTGGCGCGTGGGACTGATCCGGCCTTGGCAGAGCAAATCAAGTCGGAGCGCATTGAGACCAGCGCCGCGGATCTGCAAGTTTTGCTAGCAGAACTGCTACGCCGCGAAGTCGAACTGAATCAGCGGGAAAGCACGATTGTCGATCGAGAACATGCGCTGGACATCGCAGATCAGGCCATTGAAGCCCGGTTGGCCATGCTGCAGGAAGCCGAAGAGTCGCTGCGTGAGACCGTCGCTATTGCCGAAACGGCCGCCGAAAGCGACCTGACGCAACTGACTGATGTTTACCAAAGCATGAAACCAAAGAATGCCGCGGCCTTGTTCGAAACGATGGATGCAGTATTCGCCGCCGGATTCCTGTCACGCATGCCACCGGAGGCTGCCGCCAATGTGATGGCCGGTCTCAGCCCCGAGGCCGCCTATGGTATCAGCGTCATAATGGCTGGGCGCAACGCCCGCGCCCCACAGGAATAATGCTGATGGGCAACCACTTCTCCCACCTTAACGCCGGAGATCACTTATGATCGGACTCATCGGAATTGCTGTTATCTTCGTCATGATTTTTGGCGGATATCTCGCCGCTGGCGGCAAGATGGCGATTATCATGAAGTCATTGCCGTATGAAATGATGATGATCGGAGGCGCCGCGATTGGTGCTTTTATGATCAGTAACGACATGGGTGGGGTCAAACACACCGCGAAAGATATTGGCAAAGTGTTCAAAGGCGCGAAGTGGAAGCCCGAAGATTATCGTGATCTGCTTTGCCTGTTGTTCTCGTTGATCCGGATCGCGCGCGCAAACCCGGTTGAGGCCGAGCAACACATCGAAGAGCCTGAAAACTCGTCGCTTTTCTCAGCTTATCCCAAGATCAAAGCCGACAAAGAAGCCGTGGACCTGATCTGCGACACCATGCGTTCAGCCGCGATGAACTATGACGACCCGCATCAAGTCGAAGAGGTACTTGAAAAACGGATGGAGGCAAATTTCCATCATGCCATGCACTCGAGCCATGCCTTGCAAACCGTTGCCGACGGCCTGCCCGCCCTTGGTATCGTAGCTGCGGTTCTAGGCGTTATCAAAACCATGGGTTCGATCGACCAGCCCCCAGAGGTGCTGGGAAAGCTCATCGGCGGCGCGTTGGTCGGCACTTTTCTGGGCGTTTTTCTTGCCTATGGTTTGGTCGGTCCGTTTGCTGGAAAACTGAAAGCTGTAGTTGAAGAAGACAACCATTTTTATCAACTCATCAAGGAGGTTCTGGTCGCGAATCTGCACAATCACAACGCTGCGATGTGCATCGAGGTCGGACGCCAAAACACGCCAACCCACAACCGTCCCAATTTTTCAGAGCTTGAAGAGGCCTTGAAAGAAATCAAACAGGCGGCTGCATGATACGGGCTTTCACATTAGTTTTACTGGCCCTTGGCACCAGTGTGTCAGCGCAGGTGCTGCGTGTTCGCTCGGGCGAACACGATGGATACACCCGTCTGGTGATACAAGTGCCTGCCGGCACCGATTGGGTTATGACTCCAAACGAACGCGGTGCTGATCTGAATATTGCTATCAAAGGCGCCACATTCGATACCGGAACCGTATTTGACCGGCTGACCAGCAAAAGACTTCAGTCTCTAACTCAGGCTAGTTCAGGTGGAGCTCTGAAGATGGTCTTTGGATGTGAATGTGTCGCCACCGCATTTCTGCATCAACAAACTATGGTGGTCGTGGACATCTCGCCCGGTAAATTCATTCCGGTTGCGGTTCCAAAAATCGACGTGGTGACAGACCTTCACCCGGACATCGCAAAGCAAGCTCCGCCTCCAGTACACATCCCTGCAACTGCGCTGACGTTGCCCTTGTTGCAAATGAGTCATCAAAACTTTGAGGACGAGCTGATATCCCGCATATTACAAAGCGCAGATCGTGAGGTTATTGACCTCACACTTGCTGGTATTGGGCGCAGACAATCCGCTCGTTTTGGACCTTTGAGAACCTCAGACGCAAAAGCGCCCAATTTACGATTGTCTTCAGTTCTGGACGACGCCCGGGGTCTCGAAAGTCTGGCACTTCCAGAATTCGATGCCAAATTTGAATGCATCACCGATGCTGAACTGGAGTTCGACTCCTGGGCAGGCCCCGAATAATTTGTGGTGCAGGTAGCGCAACTGCGAAAGGGGCTATTCCAGGAGTTTGATCGACTCGATCAGGAAAAGGCCCTGAATCTGGCCAAGCTGTACACATATTATGGATTCGGAGCCGAAGCGCTGCAGGTGTTAAATCTGCTGCCAGGAACGACGGCAGAGCAACAACGTGTTTCGGCGATGGCGTCTACTCTCGATGGTTTGACTGCGTCTGAACCGCACTCATTCGCGGGTCAACAAAGCTGCGAAAGCGCTGCAGCGCTATGGGCACTTCTGACCGAGGAGAAACTGGCACCGGAGGCACAGCTGAACATAATCGAGCAAGCATTCAACCGGCTTCCCGAACACCTTAGGCGGCAACTCGGGTCGACTCTGGCAGACTTGCTGGCAACAGCCGGGCGGCTGGAAGCAGCGCGGCGTATTTTGCGTTCGGTAGACCGAGTGATGACAGCTGAAACGGCCGACGTGACCCTGACCAAGGCCACGATCGCCGATGCCGAAGGCAATGCAGATACTGCGAATGCTCACTTGACTGAAGTCATAGCCACCCCAAGTGCTTCTGAGGAAGCACCTCTGGCGCTGGCGCGGTTGATCGAAAAAAGATGGGCCGATCGGGGTTCGATACCACCCAAAGATCTCGATTTAGCGGCAGGTTACGCACGTGAACTCAGAAACTCCGAACTCGGGCCCATGATGGCGCGCGCTCATGTGCTCGCGTTGTCGATGTCGCAGGAGTTCGATGGTGCCATGCATCGTATCCAAAATGCACCTGACGATAAGGATTGGCGCCGCACGCGAGATCAGGTGCTGCAACTGCTTGCTGAGCGGGCGGATGACATCACCTTCCTGCGCTACATAATCGGACTGAAGGAGAAAACTCGCATTACCCTGAGCGTGGATACGGCCACATCGGTGGCGCATAGGTTGGTCAAGCTTGGATTTTCGAACGCTGCCCGGGAATGGACAGACCCATCGGGCGATCAGAACCATGCTATCGAGCGTGCCCGGATTAGGGCACGTTCAGCTCTACTAAGCGACCATCCTCGCCAAGCTTTGCTGGAATTGTCTGAAGATCCCTCAGACGACGCGCGAGTATTGCGGGCTCAAGCTTTGGCGCGGGTGCAAAACTTCTACGCCGCGGCGGAATTGTTTAGAGAAACTGGTCAGATCGAGGCTGCCGACCGCCTATTCTGGTTGGCGGGCACGAATGAGATTGATGCCAAGGATTCGAATGCCTTCAGCGATCTAAATCGGATCAGAATATCGTTAGATCAACCGATTGAACGGCAATCTGACAAACCTCTGGCAGATGCCAAAACGCTTTTGAAGGAGAGCGCCAATGCCCGCGCGCAAATTTCAGATATGCTTGAAATCGTGCAAACAGGCGGATTGAATTGACCGGACCCGCAGTGCCCAGTGGTTATGCTGTTTCAGAGTTGGTCATTCGCCTAACACCTTAAATCAGTCTCTAACATGGCGAATCTCGATCATTTATTTAATTCGGCGTGGCGCCGTATCAACGTGCGGGTGGGTCGTATATCAGGGCAGACAGATTGGAAAAGCTTGACCCGGGTTGGGTCAACTTCAATGTGGCCGCAAGGATCTGGGCGGCCCGATTGCGCCCCACAGCTGGCGCTGCAAATTCGGTGAATTTATCGGTGATCTCCTGTTTGCTCAGGGGATTTTCCTGACCACCGCGCGCGTTGATATCACCTGAATGATAAACAGATCCGTCCAAGGTTTCGATCTCGACATCTGCCCATCGTCCTGCTGGGAAACGGGCAGAGTGACGCGGGCTCTCTTTGACCTTAATCAGCTTTGTAATCTCTGCGACCGTTGGATCAGACAGGCCTTTGCCCGAGATATGTTCTACACCAATGCGACCGTGAACTGCCTGAACCGCTACAGCAAATGCCAACGAGTATTGAGCCTGTGAGGTAGTCAGAGGGTGGTCAGAATACAGACAAGCTGCTTCTTTAAAGCTGTTGATGCGGATGGCTGCGATCTGTTGATATGTCAGCTTATGTTCCTGCATCAGCATCCGAACACCGTCAATTGATGCATGTGCCCAACGGCAGATTGGATACGGTTTGATATATTGCTGCTCAACTTGCCAGACCCGGCCAAGATCGTCCCAGAATGGAACAGCCTCTTTCGCCTCGATCGTGATTGCAGGTGCTCCGGTAAATCCGCGCTCGGCCAGGATGGCAGATGACAGCCCCACCAGGGCACCCCAACCGGAACCGTCGTGCAACATTGTTGGATTTGCAATCTCGCGCATCATTTGGCTGCGTGGCCCGTGGAATTCCGCAATCCCCAACGCCTGTCGCAGTTGATCTGGGGTATGACGGCGTAAACGCGCCGCCAAAGCAGCCACGCCCAACGCATTCCAGGCACCGGAAGTGTGATAGTCACTGACCGTTGCGTGTAGGGTCAGGCCAGCCCGACCCGCGATTTCATACCCGATGATCATAGCCGCCAGAGCCTCACGACCCGACAGATCCGGGCATTGTTCGGCCAACGCAGCAAGCGCCGGAACAATGGCAACTCCGATGTGGCCTTTGACGGGATTGAACCCGTCATGGGCATCCAGATTATCGGTTTGGCTGGCAGTTGCATAAGCTGCACCTGCAAGACTGGCGCGCCGCCCGTCGAACAGCATCCGAGCGCTAAAATCAGGCTCTGAACTTGCAAAAAGCAACGCTGCGGTATCCCGGGCGATCCCACCGGCCTGTATCGATCCTGCAGCGATCAGAACACCCATCGTATCCAGCAACAAATACGCAGCTGTCTCGCGGGCTGTGTCGGGAATGTCTTCGGCGGTACCGTTCAGAGCAAACTCGGCAACCCGGTCAAAAACGTTGGTCATTTCACTGGCTCCGCAACGGCTTTCGTATCGCGTAATCTATTTCCGGCGGGGTCGAACGGTGGCTTTGAAAGGAATTTAGCTTTGTGTGGTTTTCCAAGAATGAAGATGTCGACCGTGTCTCCGGGTTTTGCGGCTTTGGGGTTGGCGTAACCCAGGGCCAGGGATTTGCCGACCGAATACCCATATGCGCCGGAAGTTACCCGGCCCACCGGGATACCGTCGGGGGTGAAGATCGGTTCGCCGCCAGTGGCGTCGGCTTTGTCCGCATCGACCTCGAATATCGAGAGCACCTCGCGCAGGGTGTTATCCTTGACCCGTAGATAAGCATCTTTGTGCAGAAATTCTTTGTCCAGCTTGATCAGACCTGACAGGCCAACCTCTTGTGGCCAGTATTCCTGAGAATACTCTCGCCCCCACGAGCCATACCCCTTTTCGATGCGCAAAGATCCCAGTGCGCGACCGCCAACCGGGCCACCGCTCAGGTCTATTGCAGCCTCTAATAGCGCTGAATAGAGTCTGGTTTGATCTGATTCCGCGCAATGCAACTCCCACCCCAGATCGCCAGTAAAGCTGACACGGATGGCCAGGCAATTTATGCCCACCACCTCGATGGTGCGCGAGCGCATAAAGCGGAACGCGTCGTTTGAAAGGTCTGCATTGGTCAGCCGCTGTAACAATTCGCGCGACTTGGGCCCAGCCACGTTGAAGCCTGCGATGCGATCGGTGGCGACCTCGAGCGTGGTGCCTTCGGGCAAGCCGATCATGTTGAAAAACCGCTGATGATAACGCTCGGCCATACCCGAGCCGATCATCATATACTCTTCATCAGCTGCCTTGGTGATGGTAAAGTCACCAGCCACGCCGCCGCGAACCGAAATCAGGGGCGTCAGGCACGAACGACCAACCTCGGTCGGGACCTTGTTGGCCACCAGACGATCCAGCCAGTTATAAGCACCTGGGCCTTTCACGACGTAATTGGCGAAGTTCGAGATGTCGATCACACCCACATGATCGCGCAGCATCTGTACCTCGCGGCCCACCGGTTCCCACCAGTTCTGACGGGTGAACCCATTGGTTTCTTGTACACCGGGCTGATCGGCAAACCACAGCGGATGTTCCCAGCCGCAGTTCAGGCCAAAGACAGCGCCCATATCCTTTTGCATTTTATAGGCGGGGCGGACACGCGCGGGGCGTCCCGCGCTGCGCTCCTCATTGGGGAAATGGATGGCGAAACGGTGGGTATAGACGTCCTCGACCCGCGCCTTAGTAAAGGCCTTGTCGGCCCAGTCGCCGAACCGGGCTAGATCCCAGGCAAACATGTCGTATTGCGGCTCGCCTTCTATCATCCATTGCGCAGACAGCAGACCCAGCCCGCCCGATTGCGAGAAGCCCGGAATGATGCCGGTGCAGCAGAAATAGTTCTGCAGCTCGGGCACTGGGCCCCAGATTGCGTTTGAATCAGGAGACCAGATCATCGGCCCGTTGATCACCCGTTTGACGCCCGCCGTGGCAGCGACCGGTACCCGTTCTGTGGCGCGGATGACATTTTCCATGATCCGGTCCAGATCGTCTGGGAACAGGTCATGGGCAAAATCCAGCGGCGTGCCGTTTTCGGCCCAAAACCGCATGTCTTTCTCGTAGGCGCCGATCAGAAGGCCGTTGCCTTCCTGGCGGAAGTAATATTCTCCGTCCCGGTCAGCGATCGAGGGTAGGCGGCGCCCAAGATTAGCCACTTCGTCGATGGCTTCAGTGACGAAATACTGATGCTCGGTCGGTTGCAGTGGCAGTTCGATGCCCGCCATTGCAGCCACTTCGCGCCCCCACAGGCCCCCCGCATTCACAACCCATCGAGTGTGAATGACCCCCTTATCCGTGCGCACGATCCAAGAGCCATCGGGTTGCTGTTCAGTCCCTATTACAGGGCAAAACCGCTCAATTGTGGCCCCCATTGCGCGCGCACCCGAAGCGTAGGCGTGGGTAACCCCGGACGGATCGACATTGCCACCATCGGGTTCGAACATGATGCAACGGATGTCGTCAAACTGCGCCAACGGGTGAAGTTCACTCGCCTGTTCGCGGCTGATCTCATAAAAGTTCAAACCATAGAACCGGGCTTTCGCCTCCTGCAGTCGTAGCTGATGTTCGCGATCTTCGGTTTGCGCCAGATACAACGAACCAGATTGGAAAACCCCGCAGCCCTGCCCGGTTTCCTTCTCCAGCTCTTTGTACAGGTTCATCGTATAGTGCTGGATGCGGGTGATGTTGTTGTTGTCATGCAGGCCGTGGATGTTCGCTGCCGCATGCCAAGTTGATCCCGAGGTCAGCTCATCACGTTCCAACAGAACCACATCGGTCCAACCAAGCTTGGCCAAATGATAGAGGATTGAGCAGCCAACCAATCCTCCTCCGATCACGACGGCCTGAGCGTGGGTCTTCATGGTCTGATCTCCTGTCTGCGAACCTAGTGCTCTCAGGAAAGTCAGCCACAGCCAAATGTCAGGTTATGCTCTGTTCCCGACGCGAAATGTCGGGAACAGAGTCTGAATGACCGGTTTTGATCAGTAAGGGGCCTCGACATCGTTCATCGAAACATACACAGTCTTCATCTCGCTGAAGTGGTTGATCGCCAGTTTCGAGTTCTCGCGCCCCACGCCCGACATCTTGGACCCACCGAACGGGGCCTCAACCGGGGCGAGGTTATAGGTGTTGATATAGCAAGTGCCAGCTTCGAACCCCGCCACAATTCTATGGGCGCGGGTCAGGTCATTGGTGAAGACACCGGCAGCCAGACCGAATTCGGTATCATTGGCACGCGCCAGCACCTCTTCTTCGGTTTCAAAATCCAGCACCGACATCACAGGTCCAAAAATCTCTTCTCGTGCGATTGTCATATCGTCGGTGACGTCGGCAAAAACTGTGGGCTGCATGTAGAACCCGTCACCTGCGATCCTGTCGCCGCCGTAGACCAACCTCGCACCCTCGGCTTTACCTTTTTCGACATAGCCCAGCGCAATATTCATCTGGTTTTCGCTGACCATCGGGCCAAAATTGACCTCCTCATCCAGCGGATCACCAATTTTCGCAGTGGCCAGACGATCGGACAAACGCGAAAGAAATGCTTCCTTGATACCCTTTTGTACAAAGACGCGAGTGCCGTTGGAACATACCTGCCCCGAAGAATAGAAATTGCCCAAGATCGCACCCGAGACCGCATTGTCGAGATCTGCATCGTCGAAAACGATCATCGGGGACTTCCCGCCCAGCTCCATGGTGACGTGTTTCATGCCATCGGCTGCCGCCGCATAGACCTTGCGGCCCGTTGGAACCGACCCAGTCAACGAGACCTTGGCTACACGCGGATCGGTAACCAGGCTGGCCCCGACATCTCCATAGCCTTGCACCACGTTGTAGATACCTTTTGGCGCGCCCGCCTCGATCAAGATTTCGGCCACCTTCAAAGCTGACAATGGTGTGGTTTCAGACGGTTTGAAGACCATCGCATTGCCGCAGGCCAGCGCTGGGGCACCTTTCCAACAGGCGATCTGGGTCGGGTAGTTCCACGCACCAATGCCGACACAGACACCCAATGCCTCGCGGATCGTATAAACGAAATCTCCACCCCCCAGTGGGATATGTTCGCCGGTCAGAGACCCTGCCAAGCTACCAAAATATTCCAAAGCATCTGCGCCGCTTGTCGCATCTGCCACAAGTGTTTCCTGCAGTGGCTTGCCGGTGTCGTGGGTTTCGAGAATTGAAAGCGCCCGATTGCGATCCCGCATGATGTCTGACGCACGCCGTAGGACCCGGCCCCGTTCCGTGCCCGACATGGCGGCCCAGCTTGCCTGAGCCGATTTTGCACTGTTTAGAGCCTGTTCTACGACTTCAGGTGTTGCAGAATGCAACCGCGCAATAACTTCACCGGTGGCTGGATAAATAATGTCGATTGGGGTGCCTCTGGTATCTTCAACATATTCGCCGTTGATGAAATGGCTGGCCTTGGGCTGAAATTTCATGCCGAATCCTTCTCTTTTCAGATCACCCCTGTGCAAGGGGAGGTGTGTGTTGCTGACAGACTTAGCTTTTATTGATTGACTAGTCAATAAAACCAGTGATTGGCAGGTTCTCGCCGAATCCAAATGGCCTTCTCTTGAAACGAAAGGTTAATGTTCTATTTATGTTCCACATAGTCAGAGGATAACCCCGATGGCCCAGAACATGCGAAAAGCCGCACTTGGCGGCACGTCAAACGATTATTACCTGTTGCCTGTGACAGATCGGCAGATGCGCTATGCCCGCGCGATTGCACAAAAGTCCGCGCTTGAGATTCCTGTCGAGGCGCAACACGACCGTAAATCATTGTCAGACTGGATATCGGCCCATAAGCCGCATGACCCGTCGCCTTTCGCAAACTACCCAACGGGCAAGCAAGTCGCGTTTGCGGAGCGTATTTCGCGCACTAAACGGCGTCCGATCCCATCCGAGTGTTTCCGCGACAGACAATTGATGTCTCGATGGATCGATCACAACAAATAAGCTGGTCTACTTGCTGTGGTTGCGCGCGTATAGCGCCACGGCTGCGGCTACAAACATGCCCAACAGGATATAGCCCGTAACCGCCTCGGCCACGGCCAACCCACGGCACAGGCCGGTCGGGGACATGTCGCCATATCCGACCGTGGTGAAAGTGACGTACGAAAAATACAGAATATCTGCCGGTCCGTTGGCGCCGACAACACAATGATCCTCATACCCGAAGGCGCCGTAGACGGCGGCAAATAGGAACGGCACAACCTGAATGAAGGACACCCCCATCAAAAACAGCATTCTGCGCGGGGATTTCACCTGGGTTATGTAGTAGTAGGATTGCGAAACCATCCAGACCACCAGCCCAATCGATGCAATCGTACCGATCGTGTCACCTGCGGTGGTTTCATTCAGACGCGACAAACCGTACCAAGCGAGGAAACTGGCCAGAACCAGCCCTAAGGCTGCCAATAGGGTGGATTTCCATTCTTCCAGGGTTCTGGGTTCGTGAGTCATATCCGCTCCATCAGGCAGGCCCAAAGGCATCATCCGTTTTTCGGCATAGCCTGCAAGATGAATTCAATCTGACCCCAGATGTTCCTCACCTCGCGCGCGGGCCAGCTGGATTTGTCTCTGCCGCTCGCGAAACCGTGCCTTGTCCTGTTCGGACGTCTCATCAACACATCGATGGCAAGATACACCATGTTCGTATTCAGGGCGCTTTACATCTTCAGGCAGGATTGGGCGGCGGCAGCCATGGCAAAGCTTGTGTGGGCCTTCGACCAGCCCATGACCAACTGAAACGCGATTGTCGAAGACAAAACACTCACCCTGCCACGTGCTGTCTTCGCGTGGCATCTCCTCGAGATAGCGCAGGATGCCACCTTTCAGGTGGTAGACATCCTCGACGCCCTGCCCCAGCAGATAATTAGTGGACTTCTCACATCGAATTCCGCCGGTGCAGAACATGGCGACACGCTTGTTGTGAAATCGCTCTTTGTTTTCTTCCCACCATGCTGGGAAATCGCGAAAACTTGCCGTGTTTGGATCTATTGCGCCTTCAAACGTGCCGATTGCAACTTCGTAGTCATTGCGCGTATCGATCACCACCACATCGTCCGAGCGGATCAGATCGTTCCAGTCCTCGGGCTCAACATAGTTTCCGACACTGGCACGTGGGTCGACATCGGGCTGCCCCATCGTCACGATCTCTTTTTTCAGACGCACCTTCATCTTACCAAAGGGTGGGTGGTCTGAGGTTGCCTCTTTCCATTCCAGATTGTTGCAACCCGGAAGCGCGCGGATATGCGCCAGCACCGCATCAATCCCAGCGCGGGGGCCGGCTATGGTGCCGTTGATCCCCTCGTGCGCCAGCAACAGGGTTCCTTTCACCGATTGAGCGCGGCAAAGCTCGTGCAAGGCAGGGCGCAACGCGTCAGGATCAGGGAAGCGTGTGAAATGGTATAGGGCAGCGATTGTGTACATGTGCGCGATCTAATGCGCCTGATGAAAACACACAAGAGACAGCATTGACGATCCCTGCTGCGCGCCATACCGATTATGTAACTGAAGGAGACCAACATGTCCCACGCGCTGCTCGTTATCGATGTTCAGAATGATTTCTGCCCGGGAGGCGCACTCGCCGTTGCGGGTGGCGATGAAATCGTCGCTCCGATCAACGCGATCATGGACGATTTCGATGCGGTGATCCTGACGCAAGATTGGCATCCGGCGGGGCATTCGTCTTTCGCCAGCTCACATGACGACAAATCCCCGTTCGAAATGATCCAGATGCCCTACGGCGCTCAAGTCCTGTGGCCTGATCACTGCGTTCAAGGCTCGGATGGCGCGGCCTTTCACCCGGACCTGCGTACCGATGGCGACCTGATCATCCGAAAAGGCTTTCGCCGCGATATCGACAGTTATTCGGCATTCTTCGAAAATGATCATTCCACTCCGACTGGTCTGAAAGGCTATCTTGAGACGCGCGGGATCGGACTGTTGACGATGGTTGGACTGGCGACAGATTTCTGCGTCCATTATTCGGCGGTAGATGCGGCACGTCTTGGATTTGACGTTACTATCAGAACCGGTCTGTGCCGTGCGATAGATATGGATGGATCATTATCATCCGCCGAGAAATCAATGCGCGAAGCGGGTGTCAAATTGGCCTAACGATCAATTCGCTGCGCCGTACTCCGCCAGGAGCTTCAGCAACACAAACAAAATCACAGCAAGCCCCAACGCAAATCCCAATCGCCCAACCAGGGTGCGCCGTTCCGGACGTACCGGCTCGGGGCTTTGGGATTGTACAGGTCGCGCAGGTGCCGGGCGGAGAACATGACCGGGCTTAGCTGCCCTGATGTGCGCCAGGAAGTGATGAAAATCAAACTCGCCGCAATATTCGCCCTGAACACCCATGTTCCGAATGTTTGCAAAAAGCCGTTTCAGAATTACGACGCGATTCTCGGAATCCTCGGGCCGGTAATATCCGGTGGACTGATTGTCACTCACCGTATCCAGACTGAAGCCAGATTCCAGAAATATGCGACGTATTTTAGGCGAAGCTGCCCGCAAGGCATCTGCAGTCTTGATATTCCTGAACTGCGCGCGCACCGGGGGTCGCCCTGTTACCGCTGTGTATCCATGTTCCGGATCAACCTCATCCGGAGCAATCGCCACTATGTCAAAGTCGTACTCGAGACTCATTCACCAAATTCAACCTCTCAACCATCCCCACCCCCTCACTAAAGCGTGAAGGACACTCATAATATGCCCGCAATGTGACTTGTCATGGGCATTGTTACCAATCCAGCGACTCTTGCCAATCAGCGCGCTGATTGATCTAACAACGGAAATCGCAGGAGGTCCCCATGGTCGACATCGCGACGCGGGTCTACAATCACAAATGGAAGATTGACCCAATTGTGCGGTCATTAATAGACACAGACTTCTACAAACTGCTGATGTGCCAGTCAGTGTTTCGTAATAAGCCCCAAACAGACGTGGTTTTTTCGCTCATTAACCGGTCGAATCACGTTCCATTGGCCAAATTGATCGATGAAGGTGAGTTGCGTGAACAGCTGGATCATATCCGTTCCCTCAGTCTCAGCCGGGGTGAAAGCACCTGGCTGCGCGGCAATACGTTCTATGGCAAACGCCAGATGTTCCGTCCTGATTTCATGGAGTGGTTCGAAAATCTGCGTCTGCCGCCTTATCATCTGGAACGCAAAGGCGATCAGTATGAACTGACCTTCGAAGGCAAGTGGCACGAGGTCATGTTGTGGGAAATCCCAGCATTGGCTGTGCTGATGGAGCTCCGCTCGCGCGCAGTTCTAAACGGGATGCGCCGGTTCGAGCTTCAGGTGCTGTATGCCCGCGCAATGACACGCGTTTGGGAAAAAATCGCCCAGCTTCGCAACATTGAGGGGCTGGGGATTGCGGATTTCGGCACACGACGGCGGCATTCGTTTCTGTGGCAGGACTGGTGCGTGCAGGCGATGATCGAAGGTTTGGGACCATCTTTCACCGGTACGTCCAACTGCCTGATTGCGATGCGCCGCGAAGTAGAGGCTATCGGCACCAATGCACATGAATTACCAATGGTCTATTCGGCTCTGGCTAAAGATGACGCTGCGCTCGCCCAAGCGCCATATGATGTGCTTAGCGACTGGCATGAAGAACATGACGGTAATCTGCGTATTATTCTACCTGATACCTATGGCACCAAAGGGTTTTTAGACCGCGCGCCCGACTGGCTGGCAGGCTGGACAGGAATACGTATCGATAGCGGCGATCCTGCAACCGGGGCCGAAATTGCAATTGATTGGTGGAAATCTCGAGGTGAAGACCCCACTCAGAAACGCATTATCTTCTCGGACGGATTGGACGTGGACAAAATTCGCGAACTGCACGCCCAGTTTGCTGATCAGACTAACGTGTCGTTTGGCTGGGGCACTCTGCTGACCAACGATTTTCGCGGGCTTGTTCCAAATGACGCCCTGGCCCCCTTCTCGTTGGTCTGTAAGGCAGTGTCCGCCAATGGCAAACCAACCGTGAAGCTGTCTGACAACCCGGAAAAAGCAATGGGGCCAACAGATCAGATTGAGCGGTACAAGCGGGTTTTTGGCGTCGGAGCGCAGAAAGCGATCGAGGTGATCGTTTAGCCGTGATAGGCGGCAACCGTCTTGAGCTGTGAGAACCCGTACAGCGCCTCGAACCCTTTTTCGCGGCCGTGGCCGGATTTACCGACACCTCCAAAAGGCAGCTCAACACCGCCGCCCGCACCATAGTTGTTGATGAAGACTTGCCCCGACTGCAGCCCCTTGGCCAGTCGCATCTGGCGCGCCCCATCCCGCGTCCAGACGCTGGCGACAAGGCCATAGTCGGTGCTATTCGCTATGCTTAGAGCCTCTCCCTCAGTTTCAAACGGTATCAAAACCTGAACCGGACCAAATATTTCGTCGCGCGCAAGCACATGGTCAGAAGGGACGTCAGCAAAGAGCGTAGGCAGGACATAAGCCCCATTTTCTGGGGCGTTTTCCACGATTCGTCCCTGTCCGGCGATGGTCAAATCCGCACCCTTCTCAAGAAAACCGTTTACGATCTGTTTTTGCCGTTCCGAGATCAACGGCCCGACGCGTGGATCGTTCATCGCCGGTCCCACGGATAGCTCGCTATATGCGTCGGCCATGCGAGACTTGACCTGCTCATAAACGCCCCGCTGAACCAAAATGCGAGATGAGGCCGAGCAGGTTTGGCCCGCATTCTGAATGCCCGCATTCACCAGAAACGGCAGCGCGGCATCCAGATCGGCATCATCGAAGACCAGTTGCGGCGACTTGCCGCCCAATTCCAGCGTCACCGGGACAACATTTCGACCAGCCGCTTGCTGCACAAGTGCTCCCGTCGCGACCGACCCGGTGAAGGAGATATGATCGATATCTGAGTGTGCTGATAGCGCCGCGCCTGCTTGGGCCCCCAGTCCCGGCACAACGTTCAGAGCGCCGGGTGGCAGGCCAGCCTCCAACGCAAGGTGCGCAAAGGCCAATGCGGTCAGGCAGGCTTCTTCCGCCGGTTTCAGAACGCAGGCGTTGCCCATCGCCAGCGCCGCCCCGACCGAGCGGCCAATGATCTGCATCGGATAGTTCCACGGCACGATATGGCCGGTCACACCATGCGGTTCGCGCAGCGTGTAAACGGTGTAGCCATCAAGGTAGGGAATGGTCTCGCCCATCACTTTATCAGCAGCACCGCCGTAAAACTCGCAATACCGCGCCAAGGCAACGGCATCCGCCCGCGCCTGGGTCAGCGGTTTGCCGACATCCATCGCCTCAAGCTGTGCCAGATCATCGACCCGTTCCAGAACCAGTTGCCCCAACCGGGTGAGAACACGCCCCCTTTCCAGCGCGGTCACGCGACCCCATTCGTCATCGCGCGCAGAACGGGCGGCCTGCACTGCAGCATCTATATCGCGTTCGTTACCCCTTGCGATCTGGCAGATTTCAGAGCCGTCCGAAGGATTAACAAGCGTCAAGCATTGCCCTGACGCAGGTGTTTTCCATTCACCACCAATCAGACACAGGCTGGGATCGAACCAGAGGGGAATAGACATCAGAAACTCCTAAAACAGGCTCTAATAAAGTACTTTTGGATCATGCAGCCCCCTGTCCGATCTCTGGCAGACTGGGCGCTGCATCAATTAGCGTTCGCGTGTAGGGGTGCTGTGGCTGGATAAAGACCTGCTCGGTTTCACCCTGCTCGACAATCTTGCCGGCCTGCATCACCAACACGCGGTCGGTTATGGTACGAACCACGCTCAGATCGTGGCTGATAAACAGATAGGTCAGATCGTAAGCCTCACAAAGCTCGACAAGAAGGTCGAGGATCTGGGCGCGAACCGAAACATCGAGGGCCGAGACAGCCTCATCGAACAGGATCAACTCGGGCTGGATGATCAGCGCACGGGCGATGGCGATCCGTTGGCGTTGCCCGCCCGAAAACTCGTGGATATACCTGCTTGAGTCATCCCGGCTGAGGCCAACCGCAGTAAGCATTTCGGCAATGCGATCCTGCCGTTCGGACCCGTCTGGCGGGGTTTCGAGTAGGTGAAACGGCTCGGTGATCAGGCGCGCAACCCTGTGGCGCGGATTGAAACTGCCGTAGGGGTCCTGAAACACCACCTGCATTTTGCGACGTACTGCAAGATTGGGTTTATGGCCTGTAAATACAGGCTGACCATCTAGAGATATTCGGCCTTGTTGTACCTCTTCGAGACCCAATATCGCCCGTGTTAGGGTCGATTTTCCACAGCCAGACTCACCAACCAACCCCAATCGTTCCCCTCGGCTCAGCGTAAAGCTAATCTGATCGACGGCCCGGTGATGGCCAGGTGCATCGAACAAATGCTTTCTGGGCAGGCGGTAGTCCCGAACCACATTGTCGACTTCCAGCAATGGCCGTGGCTCTGGGGCTACCGGCAGGTTGACCTGATGCCCCGAAGCCTCGAACAGCATGCGGGTATAGGGGTGTTGCATATGGCGTAGCAGATGTTCAGTTGCGCCGGTTTCAACCACCTCGCCATGCCGCATAACCACGATCTGATCCGCCATGCCAGCAACCACTGCCAAATCATGGGTGATCAT
This sequence comes from Ruegeria sp. AN6, assembly GCF_056540425.1. Lineage (NCBI taxonomy): Bacteria > Pseudomonadati > Pseudomonadota > Alphaproteobacteria > Rhodobacterales > Roseobacteraceae > Ruegeria > Ruegeria sp. AN6. The sequence continues at coordinate 134,799 of NZ_JBQFWR010000003.1, forward strand.
CAGCAGACCCATGCCGTATTCCGTCACCAGTCCTTTGAGCAAGTCGAGGATTTGTGCCTGCGTCGTCACGTCCAGCGCCGTTGTCGGCTCATCAGCGATCAGTAACCGGGGGCGCAACGCAATCGCCATGGCGATCACCACACGCTGACGCTGTCCACCCGACAGCTCGTGCGGAAAGCGTGTCATAGGGAACCGGTCGGTGGGCAATCCGACCCGCGCCAAAACCTCTTCGGCCCGTTCGCGCGCCTGGGCGGGGGGCATGGTCTTGTGGATCAGGATGGTCTCCATCACCTGATCGCCAATTGTCTTGACCGGGTTCAAGGCAGTCATCGGTTCTTGGAAAACCATTCCGATCGCGGCACCCCGCAGGGCGCACATCTCTGCTTCTGACTGATTCAGCAGGTTCTGACCGTCAAGCTGCAGCACCCCTTCCGCATCAGCCCCGCTGGGCAGCAACTGCATCACGGCAAGGGCGGTCATGGATTTTCCCGAACCGCTTTCACCGGTCACAGCCACGATCTGCCCAGGGACAATTGACAGGTTAATCTGCTTTAAAATCGGTGTGCCATGGATGGCTACTGAGAGGTTCTTGATCTGCAAAAGGCTCATGCGCGGGCCACCCGTATCCGAGGGTCCAACCAGTCGCGCAAGCCATCACCCAGAAGGTTCAGACCTAGAACCGTCACGATGATCGCCAAACCCGGAATCAGAGCCAAATGCGGGGCAAAACTGACCATAGTCTGCGCGTCGGCCAGCATTCTGCCCCAGCTTGGTGTGGGCGGTTGCGCGCCCAGGCCGACATAAGACAGCCCGGCCTCGGCCAGAATACCCAGAGAGAATTGAATCGTTCCCTGAACGATCAGCAGATTGGCGACATTGGGCAGGATGTGTTCAGCCGATATGCGTGCCGCCCCTTTGCCTGACACGCGGGCGGCGAGGATGAACTCGCGCTCCCACAGCGACAGGGCCGCACCTCGGGTGATGCGCGCAAAGACAGGGATGTTGAAGATACCAATGGCGATGATCGCGTTGATGGCCCCGGCACCAAAGACAGCGGTGATCAGAATGGCGATGACAAGAGAGGGGAATGCAAAGACCAGATCGTTGCCGCGCATGATGACTTCGTCCAGCCACGATCCTTTGCGCGCGGCAGCGGTCAGGCCCAAGGGGACGCCCAGCGCCATGCCGATCCCGACGGCCACCAATGCTACCGCAATCGAGGTACGAGCGCCGACCATGATCATCGAGAACATGTCGCGCCCGAAATGATCGGTGCCGAACCAGTGTTGCGCGTTTGGCGGTTGCAGCTTTGCCGAAATATTGAGCGCGGCATGGTCATATGGCGTCCAGACAAACGATACGAGCGCTGCCAAAAGCACCAGTGAAGACAGTGCGGCACCAAGGATCAGGTTGCGGCTCATGTCCTGCTCCTCAGTCTTGGATCGACGGCGGCATAGGCCAGATCGACCAAAAAGTTCACCATGATGACGGCGAAGACCAGCAACATGACGACCGATTCCACTACGATCAGGTCACGTGCAGAAATCGCCTGAAACACCAGCCGTCCGAGGCCTGGCAGATAGAAAACCTGTTCGATGATGATTGAGCCTGCCAGCAGGAAGGAAAATTGGAGCCCGATGATCGTCAGCACAGGAATCAGAGCATTCCGCACCCCGTGTCGCCACAGTGCCTGACGGCGTGACAGGCCCTTGGCGCGGGCAGTACGCATAAAATCCTCGGCCAGAATGTCCAGCAATGCCGATCGCATGACCCGCGCAAGAATAGCCGCCTGTGGCAGGGCTAGGGCGATCGCAGGCAGGGTCAGAGAATGCAGGCCGGTCCAGACGCCGTTTTCCCAACCCGCGAACCCGCCGGCATTGAACCAGCGCAGATTGATCGCAAAGATCAGCACCAGCATCATTGCAAACCAGAAGTTCGGCACTGCTATCCCGAGCTGCGTTGCGCCCATTACAGCCAGGTCACCCGGTTTGCCACGCCGTGCCGCTGCATAGATACCAGCGGGAAACGCAATAAGCGTGGACAGGGTCAGTGCGTACAACGCCAGCGGCAACGACACCCATAGTCGATCCGTAATCATCTGCGACACCGGCGTGCGATAAGTGTAGGATGTGCCGAAATCCCCAACCAGCATCCCGCCGACCCAGTTGAAATACCGCTCGACTTTGGAGACATCGAGACCCAATTCAGCCCGCAGGGCGGCCAAAGTGTCTGCCTGCGCGTTCACACCCAGCATGAACGACGCCGGATCACCGGGCGCAATCTCGATCACCGCGAAGATGACAACCGAGGCGACGGCCAGACTCAGGATCAGCGACAGCAGGCGTTTGAGGGCATAACGTAGCATTGGTAACAGGTTAAGTGTCTGGATTGCGCGGGTCCAGCACCTACTCGTAGGCCTGTCGTTCGTCGTTGACCAGTTTGATCGCACAGGCCGAGAGACTGGCGGCGGGCTCGGTCTCTGACAGCCATCCAAGATTGGTTTCAGTGCGAGCCAGCGCCGCGCGACGTAGGACCATCAGCCGGGCGCGTGGGCTATCCAGAAATTCATTTTGCGGGATCACCGTTTCAAGCGGGCTGTCGATACGGATGACCTCGAAGTACCCCCCTGTCAGTGCCAAAAACGCAAAAGCGCAGGCCGGTGCGTCATCGGCACATTGCTGATTGCAAAGTTCCGCGATGGGGTGTGTTGCTTCCGAAGACATCAGCCAGCTCTCTACCGATTGACGCCACGGGTTATCCGGGGAGATATCGCCGTACCCCAACCCAAGCGCCAGAAGACCCGCCATACCCAGCGCCTGGTCCGAGCTTGCGTCGACCGGATCAGGTTGAATGTGGCGCAATGCGGCCAGCCCGTCTCCGCGTGGTTCTGGAGTTTGTGACAGATAGGCCAAGTAGGGTTTCAAGGCCTGCATGACTTGATCGTTGGCCTGCAGCGTCTCACGCATGCTGGCGTTACCATACAAAGCCACGATGCGCGTTGGATAATCCGTGGCCTGATGCTCACCAAGCGCGTTAAGTTTTGCGATCAGGTCAAGATCGGGGTTCGGATGCTTGGCCTGGAGTAAAGTTTGCGCCAACTCGTTTCCAGCGCGTGCCTCGACCGTTAACCACGACTGCCCAAAGGCCGACCAATCTTTCTTGCGAAAAAGCTTTCGCGACTGTTTGGGTCCCAGCGAATGACGATATGGCGACGGCCCAAGGTCCGATGTTTCGATCCGACCCAGTAACAGGCGCGCTTCTACGTCACCTTCAGCGGCAAGCTCTGCCAGCATGGGCAGGGCCTGCTCATCGTCGCCTTGCAGCCACAACTCAACCGCCTGGCCAAGCGATGAGTCGGCCCGCGCAACAGGTGTAATAGCGATCTGCGCCGCGAGGGTAAGAGCGACGAAGATTGACTTGACCATGCACGGACCTCCCTAGGGTCTATTCGTCCCAGCTGATGGCAGTCAGGTCGATGGCTGCGGTGGGCGCGTTTTCCCAAAGACCCTGAACACCCGCCTTGGCAACCCCGAGCTTGGCAAGCTGAAACAGATACCCGTTAACGTAATCGGTTGCGATCAGGCGCTGCGCCTCCCCCAACAGACGAGTACGTTCATCAGGGTCGGTGGTGGAATTCAGAGTGTCCATCAAAGCCTGAAAATCGGTGCTGTCATATTGGAAGTAATAGTCAGGACGCGCATAGATACCGATATCCATAGGCTCGGTGTGGCTGACGATGGTCAGGCCGAACTCCTTGCCTTTGAACACGCTTTCCAGCCATTGCGCCCATTCCACATTGATGATCTCGGCTTTGATGCCAATCTCGGCCAGCTGAGCAGCGATGATCTCACCCCCGCGCCGAGCGTAAGAGGGCGGTGGCAGGTGCAGCGTGGTCTCGAACCCGTCGGGATATCCGGCCTCGGCAAGAAGAGCCTTAGCTTTCTCAGGGTCGTAGGCCGAATTACCAGTCAGATCGACATAAGCCGGGTTGTGCGGCGCGAAATGGGTGCCGATGGGTGTGCCATAACCGAACATAGCGCCGTCGATGATGGCTTGCCGATCGGTGGCAAGGGCTAGGGCCTGCCGCACGAGTATATCGTCAAAGGGTTCTTGTTTGTTGTTGGTCGATAGGATTGTCTCACCCTCAGTCGAGCCGACAAGGACCTGAAAGCGCGGATCGGCCTCGAACTGAGGCAGGTTCTCGGGCGCAGGGAAGTTGTCGAACACGTCCACATCCTCGGCCATCATGGCGGCGAAGGCGGCGGTCGGGTCCGAAATAAATTTGAACGTTGCAGTCTCTAACGCGGGCTGATCGCCCCAATAGTCGGGATTTCGATTCAGGGTGATGCTGTCCCCTTGCACCCAATCGGCAAAGGTGAACGCACCCGTGCCAACCGGGTTGGTCTTAATATTCTCGATACTTTCCGGCGCAACGATGACCGCGTCACCCCAGGCAAGGTTGAAGAGGAAATTACCGTTCGGTTCCTTCAACGTCACCTGAACGGTCAGAGGATCTACAACTTCGACAGTCTCAATCCCAGCAAACAGAGCCTTTTGTGCATTGGCGCTGTCTTCCGCAGTCGCCCGGTCGAGGCTGAATTTGACGTCCTCGGCATCCATCGTAGTGCCGTCATGAAAAGTCACGCCATCGCGCAGTTTGAATGTATAGACGGTGCCGTCATCCGAAATCTCCCAACTTTCAGCCAACCCGGGAACAACCGATCCATCGCCCATAAAGCGGGTCAGACCTTCGAAGATGTTGGTGTAGACAACCGAATCGATTGCCTGAGCGGCGGCGCTGGTTGGGTCCAGATGCGGCGGCTCTAGCTGCATGGCGATGGTGATGTCGGATTTAGCCAGAACCTGCGTGGCAAACAGGCTGGCACCTAGGGCCAAGGCCGATGCGAATGAGCGAAAGCGCTGCTTTGTCATGAAAATCTCTCCCCACATTATACGACTATTCCGCTGACTACGGATCGTTCTGAGACCGATCCTGCCAGAAACCCCGGGTCAATCAAGGGATTGTTGGCGCAACCGGGGTTTCTTTGCATCTGCCGCATCTGCTATGCCGCACTGCAACATGAACCCTGCGAGGAGTGATCATGAGTGCCACCGCCCACAGGAAAGCCCCGAACGCCGAGGATATCCGCGCCCGGAAAGGCACTGAACCTCTGGTCTCGCTGACTGCCTACACGACGCCGATGGCGCGGTTGATGGATGCGCATTGCGACTTTGTTCTGGTCGGTGACAGCGTCGGCATGGTGCTGCACGGGTTGACCTCGACCCTCGGGGTCACAATGGACATGATGATCATGCACGGTCAGGCCGTCGCCCGAGGGCTGGACAGAGCCATGATGGTGATCGACATGCCCTTCGCCAGTTACGAACACGACCCGGCGCAGGCCTTCCGCAACGCGGCCCGTTTAATGTCCGAAACCGGTGCAGGCGCGGTCAAGCTGGAAGGCGGCGTGGAGATGGCCGAAACCATTCGGTTTCTCGTCAAACGCGGCATCCCGGTGATGGCGCATATCGGTTTGACACCGCAATCAATCAACACGCTGGGCGGCTACAAGGTACAGGGGCGCGACAAACAGGCCGATGCCGTACTGGCCGACGCCTGTGCCGTTGCCGAGGCCGGTGCGTTTTCCGTCGTGTTAGAGAAGGTTCCGCAAAGCTTGGCTGACCGGATCACGTCCCAGATTGCGATCCCCACCATCGGCATTGGTGCTTCGGCCGGGTGTGATGGGCAAATTCTGGTGGTAGACGACATGCTGGGCTTTTTCACTGCTTTCAAACCAAAATTCGTCAAACGCTATGCCGATCTTGGCCCGTTGGCCGAAGCAGCAATTGCAGAATACGCAGCCGAGGTTCGAGCTCGCAGCTTTCCGGCAGACGAACATGTCTTTGCAGATCAGACCCCTTCAAAAGGGTCCAAGTCATGACCGCGCCTGTTCTGCGTCGTCTGGCGGATTTGCGTGCACCGACGCGTGAATGGCGCCAAAAGGGCGAAGTGATCGGAGTCGTTCCGACCATGGGCGCGCTGCATCAAGGACATCTGTCACTGGCCGAAGCCGCCAAGGCGGATTGCGACCGGGTGGTCGTGACAATCTTCGTGAACCCCAAACAGTTCAACAACCCAGAAGACCTTGCCAACTATCCACACACCGAACAGGAAGACGCGGAAAAGCTGGCCCCTTATGACGTTGATGCGATTTACGTACCCGACCCTCAGGAGATCTATCCCGAGGGATTCGCCACCACAGTCTCGGTCTCGGGCCTGACTGACACAATGGAGGGTGAATTCCGCCCGGGTCATTTCGATGGCGTGGCGACCGTTGTCGCCAAACTGTTCCTGCAAACGCAGGCGGATCGAGCCTATTTTGGGGAAAAAGACTATCAGCAGCTTATGATCGTCCGACGGATGGCCGGCGATCTGGATATTCCGATCAAGGTGATTGGTTGCCCGACGGTACGAGAGCCCTCGGGTCTTGCCATGTCTTCGCGCAACCAGAGACTGTCAGATCGGGGGTTGGTAATTGCGGCTAAAAAACATCGCATCATGCGCGCACTTGTTCAGGCTCTGGAGAATGGTGAGGCGTTCAACTCGCTGGTGACGCAAGCCCAGGCTGAACTGCTGGCCGCCGGTTTCGCTGAGGTGGAATATCTGCAACTCCGCTGTGCCGATACGCTGGACCCGCTAACCCACGCCGACCGCCCGGCGCGCTTGTTCGCGGCGACCATGCTTGAAAGCGTGCGGCTGATCGATAATCTGCCGGTGTCAAAGGTCTGATTTCCCCTCTGGCACGTTTGGCATTGTTTGCGCTAAAGTCCCGCAAAACCAATGCGGGAGGGGCGCAGGCATGACCTATATTCTGGCAATCGATCAGGGCACCACATCGTCTCGTGCGATCCTGTTTGACGCGCAAATGCAGCGCGTCGGCACTGCGCAGCACGAGTTTACGCAGCATTTCCCGCAGGAAGGCTGGGTCGAACATGAGGCCGAAGAAATCTGGGACAGCGTCCTGACCGTTTGCCGGGAGGTGTTGGAAACCACGGGTGTTGCCGCCAGCCAGATCGCCGGAATTGGGATCACCAATCAACGCGAAACCACAGTTATCTGGGATCGCGCCACCGGTGTCCCGATTCACAACGCGATTGTCTGGCAAGACCGGCGCACTGCTGAAATTTGCGAACGTCTTCGCAAAGCGGGGTGCGAAGATGACGTGACCGCCCAGACGGGGCTGCTGCTGGACCCTTATTTCTCGGGCACAAAGGTCAAATGGCTTCTGGATACTGTGCCAGGCGCGCGCGACCGCGCCGCCGCGGGAGAGCTGCTGTTCGGCACTATCGATACCTTCCTGATCTGGCGCCTTACTGAAGGACGTGTGCACGCCACCGACGCCACCAATGCGGCCCGTACATTGCTGTTCGACATACATAAAGGGGAATGGAGCAGCGAGATTTGTGACTTGCTGGACATCCCCCAAGCCTTGTTGCCCGATGTGCGGGATTGTGCCGCAGATTTCGGATCAACATCCCTGTTTGGTAGTGAAATCCCGATTCTCGGCGTGGCAGGGGATCAACAGGCTGCCACCATCGGGCAGGCCTGTTTCCAGCCGGGCATGATGAAATCCACCTACGGCACGGGATGTTTCGCGCTGCTCAATACCGGTGCGCAGCCGGTTGAATCGAAGAACCGCCTGCTGACCACCATTGCCTATCAGCTGGACGGGCAGAAAACTTATGCGCTTGAGGGCTCGATCTTCATCGCCGGTGCGGCAGTGCAATGGCTGCGCGATGCGTTGCAAATCATCGAAGCCGCACCGCAAAGCGGTGAACTGGCCGCGCAAGCTGATCCAAACCAACATGTTGTCCTTGTGCCTGCCTTTACCGGGCTCGGTGCGCCCTATTGGAAACCCGATTGCCGCGGCGCAATCTTTGGCCTGACCCGCAATTCCGGCCGCGCCGAAATCACGCGCGCCACGTTGGAAAGCATCGCGTTCCAAACCCGCGACCTATGGCACGCAATGCAGGGCGATTGGGGGGCCGAGGCTGACGTGATCCTGCGCGTCGATGGCGGGATGAGCGCATCGGACTGGGCCATGCAGGGGCTTTCGGACATTCTGGGCGCGCCCGTTGACCGCCCGGTGATGCAGGAAACCACCGCGCTGGGTGCCGCATGGCTGGCGGGAATGAAAGCAGGTGTCTACCCGGATCAGGCAGGATTCGCCGAAACCTGGGATCTTGACTGTCGGTTTGAACCCCAGAAGGCCGAGGCCGACCGAGACGCGGCCTATGCGCGCTGGCAGCGGGCCGTTCAGGCTACCATGGCGTTCTAGCTGTGGTCCTTCATCAGACGCTGTTTCTGGCGTGACCAGTCGCGCTTGGCCTGTGTTTCGCGCTTATCGTGTAGCTTCTTACCCTTGGCGATGCCGATCTTCAGCTTCGCCCGGCCTTTGTGGTTGAAGTACAGCACCAACGGCACCAGCGTCATACCCTTGCGCTGAGTCGCGTTCCACAGGTTTGCCAACTCTTTGCGCGACACCAGCAGCTTACGGCGGCGGCGCTCTTCGTGCTTGAAAACCTTGGCCTGCTCGTATGGCGCAATATAGCTGTTTATCAGCCACAACTCTCCGCCATCGACTGACGCATAGCTTTCAGCAATGTTCGACCCGCTTGCGCGCAGAGATTTGACCTCGGACCCTTCCAGAACAATGCCGCACTCGATATCGTCTTCGATCGCGTAATCGAAGCGCGCACGCCGGTTTTCGGCGATCACTTTGTAATTCGAGTCAGTTTTCTGCTTCTGCTTGGCCATGACGCGTTGATGTATTCCGCTTGCGAGCGCCTTGCAAGACAGCGTTACGATTTGGCTGAGATAATCAAGTCAGGCCCAAAGATCGTATCCGCGTGGTTGTGCAGATAAATCTTGAGCCATGGCGTAAAACGGTCCGGGTGCCGTTTCACCTCAGCCAGCAGATCGTGATAGTCGACCCAACGAATATCCATCACTTCGTCAGGATTAGGCTCTATTTTCAATGGTCCACGCACGTGCGCCAGAAAGACATCGACCACCTCGTTCTCAACCATGCCGTTGCCAACGTCGGCGTGATATTCAAGCTTGTGGCGATACTCAGGATATAGTCCGGTAATCCCCAGCTCCTCGCGCAAACGACGTACCGCGCAATGCGAGGCGCTTTCTTCCCAATCTGGATGTGTGCAGCAGGTATTCGCCCAAAGACCCGGCGTGTGATATTTGCCCATCGCCCTGCGCTGCAGCAATATCTCAGTTCCGCGCACAACGAAGACCGACACGGCCTTGTGCTTGAGGCCTTTCTCGTGTGCCTCAAGCTTGTCAACGGGGGTCAGTTCGCCTTCAACCCAGGCCGGGATCATGATTCCCATCTGTCGTCTCCTGTTGGCGAATCCCGGTGCTCAAAGTCATACCGGTTTTTCTCCAAAGTGACGCCGATGGAGGCATCATTCAACCGCACGAAAGGCCGCAGGGGCTGCGGCCTTTTGCACTTTTATACATGAACTAGACGAACCTAGTTATTCGCCCGAAACGCTCACGATATAAGCGTAAACGTCTTCAGCGCCCTTTTTCAGTTTAAAGGTCATTTTTGACTTGGCCGAGGTTTCACCCAGATAGTCTTTAAGAAACGCTTTGGGGTCCTGGGCGTAAGAAACAAAAGTCTCTTCATCCCAGACCAAGCCGTTTTCACCCGCTTCGACAATGCTGTCGCCGTATTTGAACCCTTCGACAGTGCCGGCGGTACGACCCGCAACACCATAGAGGTTCGGTCCGGTCTTGCCGCCTTTGACGATCACTTCACCGGCGGGATCAGCGATCAGGTGACAGGATTTGCATTTGTTAAAGGCTTTCTTGCCAGCTTCGGCGTCACCTTCAGCATAGGCGGGAAGGGCCAGCAGACCAGCAATTGCGGTGGCAAGGATACGATTCATAGCTTTTGCTCCGATACGAATTGGCTGCACAGAAAGGACCTTTGGCGCAGCAGAGAGTCAACGCGCAGATTGCCGCGCGAGGGCACTGTGTCACAGCAGATACTAGTTCGTCCTTAACTTAAGTCATGTACGGCAGACCAGCAGGGTAGAAGATCGCCTGCACTGGGTGACGCCAAATAGACCGCGCGCGCAATCGCCCGCGCCAGACAGATTGAGGCCGCGTGGCCGATCATCGCCATTGCTTCGGCCTCAACTTCACGGGCAGCTGTGCTGAGGCCAAATACAAGATCTCCATCGCCGGGCGTGTGCGCGGGAACAATGGCGCGGGCGATGCCATCATGGGCAGCCACCGCCATTCGCTGGCATTGCGGTTTGGTCAGTGCAGCATCGGTTGCAACGATAGCAATGGTTGTGTTTGTCCGATCTGGCTGGACTGGTTTCATAGCCTCCGCCTTGCGGCTGGTGTGGATGCGGCCAAGATCCGAGGCCGGATCCGGACCATGCCCGCCAAACTCGGAACCGATCTCGAATGGTGCCGCCCAAAAATGGCGATCTCCGGGCGTACTCACACTGCCCAGCGGGTTTGCTGCAACCAGTGCACCAACAGTTGTTCCATCCTCAAGTACTAGCGAGGCCGAGCCCAGTCCTCCCTTATGCATTGCCGTCAATGCGCCGGTTCCGGCCCCGGCAGTCCCCAGTTCAAATTCTGGTGAGGCGTTCAGATATGCGGCATTCCCCAGCGCGCGATAGGGGTTTTCGACCCAGTCCTTATCTCCGCCATTAAGCAAATCGAACAGAATCGCCCCCGGCACTATCGGGACGATCGCCGAACCAGCTACATAACCGCGCCCCTCTGCGCGCAAGGCATCGGATACACCCGAACAGGCATCCAGCCCAAAGGCCGATCCACCGGAAAGCGCAATCGCATCAACCCGGTCAACGGATTTGTCGGCCGCCAAGAGATCGGTTTCACGCGTGCCCGGCGCCCCACCCATGACATGCACCGAAGCCGTGAAAGGGTGATCCGCAGTCAAGACAGTCGCGCCCGATTTCAACGCCTCGTCCTGCGCATTGCCGACCTTCAGGCCCGGGACATCGGTGATCAGGTTTTTGGGGCCGGGTGTCATCGAAACCTCTGATGTTGGGCAGATAAGCGCGCCGCGGCGCGCTGCCTCCGGTGGAGATATTTATGGCCAGATGAAGAGCGGATCAGATGCATCGGCCTCCATCCACCTCAAGCGCGGTGCCCGTGATCATGCTGGCCTCGTCCGAGCACAGGAAACAGGCGGCGTTGGCCATGTCTTCAGGGGTCGAAAAGCGGCCCAGCGGGATGGTCGAGAGGAACTTGGCGCGAATTTCCGGTGTGTCTTCGCCCATGAAGGATTTCAGAAGAGGCGTTTCTCCTGCCACCGGACAGATCGCATTGACGCGCACGCCCGATGGGGCGAGTTCCACCGCCATCGTTTTTGTTGCCGTGATCATCCAACCTTTGGACGCGTTATACCAGTTCAGATTGGGGCGCGGCGACAGACCTGCTGTTGAGGCCACGTTCAGGATCGCGCCCATACCGCGCGCCTTCATGCCCGGCACAAAGGCGCGCGCTGTCAGGTAGACAGATTTCATGTTCACTGCAAAAACCCTGTCGAAGTCAGCTTCACTGACGTCTTCCAGTGGCGTTGGCATATGAGTCACGCCCGCATTGTTCACCAGAACATCAAGCGATCCGAAAACACTGTGTACGACATCAGCCATGGCCTGAACGGCGTCCACATCCGAGACGTCAACTTGCTGAGAAATGGCATCCTGGCCCAATGCAGCGGCCATATCGCGGGCGGCATCGCCATTGATATCGGCAATCATAACGCGGGCACCTTCAGAAAGGAACTTTTGCACAATTCCCGCACCGAACCCGGATGCACCACCGGTCACGATTGCGGTTTTACCCTCCAGCCTCATGTTGTTGCCCTCCTGCCCTTATTGTGGGTCAGACTATCAACCAAGAGCCAAGATGCCAGTTCATTCTTCGGACACTTTGCCCCGTAGCGCCTTTACATCGCCGCGTGCTTTTTTGGCTGCCAATCGACGCTTGACCGAGCCATAGGTCGGTTTCGTTGCAATCCTACGCTTGGGTTTGACCAAGGCGCGGGCAATCAGTTCCCCCAGCCGGGCGCGCGCAATCTCGCGGTTGCGGGCCTGGGAACGGGTTTCTTCGCATTGGATGACAATCGCTCCGTCTTTAGTCCATCGCCGCCCAGCTATACGTTTCAATCGATTTTTGACCGGGTCGGGCAAGGAGGGTGAGCGCGCTGCTTCGAACCGCAATTCAACCGCTGTCGATACCTTGTTCACGTTCTGCCCACCCGGACCAGAAGACCGCACAAAGCTTTCCGTCATTTCCCAGTCTTGCAGGGTGATATCGTCGTTGATGCGCAACATGGGTCAGACCATACTAGGCACAGGTAAAAACAGAAAGGGCCGCCCCGGTGGGACGGCCCTTCGAAAGTTCAGGAGGTGGGGTCGGTTAGATCAATCGACCAGCCGGAGCGAGCGCTCCGCCAAGGGCTGCCTTAACAGGCGATCCCCCCGGTTGTTCCGACACCTCTCTCCAATCTCTTTCTCGACACTGGATCACCTCCTTTTCTATCTGTTGCGGTTAGAAAGGAGCGTGACACAACTTGTGCCAATCTCAAAGAACTTTTTTACGCAGGCTGTGCAGCGGTCAAGCGGGCAACGATCACTTTGAACGGAATCAACGCGATCAAAGCCAGTGACAGTTTCACAAGCCAATCAGCAAAAGCCAGTGTCACCCAGAGCGGCGCCATCGGGCCAGACTGCATGAATGGCACAGGTTCCCACGCCCAACTGATCGCGGCGTCAGCATTGGCACCAAAGAAGGTGACCGAAGCCGAGAAGGCGATGGTGAAGAACAGCGCGGTGTCCAGTGCAGACCCAACCAGCGTCGAGACCAGCGGTGCGCGCCACCAGCGTCCGCCACGCAGTGAATTGAACACGGTGACATCGGTTAGTTGTGCGATCAGGAACGCGGTTCCCGAGGCAACGGCAATCCGCAGCGGTACGGCGGCATAGGTGAAGCCGTCACCCTGCAGCATGATCTGGCTACCGATCAGCGAGCAGATGATACCGGTGACAAAGCCGGCAAACACGACCTTGCGGGCTGGACCTACGCCATAGACGCGATTCATGATGTCCGTGACCAGGAAGGCCAGCGGATAAGTGAAAGCACCCCAGGTCAACAGCCCATCAAAGATGAGGAACTGGACCAGGATGTTTGAGGCCACGACAATGGCGGCCATGGCAATGATGCCGGGAATAAAGCTGCGTTGCATTTTCAGATGCCCGTTTTGACAAGGTAGCGGCGACTTGGCCCCAGGCTCATCCCAAGGCAGGCCGTGCGTTTAGACCTTTGATAACGACCTGTCAATCGGGCAACAGGTATTCAACCACTTCTGTCCGTTGCAGTGCCAGAAAATTGTCGTCCGAGATCATCGTAGCGCGCAAACGCATCTGACCGTCGCGCCAGATCGACAATCCTTCGAGGTTGTCGTGAAGTCCGGAGCCGGTTTCAAGTAACACTTCTTCGGACTGAGGGGCATCGTTGACAATCTCCCATCGACGCAGGCGCGTTCGAAAGCCAATGAATGCAACGGCACGCTCAAGTACATAAAACCTCCCGTCAGGACCGAATTCAGCGGCAACTGGTAGGAACTTTCCGCGCGCGGGCAGAACAAAGGGCGTTGACCAGCGGCTGCCATCCCACCGATAGATCGGGATATCCCCGCGAAGGGTTCTGCTTTTTTCAGTCAGTGTATAAAGCCGTCCCAGATTGTCGATCGCCAGCGCTTCGAATGACCCGTTGCGGTCCAAATTCAGAAACTCTCGTGGACGCGGCAGAACCCGTGTATTTGTGTTGTGCGCCATATAATGTGCGATGCGGTGAACACCTTCGAACGAGATGTAGATACTTTCATCCGAGGCAACCGCAATCCCTTCGGAATCCCCTGCCCGTCCCTTCAGGACGCGCCCGTTGCTGGACAGGATTGGCCATTGCCCGAGAATTTCGATACCGATGATCTTATCACCGTCCCGATTGACCCGCGCTGTGATCAGCCTTGACCGGTCACTGATCGCGATCAAACGTTCGCCGCCTTCTGCGATGTGAATCGCCGAAAATCCACCAAACCAATCAGAAGTGTTGCGCCAGACGTAAGTATCCAGCAACGAAGCCCGCTTTAGCTCGACTGCCCAAACCTGCCCTGTTAGCAGCAGCGCTAATATCAGTTGGCTTGCAAAACAGCGGTACATTGCTGGGGCAAGTCAGCCAGACGGTATTCTCGTCGTTTCTTTGGTGGAGGCGCATTTGGGTCGGGTGGAGGCGGGTTGAGGATATTGCGGACCCATTGTTCCGCTTCTGCACAGCCATCGCCCTTGGGAGGTGGATCCTGATTGACGCAGCCTTTCGATCCCCTTGGGCATTTCAGACGCACATGAAAATGATAGTGATGCCCCCACCACGGTCGAATCTTGCGCAGATAGGCTTTGTTGCCCTTCTCGTCATTGCACATCTGCACCTTGGCACCAGGGAACACAAAGATCCGGGCAACGCGCTTGTCCTTGGCGGCTTCGCGCAACACCGCATGATGCTGCTTGGTCCAGTTGCCGTTCACATAGGCGCCGTTCGCGCGGCGTAAGGATATTGACGAGATATTCTCACGCGCTTTACGGCTAAGGCGCATGTTGTCACCCGGCAGCATCCAAATATCGATATCCAGCCCTAATTGGTGAGAGCGATGGCCAGAGGTCATTGGCCCGCCCCGTGGTTGGCTGATATCGCCAATATAGAGACCATTCCACCCCGGTTGCTTGGCTGCAAACCGACTGAGATCCTGAACATAGTCGATCGCCTGCGGATGCCCCCAGTTACGATTGCGCGACAGGCGCATCGCCTGCCATGTTGGCCCAGTTTCGGGCAATTGCACCGACCCTGCAGCGCACCCGCGCGAATAACTGCCGAAAGCCGCTGATTTTTGCTGAGACCCCACCTTCTGAGCCCCGAACAATTGCTTGGCCAGCGGTTGCGCCCCTGCCGCGCCTGCAAGTGTCATCACCGTTAAGACAGCTAAAAAACGTAATAAAATCATCTGCTCTGATCCCCTTCCGGTTTCACCCAGCGCATCAGGACTAGTCCTAGAATAAACAACAGAATGATCGGTGACACCCCCAGTCTTGCACTACCGGTCACTGCCGTTGCTATTCCGATCAAAAGCGGCGCTGCAAAGGCCGTTGCCCGACCCGAAAGCCCATAAAGCCCAAAACTTTCAACCGGGGTGGCGGGATCAGTATGGCGCACCATCATTGATCGGCTGGCCGATTGCAGGATACCTCCCATACCGCCGATCAGAATTCCGCATCCGAAAAACGCCATATCCGGCAGGCCAGAGCCTTCGGGCAATGAAATTCCGTAGATCTGTGTTCGATCCATCGACACAACCGTCAAGCAGACAAAGATCAAAACCCAAATGGCGACCAGTATCACCGGTTTAGGGCCGTATTTCCGATCCATCTTGCCGCCGACCCATGCGAAGATGGCCGAAGCCAGCACGCTGACGATCCCGAACACACCGATCTTAACGATATCCCATTCCAGGACCAGTGCAGCGTATGTTCCACCAAACGTATATAGCCCGTTCAGAGCGTCGCGGTAAAACATCGATGACCCAAGATATGTCGCCAGGCTCACCCGATGACGCAAGGCAGCGACGGATTTTCCCAGCAACCGCAAGGCTTCGCCCACGCTGCCTTGTTTATCAGTATTCGGGTCGTCCCTGACCCAAAGAAAATAAGGCAACATGAACAGGACGAACCACCCGGCTGTGAAGGGCCCGACAAACCGAGTACCTTCCTGCGTTGCCGCATCCAGACCGAACATCGGGTCTATCCCGATCAGGGTTTTGCCATTGGGCTGCTCGACGAACAGTGCCAGCATAATCGCCAGCGACAGCAGTCCTCCGAAATAGCCAAACGCAAAACCTGATCCCGAGATCTCACCGACCTCACTGTCATCCCCCAAATCAGGCAGCTGAGAATTGATGAAGATGAGCGCATATTCGGCCCCCACAAAGCCCAGCCCAAAGGCCGAAATCATCAGCCACATATTCGAGCCATCAGGCATCGTGTACCAAAGCGCCGCGGATCCCACCGCGTACATCAGCGAAAATCCAAATATCCAAGGGATACGCCGTCCTGAGACATCTGCCATGGCGCCCAACAATGGCGCACCAAAGGCAATGATCAGCCCGATAATGGTCATGCCGTTCGCCCAGACAACCTGCGCCTGCGCCTTGGCAGCCTCCTCCACCAGACCTGATGTCAGGTAATACTGTGCAGCAACACTTACAAAATATGGGCCAAATACAAAGGTCACCAGCAAGGTGTGATAGGGCTGCGAAGCCCAGTCGAAAAACCACCAGCCCCAGATGCGCTTGCGCTTGGAAATTTCCGCCATTTCTGCCCCTGTTCTTGTTGAATTCATAAGAGGGGGCTTTGTGGTAATTCGCAAGCGTTGTGTTGCTGCAGACTTGCTCTTTGGCGCAGGCGCGCTTAGGTCTCTGGGCAATTGACGAACGGAGTGCCCATGCTGTCGCTGATCCAAATCCTGCTTTTGATACTAGACATTGTCTGGTTCATCATTCTTGCCCATGTGATCATGAGTTGGCTGATCAACTTTCAGGTTCTTAACCTGCACCAGCAACTGGTGGCGCAAATCTGGTATGGGCTGAACCGGATATTAGAACCGATTTATAGCCCCATCCGTCGCATCCTGCCCAACATGGGCGGTCTGGATCTGACGCCTCTTGTCGTGCTGATCGGAGTCTATGCCCTGCGGATCATCCTGATCAACAATGCGGTCTATTTCTACTGACCTCTTGTTCACCGAATCTTAGTATGTGATGGTCCTGTCTTAAGAGCAGACAAACCTTAATACAGGACCCTCCGGCGCATGTTCGACTCCGCACCCTTGTTGCGAGACGTCTTTGGATTCGACGACTTCCGCCCCGGGCAGGAAGAGATTGTCGATGCCGTGACCGCGGGCGAAAACGTGCTGGCTATCATGCCCACGGGTGGTGGTAAATCCCTTTGTTTTCAATTGCCTGCACTGTTGCGCGACGGGGTAACTGTGGTGATATCTCCGCTCATCGCCCTGATGCGCGATCAGGTACGTGGGCTGCAAGAGGCCGGTGTCGAGGCAGGCGCGCTCACCTCGGGCAATACATCTGAGGAAACTGATGCCGTTTGGGATGCTATAGAGGGTGGTCGACTCAAGCTGCTTTATATGGCGCCGGAACGGCTGGCTGCAGGGTCTGCACTGGGAATGCTACGTCGGATCAACGTCAATCTGATTGCCGTGGACGAGGCGCATTGTGTTAGCCAATGGGGCCATGATTTTCGCCCTGATTACCTGCGGATCGGAGAGCTGCGTCGCGCTTTGAGCGTGCCCCTCGCCGCATTTACAGCGACAGCGGATGCGGAAACGCAGGAAGAGATCGTCGAAAAGCTGTTCGACGGTGTTGAGCCGCGTAAATTCCTGCGCGGGTTTGACAGACCCAATATCCATCCTGCCTTTGCCGTCAAGGATGGACCGCGCAAACAAATCCTCGACTTCGCAGCCGCCCGCAAGAACCAATCCGGCATCGTCTATTGTGGCACCCGAAACAAAACCGAAGTGTTGGCACAAGCGCTTCGCGCCGAAGGGCATTCGGCTTGTCACTACCACGGCGGGATGGAGGCCGAAGATCGCCGCATCGTCGAGACCCGCTTTGCGCGCGAGGATGGGCTGATCGTCGTCGCCACTGTCGCGTTTGGCATGGGCATCGATAAGCCCGACATCCGCTGGGTTGCTCATGCGGACCTGCCTAAATCGATCGAAGCTTACTATCAGGAAATCGGCCGTGCCGGGCGCGATGGTGGTCCTGCCGAAACCCTTACGTTGTTTGGCCCTGACGATATCCGACTGCGCCGGTCGCAGATCGACGAAGGGCTGGCCCCACCTGAACGGCGGATGGCGGATCATGCACGCCTGAATGCGTTGCTTGGATTGGCCGAAGCCCTAAAATGCCGCCGCCAGACCCTGCTGGGATATTTCGGAGAACAGATCGAACCTTGCGGCAAATGCGATCTTTGCGACAGTCCTCCTGAAGTGTTCGATGGCACCACGCCGGTTCGCATGGCCCTGTCCGCTATTCTGCGTACAGAAGAATGGTTCGGCGCGGGTCATCTGATCGACATCCTGTTGGCCAATGAGACCGACAAAATCCGAGCACGTCGGCACGACAACCTGTCAACCTACGGCATCGGTAAAGACTGGTCGCGCCCGCAATGGCAGGCGATCTTCCGGCAGATGATGGGCCACGATCTGGTCCGTCCCGACCCCGAGCGCCACGGTGCCTTGCGTATGACCGAATCCGCCAAACCAATCCTGAAGGGTGAGGCGCAAATTGACCTACGTAAAGACACGATCCGCAAAGCCACCCGTCGTCCCGCAGTCAAAGCGATGGTGTCCGAGGAAGACGCACCGCTGCTCTCGGCGCTCAAGGCCAAACGTCGCGCATTGGCCGAGGCCGCGCGGGTTCCGGCCTACGTCATCTTCCCAGATCGCACCCTGATCGAGATGGCGGAAACCCGACCTGCAAATCTGGACGATATGGCCCGGATCAGCGGTATCGGGGCGAAAAAGCTGGAACGCTACGGTGCAACCTTCCTTGAAGTGCTGACTGGCACGGTGGAAGAGCTGCACCCAGCAAGGCGCAAACTTGCCGGCCGCAATCAGGGCGACATTTACGATCAGTTACTTGAGGTTCAATCACAATTGTCGCGTGGCCGCGATGGGATTGACAAGCCGCTCAGCTGTACCGCATCACAACTGGCGAAGGTGGCGCAGCTGCGCCCGGATGATCCACGAGCGATGGAGCAAGTTTTGGGCGACCGTCGTCACGAAAGGTTTGGTGCGGCGTTTCTGGACGTGCTGCAACAGGCGGGCTAGATACGCCTGAGCAGGCGAGAAACGAGGGCGGACATGCTGGTAGTGATTTCCCCGGCCAAGCGGCTGGATTGGGTAGAACGAAACGTCGAAGTCACCCAACCCGATTTTCAGGATGACGCGATCCGCTTGTCGAAGACCGCCCGCAACCTGACCTTGGGCGATCTGAAAAAGCTGATGGACCTGAGCGACGACTTGGCCCGCCTGAATCGGGACAGGTACCGGGTATTTTCAGACGCGCCGGAAGCAGATGCAACGCGCCCTGCCGCTTTGGCCTTTGCAGGCGATACCTATCAGGGGCTTGAGGCCGCATCGCTGGACGCCGACGAAATGGCCTGGGCACAAGATCATTTGCGCATCCTATCTGGGCTTTATGGTGTATTGCGCCCACTGGATGCCATTCAGGCCTATCGGCTTGAGATGGGCAGCAAACTGAAAACCCGACGTGGCAAAAACCTTTATGAATACTGGCGCGATCAGCTGAGCAAGGCGCTGAACGCCCAAGCTGCTGAGGCTGGCAGCAAAGTTCTGGTGAACTGCGCCAGCCAGGAATATTTCAGCGCAGTCGACCTGAAAGCGCTGAAGCTGCCCGTTGTGACCCCGGTGTTCATGGAGGACAAGGGCGGCACCCCCAAGATTGTCAGCTTCTTTGCAAAGAAGGCGCGTGGTTCGATGGCCCGGTACATCATTCAACATCGACTGACCGACCCCAAAGGCCTGCTGGATTTTGATAGCGGCGGGTACGAATACCGGGCCGATCTGTCGGAAGACGACAAACCCGTGTTTGTACGCCCCTATCAGGCCTGATCAAGCATCGAAGGATCGTAAGCCACAAGTTCCACCGTGTTCCCCTCGGGGTCTTGAGTGAAGATGCCGCGCCAGCCGATCCAGCCGAAATGCTCAACCCGATAGGGCTGCCCGATTTGGTCGTACCAGCGCATGACCGCGTCCTGCTCAGCAAAGGGCACCGACAGCGCGATATGGTGCAGGGCCGAAGCGCCCCCTGTTACCGGCACTGTCTCGCCAGTCTGCTCTGGTCCACGCTCAGAGCCAACTGATTGGTGAAACAGGGCCAGCACCTGTGTATGCCCGCCGAACCCTTCGGCGATCCGAAAAAAGGTGATGGCGCTGTTATGGTCGCCTTGCAGCCGCTGCAACCCGATCACCTTCTCATAGAATTGCACCATTGCCGCAATATCGGCGCAGCGAATTGCAATCTCACCCAATCCTCGGGGGCGAAAACCGCGCTCATCTGACATCAATCGATCCTATGCTGTGCCTTCACTGCCTGCACCGACCGCACGAGCCTCAGCAGGCCGATGTTCCAGTATCATCTTGTGGATCAGTTTTTTGTGCAACGGTTTGGTCAGGTAATAGTCAAGCCCCGCCGCCAGTATCCCCTGGTCATCCCCTGTCATGGCATGGGCCGTCAGGGCCACGATGGGAACATGGCGATCTGTTCCGATCTCGCGTCGCCGGATTTCACCTGTCGCATCTTTGCCATCCATCTTCGGCATCGAGATATCCATGAAGATCAGATCCGGATCAAAGCTGGCGAAGGTTTCGACCGCCTCCAACCCGTTGGAGACGAATTTCAAATCGATGTTCAGGTCCTTGGTCATCTTTCGAAGGATCAGCTGATTGGTTCGATTGTCTTCGGCTGCCAGAACCCGCATCAGCCTCTGCTCCTGCGGAACTTGTGCATTAGTCTCGAGATTAGAGGCGCAGTCGTCGCTGCGATCCGGCTTGAATACAGGCGCACCCATCGCCATCAGCCGAGAATACTACTCGGCGCGCGGGATAGGTTTCTGTAAAACACCGTTAATGAGCCGATGGGCCGGATCGGCGTGGATCACACCGGGATTGGCCGACATCACCACGATTGGCAGATCGTCCAATCCTTTGTCACGCAGAGTGGTGGCAAGCTCCAACCCGTCCATGTTCGGCAGATCGTGATCGCACAAGACCAGATCAATTGAATCATCCATTACTCATAACGCCTCTGCCCCCGTCGAACAGGTCAGCGCCTGAGACCCGAGGCGGTCTAATTGCTTGGTCAGGATGGCACGGTTGACGGCCATATCTTCGACCACCAAAACACGCTTCAATTGCCCCGCCAAATCGGGTGGAATAGGTTGCGGACCTTCAGCAGTGGGCAACGATATGCGGAATCCGAAGCAAGATCCTTTGCCCGTATCGCTTTCGACCCAAACCGCACCGCCCATCATCGAGATCAGACGCTTGGTGATCGCCAGCCCCAGACCCGTGCCTTCGAACTGGCGGTTCTGGGCATCCTCGACCTGATTGAATTCACCAAAGATGTGCGGGACCTTGTCAGCCTCAATCCCGATGCCCGTATCCTCGATGGTTACGTGGATATCGCAGCTTTCTGTGGTCATGTCTGGTACGCCTGTCACACGGATCAATACATGGCCTTGTGCGGTAAACTTCACCGCGTTCCCCACGAGGTTGGTCAGAATCTGACGAATCCGCCTCGGATCACCTACAAAAAGCGTCGGCAGGAACAGGTCATAATCCAATAACAAGGTCAGTCCTTTGTCTCGTACGCTAGGCTGCAACAGCATAGCGACCTCTAGGATACAACGTTCAAGATCGAACTGCTCGGGGTGCAGCGTCAACTTGTCGGCCTCGATCTTTGAATAGTCGAGAACATCGTTGATGATGGCCAGCAGCGACTCGCCCGAATAACGAATTGTGCTGACATAGAGCCTTTGTTCTTCGTTCATCGGGGTTTCGGTCAGCAGTTCGGTCATGCCAACGATCCCGTTCATCGGCGTGTGAATCTCATGTCTCATATTGGCCAGAAAGGCGGATTTGGCGCGGTTGGCAGACTCGGCCCTTTCACGCGCGGCGTTCAGCTCGGCCTCATGCCGGACCGAGGCGGTGATGTTCAGCGCAAGGCTCAGCACGTCGCCGCCGTGGCCCCGCTGATCGATCAACCGGATATATTGGCCGTTCCACAGCTGGATCACCTCGGGTTCGGGGTGCGGTTGCGCCCAGCGTGCGAGCATACGGGCCTGCCAGTCCGCGATCTTTTCCGCGCCGATATCCACGATCCCCTCAAGGGTCAGAATTTCAAGAATACGCGGATAGGTAATCCCCGGCACGACCTCTTCCAGCCCATCGAAAACGCTTAGGTAAGCGGCGTTGGCAACGATCAATGTGTTGTTGTCGTCGAAAAAGGCAAACCCGTCAGGGATGGTCTGAATCGAGTGCCACAGACGGCGTTCAGCGACTTCGATCTTGGCATTGGCCACGGTCAGATCGGATTTGACCTTTTCGTTTTCGTCGCGGACGGTCGCAACCTCGGCCTGAGTCTCATCGATCTGACGTGTCAGAGCGATGGCATGACGCCCCAGTTTGCGGTTGGCGGCAGAGAGCTCGGCCTGTTTCAGATGCAACAGGCGCTCAGCAGCCAATCACGCGCGCCGTTCCCGCGCCAGTTTCTCAGCAAGATTCATGTAAAATTTTCCCGCGATAATCTGCTCAGAGCATCGCGGGAGAGCGTGAAAAAATGCTTAAGCCGCGCTAGCGACGCCCCTCGCGCAACCAACCGGCCAAGAGGAACCCACCGGCCAGCAGCAACACCAGCCAGGGGGGAAGCAACCCGGCCTGTGTAACATCGCGGGTTTCGTAGGCGTCGCGCGGTGTCAGCCCAATCCAGCCCCGTCCTGCTGCCGGTCGGCCCACACGGACGTTCCGGATTGAGGGCAGGCCCTCTTCCACCCGAATCGTACCCCCGCGCAGGCTGGCCAGAACCGGGCTTAGGATTTCACCGGTTGCGATCGTGCGCTCGAATTCCTTGGGTGCGGCAGGGCCAAGACCAATCACGGCGGAATGCTCACCCTCTTCCAGACGGTAAAGGCCAATTTCGGGGCCGAAATACTGCGCCTCAAACCGACCAGGCGAGACCTCGTTCAGCGTGATATCCAAGGTGTCGCCGTTAGGGCGGGTGACGGTGACGGGGCCAACCTCATCCTCCAGCGTCTGGCGGATGATACGCATCGACTGGCCATTCGCTTCGGCCCACAGCGCCTCTTCTTCAAGCTCGGGTTCTTTCATCATCCAGTGGGCCAGCCTGCGGAGTAGCTCCAACTGAGGGCCACCGCCCTCAAAACCGCGGCTCCACAGCCAAGCGTGATCAGAGGCCATCAGCGCCACACGCCCTTCGCCCACGCGATCTAGCACCAGCAACGGACGGTCATCCACGCCGGTCATGAGCATGTCGCCGGATAGCTGGCTGACATCGATCTGGCGCAGCCATGCGCCCCATGTTTCAGAATCGCCCAGGTCGGTAGTCACCGGGTGACGCTGGCCCAGATCGGTAACCATAGGCACATACCGTTCCTCATAGACCCGTGCGCTGGGTTTTGCAGGCAGGACTGGCCCAAGCGGAGAGCGGAAAAGGCTGTCCGCGGTGGCAAAATCGGGGCCCGCAGCAACCAGCACCGCCCCACCATTGACGATATAGTCGCCCACGTTGTCCAGATAGATCGCAGGCAGGATGCCGCGCCGCTTATAGCGGTCAAAGATGATCAGGTCGAAGTCATTGATCTTTTCCAGAAACAGCTCACGCGTTGGAAAGGCAATCAACGAGAGTTCATCAACAGGTACGCCATCCTGCTTTTCCGGTGGCCGCAGGATGGTGAAATGGACCAGATCAACCGAGCTGTCGGATTTCAGCAGGTTGCGCCACGTGCGCCCGCCGGGATGCGGCTCGCCGGATACCAGCAAGACGCGCAGACGATCCCGCACGCCGTTCATCTGGATAAGGGCGGTGTTGTTGCGTTCGGTCAACTCGCCTTCGGCCTGCGAAACCGAGAACTGGATGACGTTTCGCCCACCATGCGGCAAGGTAATCGGCAACTCTACGTCCACACCGATGGGAATGGTGAAGCGCTCAGGCTCAGCACCGTCGACTGAGATCTCAAGCGGGGCGTTTGTGACACCGACAGGCGCTACGCCGGTATCCTCGACGCGCAGGGTAAGCGTTACAGGCTCTCCAATTATGGCGAATGCAGGTGCATTGCGCACGATCAGCCGACGATCCCAATCACTCGCACGCCCTGTCTGTAACAAGTGCATCGGCGCAGGTAGGTCAGGAGCTTGGTCTGCGTCGTGTACTATACCGTCTGAGACCACGATGATGCCTGCAATCCGCGCCCGGGGTTCTTCGGCGAGGGCCGCGTTCAGAGCGGCCATGACCTGCGTGCCCTCATCCCCGTCGCCGTCACCAACCCGAATGCGGCGTAGCTCGGTATTGTCGCGGGCTTCGATTTCAGCCGCAAGCTCGTTTGCGGCCAGAATGGTCTGTTCGGCACGATCCGACAGGGTTTGGCTGGCGCTTTCATCTTCGATCATCAGCACGATATCCGTCAGCGGCGCGCGATCCTCGACCTGATAAACTGGGCCGCTAAGTGCGGAGAGGACAACCAAAGCAGCCAAGCCACGCAACGCCCAACCCGACAAGCCACGCCAGAGCGCCAGCACTACCCCGGCAAGCGCGATGGCGGCGACAACGGCCAAGACGGGCCATGGGATCAGCGGATCAAAGATGACGGTACCGGTCATTGCCCCAACCTATCCAAAAGGGCGGGCACGTGGACCTGATCGGATTTGTAGTTTCCGGTCAGTACATGCATCACCAGATTAACGCCAAAGCGATGGGCCAGTTCACGTTGCCGTTCGCCAGCATAGCCGCGACCCACAGGCAACAGGGACTGACCGTTGCGATCCACCGCCCAGGCCCCGGCCCAGTCATTGCCCCCGATCACTACCGGAGTCACGTTGTCATTGAGATTGCGGAACGGCATCCCCTCGATCTGCTCGGCATTCGGCGGCGCGGCTTCGACCCAGACTTCGGTGCCGGAATAGCGACCGGGGAAATCCTGCAGCAGATAAAAGGCGCGAGTGAGAACATGATCACGCGGAACCGGCTCTAATGAGGGAATATTTAGCGGCGCAGCCAATTGCTGCAGCTTGCGCCCATTGGGGCTTGACGCCCCGAAGCCAGCGATGTCGGCGTCGCGCGTGTCAAACAGGATCATCCCGCCTGATCGCAGATAGGCGTTGAGCTTGGCATAGGCCTCGGCCGAAGGTTGCGGCTGATCGGTTGTGATCGGCCAATAAAGCAGTGGAAAGAACGCAAGCTCATCGCGTTCCAGATCGACCCCGATGGGATCAGCAGGCTCGACCGAGGTGCGATAATGCAGCGTTTGCACGAGCCCGCGCAGCCCAGCCAGCGCGATATCATCTACTTGCGCATCGCCCGTCAGGACATGCGCCAGTACGAGTTCCTGCGTCGCATTCAGCGCGAAATCGGTATCATCCGGCGTCTGCGCCTGCGCATCCGGAACAAGCAGCAATGCGCCCAGCATCACGGCTGCCGCGCGCGCCAGACCCAAACGTCCGGAAAGAGCCAATGACGCGATCACGTCAATCGTCAACAGCACAAGCGAAAGGCTAAGCAACAGACCCGCCAACGGCGTCTCTGTTGTGATATCCTGCCCCCGGATCGGGACATCGGCAGGCCAAACGGCTGGCGTCAGCACCGCATCCTCGGCCAACACATTCCGTGCAAGTTTCTGCTTGCCGCTTTCATAAAGGCCCGGGCGCAAGTCTGGTCCGATCTGGCCCGAGACCAGCTCGACCCCATCCACGCCGGCCAATGTTCCGGCATCGGTCAGAGTACCAAAACCATCCAGTATCTGAACCGGCTCCCACACTGTTCCCTGCATCTGCGCCTCTTGCCGAGATTTGGCGGCAGAAGCGACGGCCAGCCGGTCCAACATCTCCACAAATAGCCCAGACAGCGGCAGACTTGACCATTCTGCATCCGCCGTAACATGGAACAGCACCACCTGCCCCAATCCTAAGGGTTTGCGGGTAACCAAAGGCGTACCATCGGAGAGTGACGCAATCACCCGATCGGCCAGATTAGGGTCTGGTTGTGCCATCACCTGAGTTGTTACCGTGACATCCTCGGGTATGGTTAGCCCGTAGAATGGCGAGTTTTCTGAGAACGGCGCTAAACCCTTGGCCTCGCCCCAACTCATCGCGCCGCCGACGGAACGGCCACCGCTACGCAGACGCACCGGCAGCAAATCATCTTCCTCATCTCGACCCAGATCGCTTGCGGCCATACGCGGTCCAGCAAAGCGCAGCAGAAGGCCGCCTTGTACAACCCACTCAATGACCTCAGCCTGTTCTGAATCAGAAAGCTTCGCCACATCCGCCAGCACGATCACATCCGGGTTGGCGGGGAGGACTTCAGTCAAACCTCCTTCAACAAAATCAGCGGTTGGGATCAACACCTGTGTCAGATAGTGGAGCGGTGAAAGCAGCTCTAACCCTTCACGGTTCAACGTGCCCGCAATCAGCGCCACTTCGCGCCGCCTCAGGCTGTCATCTGTCAAAGTCACCGCGCCGGCAGAGCGCTGGTCCTGAAGCTCGAACCGTGTAATTCGAGCGCGCAATTCCGAGGGCAGCGCGAATTCGATTTGCGCCTGTGTAGAGCCGCTTTCAAACTCCAGTGACGTGGATTGCAGCACGCGCATCGCGCCCGCTGGATCGCGCCCTTGCGCCAGCACAGTAACGCTTTCGGCTGGGCCCGGATTGGCACGTAGAACGCGAAGCTGGATCGCTCCGTCCTGATACGTTGCAGGCAGGATCGCGGTCGCGGAGGCGGGGGATTGATAAACGATCACTTCGCCCCGCCCCTGCAGGGCCGAAACCAGACGATCATGACCCTCAAACGCCAACTGATCGGAGAACCAGTGGGTGTCAAAACCACCTTCTACCTGCTCCAGTGCTGCCAAAGTCTGGGGAATCTGTGCTTCGGTAGGTTGCCAAGGCATCGGTGTAAGACCTGGCAATCGCCCGCGCCAAGCTTCGGCGGCCTGAAACACAGGGGGCTCAGGTTCGGTCAGGCGTAAGATCGAGACCGGGCGACCAGCACGGCCGGCTTCGGTCAGTTGTGCATCGATCTGATCCAGCGTCGATGACCAGCGCGTCGCACCTGCCCAGCTGGCATCCAGCACCAGCAGCAACGGCCCGGATCCGGTTTCATCGCGCGAGGGATTTAGTACCGGCCCTGCCAGCCCGATGATGATTGCCGCAGCCGCCAGCATTCTGAGCAGCAACAGCCACCACGGCGTGCGGTCCGAGACACTTTCGTCATCCTTCAGGCCCAACAACAACGTCACAGCCGGGAACAGGCGACGGATTGGCGCTGGTGGGACAGCGCGCAGGATCAACCAAAGGATCGGCAGGGTCAAAAGCCCCAGCAGCACCCAAGGCGCGGTAAAGCCAATGCCCGCCAGAACTGTCATTGCGCACTCCCATCCAAGGCGCGATAGAGCCACAATAGAGCCGATTGTGCACTGTCACCCGTATGGTGTAGCCCCATCTGCCAGCCGGTCGCGCGGCAAAGATGCGTCAATGCGTCTTTACGCCGTGCAAGGCGATCCAGATAGCGATCTCGTAGGTCTGCAGCTTTCAAAGTCTCATGCCGGGCAGTGCCGCCGACGCTTTCAAAGATGGTGCGCCCGGAATAGGGAAAAGACTCCTCGCTGGGATCCAGAAGCTGCATTAGAACGCCGCGAACACCTCGGTCGGCTGCTTTGGTAAGCGCCAACTCAACCTCATCCAGCGGTCCCAGGAAATCCGAGATAAACACTGCGCGCGCATGCGGAATCATCGCGCGGTGTTCGGGTGGAGCATAATCGGTTTGCGAATCCTCAGACCAAGCCTGCGCCAATCTTATGATCTGTGCATTGCCCCTGCGTGGGGGCAGGGTTGTTCCCGTCAAACCAACGCGTTCACCGCCACGCACCAGCAGGATGGCCGTTGCGAGCCCCAGCAGGCGGGCGCGGTCGATCTTGGTTGGCAAGGTCTTGTCTGAAGCAAACCGCATCGACGCACCCTGATCGACCCAAAGCATGATCGACTGCGCAATCTGCCACTCACGTTCGCGCACAAACTGCTGGTCGCCACGGGCCGAGCGCCTATGGTCAATCATCCGGCGACTGTCGCCGATTTGCGCTGGACGGTATTGCCAGAAATCATCCCCCAGACCCGAGCGTCTGCGCCCGTGATCTCCCAATAACACGGTTCCGGCCAGATGTTCGGCGCGCGCCAAAAGGGGCGGCAGCCGGGACGCCTCGGCCTCGGATCGTTCGCGTAGGGTCTGGGCGGCGTTCACGCCGCAGCCTCGGTGCGGACCAGACCGGCAGCGGTGGACTCGATCAGGTCAGACAGGCTGTCGCCCCGTGCTCGGGCTGCAAAGTTCAGCGCCATGCGGTGGCTGAGAACCGGACGCGCCATGGTCAGCACATCCTCGGCATTGGGGGCCAGTCGACCTTCCAGCATCGCATTGGCACGTACGGTCATCATCAGCGCCTGCGCAGCACGCGGGCCGGGGCCCCAAGCGACGGTTTCCCTCACCCGCTCGGACGCGCCTGCCTCATCCGGGCGGAAGGCACGGACCAGATCGAGGATCAGTTCGACAACCGACTCTCCAACCGGCATCCGGCGCAACAGAACCTGTGCGGCCAGTAATTCTTCCTTAGTGAAAATCTGATGCGCCTCTGCTTCTTCGACACCGGTTGTGGCCAGCAGAATGTCGCGTTCGGTCTGGCGATCCGGATATTCCACATCAACCTGCACAAGGAAACGGTCCAGCTGAGCTTCGGGCAGCGGGTAGGTCCCCTCCTGCTCAATCGGGTTCTGCGTGGCCAGCACATGGAATGGCACGCCCAAGTCCCTATCCTCTCCAGCAACGGTCACCGTGCGTTCCTGCATCGCCTGCAGCAGCGCTGATTGGGTCCGCGGGCTAGCGCGGTTGATCTCATCCGCCATCAGCAGCTGGCAGAAGATCGGGCCGGAAATGAACCGGAAATGGCGGCTGCCATCCTCGGCTGTGTCCAATACTTCGGATCCCAGAATATCCGCTGGCATAAGGTCCGGGGTGAACTGGATGCGATTGCCATGAAGGCCCATGACCGTCGACAGCGTCTCGACCAGCCGTGTCTTGCCAAGCCCCGGCAATCCGATCAACAACGCGTGACCGCCGCACAACAAGGCGGTCAAGGTCAGATCGACGACCTTTTCCTGCCCGATAAAGCGGCGGGTGATCGAGGCTTTGGCCTCTTGCAGCTTGTTTTCCAGCGCTTCGATCTCGGACACGAGGTCGGCAGGTTCGGACATGAGGTTCCCTTCCGTGGACTGTTATGATTGAAGTGTATCGCGCTGAGAGGAAATGGCAAAAGCAATGAGCGGACAAAAACCCGTGACCCCTTCACCAGACGGCCTGGCGGCTTCGGTCAAAGCGGCCAAAACACGGGGTTTACCGCCCGTTCACCTCTGGAATCCTCCGTTTTGCGGCGATCTGGACATCCGGATCGCAAAAGATTGCTCTTGGAGTTATCTAGGGTCACCCATCAACCGGTTCGAGCTTGTGAAGCTATTTTCCTCAATTCTTAAGAAAGAAGAGGGCAAATATTTTCTGGTTACCCCGGTCGAAAAGGTGGGAATCACCGTCGAGGATGCGCCGTTCATCGCCGTCGATTTCGATCAGGATGGTGAGGGTTACGCCCAGCGCCTGACGTTTACCACGCAGGTGGGCGATACAGCCACTGCCGGGCCCAATCACCCAATCCGCATTGTATTTGATGCGGAAACAGATGAGCCGTCACCTTACATATTGGTTCGCGACAACCTGGAGGCGCGCATCGATCGCAAGAGCTTTTACCGATTGGTTGAGATCGGCAACCATCATGACGGTTGGTTCGGTGTCTGGTCTGAAGGTCAGTTTTTTCCGCTGATCGCCTCTGCTGCACTTGAAGATTGAACCGGTCGCGGCTTTCGGTCTTGTGCCAACACCACCGCCAGCGCCACTATCGCTGCACCCAGCGCACGGGTCCAGTTCCACTCTTCTCCCAACGCCATCATGATCACCATCACGTAAAATGGCGCGATGTTGATATGGAATGAGGCCAGCGCCACTCCCAATTTCCCAACAGATGCGATGAAGAAAAATTGGCTCAGGCCCAGTGAGAACAGTGCATAGAAAACCAACATTCCCATCTGTGCTGCGTCGACCGACCGTGTGGGCATGACTTCAAACCCCAGAAAACCGGCTACCGGCAACAGTACGACCGCGGTCAGCAACCCTCCGACAAGCGTTATTGTGCAACGGCCCAGCTGGCTGAGCTCGGGGAAATCGCGCGCCGTTGCCATGCTGGCCCAACAAAACAGCGCGGTCGACACCACTGCGCAAACCGCACCGATCCCCAACTGCGCAGGCGCGACCGCGCTGGTCGCAATCAATCCGCCTATGATCGAAATTCCCATACCTATCGCAAATTTCCACCGCAATCGTCGTGTCCCTGCTGCCAGTTCCAACAGCGTCGCGATCAGAGGTGCGCAAGAAGCGATGATTGCAACCGTGACCGGGTCGGTCAGCTTTTGCGCGACCAAGATTAGGAACATCCCTGTTCCAATCCCCAAGCCGCCAACAAAAAAAGCATGCCCCCAGCGGGCGCGCAGAACGCGCGCTGGCCCATTCAACAGTATCCAGATCGGCACCATAACCAGAACCGCAAGCATCATACGCGCCGCAAACAGCGCTATTGGCGGCCAGGTTTGCAGCAAAACTTCGGCGGCTGGAAAACCCGCAGCCCAGGTCAACATTGATGCCACCGCTAACGTGTTCCCGGTAAACGCGGCTTGACTGTTGTCGGATACAGCAAGGGTGTTCCCGCGCGCGGGTTCAGGGCTCATTGCCATCGTATTCAGACCTTTTGTTGACGCAGCCCCCTGCACCGAGGCACCGCTTGAACCAAAGGTTTTCTGATTCGAAGCCATTGATCTGGCCGATTTTCGACAAACTGTCGTTTTCCGACTCTTTTAGCCGCCTAACTTGGTCGATATGCTCAGACGCTCAGGAGACCGCGCACCCGATGCCCAAATTTGCCGCCAATCTTTCGCTGTTATTTACAGAGTTGCCCTATCTCGACCGGTTTTCAGCCGCCGCACAGGCCGGGTTTACGGCGGTTGAAATTCTGTTTCCTTACGATCTGGCCGCCAAGGAAACCCGCAGGGCGCTATTGGCGAACGGGCTTGAACTGGTGCTGATCAACGCTCCACCGCCAAACTATGCTGGTGGCGAGCCGGGATATGCGGCCGTTCCCGGTGGCACAGCCCGATTTCAATCCGACATCCGGCGCGTTCTGCGCTATGCTAAAGTTCTAAAGCCTCAATATATCCATGTAATGGCGGGATACGCCTCGGGAGAAGAAGCACTTGCGTGCTTTGTTGAAAACCTGCAATGGGCCGCAGATTTCGCGCCCGACCAAATGTTCACGATCGAGCCGCTCAATCCCGTTTCACAACCTGACTACTTCCTGAATGACTATGAGCTTGCCGCAGACGTTCTCGATCACGTTGTACGGCCAAATGTTGGCCTGCAATATGACAGCTTTCACGCGCAAATGATCCACGGCGACGCACTTACAATCTGGGACCGCTTCAAGGCTCGGGTTTTCCACGCCCAGATAGGGGCCGCGCCAGATCGCTCGGAACCCGGACGAGGTGAAATGGATTTCGCAGCCCTGTTCAAGGCGATGGATCAATCAGATTATCAGGGTTGGGTCAGCGCCGAATACACGCCCACAACTCGGCGAACCGAAGACACTTTGATCTGGTTACGTCAGTAAAGCCATGAAGAAGGCTGGATTTTCTTCCTGAAATGTCGCAATTAAAACGTCGACACCCAAGGACAGCACTCATGATCCCCGCCCGATTTGCCAATGCTTTGTTCGCCCTGATCATGTCGGGCCTGATGTCTTGCGTCGTCACGGGTATCGCAACGGTCAAGGCTATTGGCTTCGGCCCGTCGACTTTCGCGGATTGGATGGGTTCATGGGCATTTTGCTGGCCAATCGCCTTCACAGTAATCCTGACGCTGGGACCATCCGTAAAACGACTAATCGCGCGCCTGGTCAGGCCCGAGGCCTGACCCGCTGCAAAGAGGGCCTGATAAGCAGCGCCGCCCTTAGTGCGCTTCGGCCCAGTTTGCACCCTGACCGGCGTCTACAGACAGTTTAACGTCCAGTTTGACAGCCGGGTCTGAAGCCCCCTCCATCACATCGCGCGCGATTGAGACCGTTTGATCCACGGCATCCTCAGCCACCTCGAACAACAGTTCGTCATGAACCTGCAGCAACATTTTGGCGGGCAATCCGTTGATCGCATCAGGCATCCGCACCATCGCGCGGCGGATCACGTCCGCTGCCGTACCCTGAATTGGAGCGTTAATCGCGGCCCTTCTTGAGAAGCCTGCATGCGGGCCTTTTGCGTTTATTTCTGGCGTATGGATCTTCCGCCCGAACAGAGTCTGCACATAGCCATGCTCTTTGGCGAATGCGACAGTTTCGTCCATATAGGTCCGAATGCCTGGGAAACGTTCGAAATAGCGGTCAATGAACCCCTGCGCCTCGGCGCGCGGTATGCGCAGATTACGGGCCAGGCCAAAACCCGAGATACCATAGATCACACCAAAGTTGATCGCCTTTGCCTGACGGCGGATATCAGGCGTCATCTCATCCAACGGCACATCAAACATCTCGGATGCGGTCATGGCATGAATATCCAAACCATCCGAAAACGCCTGCTTCAGGGTCGAAATATCCGCAATATGAGCCAATATCCTCAGCTCGATCTGGCTGTAGTCCAAACTGACCATCACATTGCCCGGTTCGGCAATAAACGCCTCACGAATGCGACGCCCTTCTTCCGTCCGTACAGGGATGTTCTGTAGGTTGGGATCAGTTGAGGCCAGACGGCCCGTGTTCGCCCCGGTGATCGAATAAGACGTATGCACACGGCCCGTATCCGGATTGATATGTGTTTGCAGCGCGTCGGTATAGGTTGATTTCAGCTTGGAGAGCTGCCTCCAGTCCAACACCCGACGGGGAAGTTCATGTTCGGTGGCAAGATCCTCCAGGATATCGGCCCCAGTCGAATATTTCCCGGTTTTGCCCTTCTTGCCGCCCTCAAGCCCCATCTTGTCGAACAGGATCTCGCCCAGCTGCGCAGGCGAACCAACGTTAAAGCTCTCACCAGCCAATTCGTGAATTTCAGCCTCTAACCCGGCCATTTTCTGCGCAAATGCGTTTGACATCCGGCTGAGAACATCGCGGTCGACCTTGATGCCGTGCATCTCCATTTCTTTGAGAACCGGTACCAATGGACGTTCGAGGGTTTCGTATACCGTGGTCACCTGCACCTGATGCAGTTGAGGCTTGAACAGCTTCCACAGGCGCAGCGTGATGTCCGCGTCTTCGGCGGCATAGGCCGTAGCCTCGTCAATCGGAACCTTGTCGAAGGTGATCGCCGACTTGCCGGACCCCAGCAATGGCTTGATCGGGATCGGCGTGTGGCTCAGATAGCGTTCCGACAGCGTATCCATACCATGCCCATGCTCACCGCCGTGCATGGCGTAAGACATCAGCATCGTGTCATCGATGGGGGCGACGTCGACGCCGTATCGCTTAAAGATCTTGGCGTCGTATTTCATGTTCTGTCCGATCTTCAGGATCGATGGATCCTCAAACATCGGTTTCAGCAGGTTTAAAGCCTCATCCATCGGCATCTGTCCATCGGCCATCGCGTCGGAGCCAAACAGATCATCGGTCGCGCTTTCGCGATGGGTCAACGGGATGTAGCAGGCCTCACCGGCCTCTACACATAGAGAGATACCCACCAGATCGGCGATCATTTCATTCAGGCCGGTGGTCTCTGTATCTACCACGATCCAGCCACGCTCATAGGCCTGATCGATCCATTTCTGCAAAGCAGCAGCATCGCGCACGCATTCGTATTTCGAGGCGTCAAACGGAAGGGCCTCGGCCTCTTCCGCTTCAACAGGCGCAGGGGCATCTGCGATCACCGGGGCTTCGGCCCCCAGCTTGTCGGCGATGCGCTTGGTGAGGGTGCGGAACTCCATCTCAGCGAGAAAACCCAGCAGGGTCTCTGCATCGGGATCTTTCACCTCCAATTCATCCAGCGTGAAATCTAGTGGGGTGTTTTCGTCCAACTGCACCAGCTTCTTCGACAGCTCGATCTGGTCGCGCTTTTCGATCAGGGTCTGACGACGCTTGGGCTGTTTGATCTCTTCCGCGCGATCCAGCAGGGTTTCCAGATCGCCATATTCATTGATCAGCAGCGCGGCCGTTTTAACGCCAATGCCCGGGGCACCCGGCACGTTATCCACTGAATCCCCTGCCAAAGCCTGCACATCCACAACTCGTTCGGGCCCGACGCCGAACTTCTCGACGACTCCATCGCGATCAATGCGCTTGTTCTTCATCGCATCCAGCATCTCAACACCGCCGCCCACCAGCTGCATGAGATCCTTGTCAGAGCTGACAATGGTCACCCGCCCACCGGCCTCACGCGCCTGAACGGCGAGGGTGGCGATGATGTCATCGGCCTCGTACCCCTCAAGCTCTTTGCAGGCGATATTGAAGGCCTTCGTTGCCTCTCGGGTCAGCGGCATCTGCGGGCGCAAATCCTCGGGCATCGCCTCACGGTTGGCTTTGTACAAGTCGTACAGATCATTCCGGAACGTGTGCGAGCCTTTGTCAAAGATCACCGCCACATGAGTCGGCGCATCAGGACCGGAATTTCCTTCGACATATTTCTGCAGCATATTGCAGAATCCCGACACGGCCCCAATCGGCAACCCATCCGATTTCCGCATCAAAGGCGGCAGCGCATGATAGGCGCGGAAGATAAAAGCTGATCCATCAATGAGATGCAGATGGCAGCCTTTTCCGAATTGGGTGCTAGTCATGTGAGGCTCCTGCGCTGGGTTGCGCCAAGTTGTACAGAAGGGCTGAACGAAAGACGAGGCCGCTTGGCCAATTCGTTCCGACCTATTACGCCAGAAGTCTGGTCTCAGCTATTTGAAAAAGCGCGCTGGTCCGCATTCCAGGTCAAACCTGCTTTTTGCGCAATCATCGCAAACTGTTTGTTCAGTGAGCGATCATTCAGACGTTGGGACAGACTGCGCAGCGGGATGAGGTTCCGCTCCCCATATCCGTCGATCAGAAAACAGGCTGGGCCGGCGCCCCGCGTCCCGTAGACAATATTCGAGCGTTTAATGTCGCGCGCGACAATATGAAGGTCGAACATCTGCCCGACAAAAACATTCAGTGCCTCCAACGCCGTGGCGTCCAACCCGCCGCGACAAACTTCACTAAGCTTGGGCGCAAGCCCGCCATCAAGGCCTGCGATGCGCTCCACAACCACGCCCGCCCCGCGCGTGGTCTGAACCACGCCCAACATTCTGGACAAGGGGGAGTGTTCAATATCCGCCCCGAGTTTCAGCGACACGCGAAGCTCGCATTCCAGTTCTTTCAGGGTGCTGCGATATTGCGCCTCGGGGAAAAGTCTCCACACGAGTCGCTTGCCAAGCCTGTGCGAAACGCGGTCTTGAGATCGGGTGAAAACCTTGATCAGAAGGTCGGGTTGTCCGGGAAAATCAAAGACACTGCGAACGGTCCCGTTGGCAATTGGCTGGCTCTCGGAAAGGTCAATCGTTTTGGCTGTGAACAGCATCATCTATCCTCGCCAATTACGACCGCACGCCTTCCTGGCCGCCCTTAAGCGCCCTGGCCAGAGACCGCTCCGCGCAGCACGTACTTGCAATCGCAATAAGGGCACTCGACCCAGCCGGTGTCTTCAGGGATCTGCAGCCAGACACGCGGATGGCCCAGTGCACCCTCTCCGCCATCGCAGGCGACGCGGGTTGTGTCGACAATCTTGGTTTCAGGCGCTTCGATGGTCACGGCTGGCGATCCTTCTTTGGTTGTCGGCCTCGCGGGCATGTATTAGGTGCGTTTATGAGCGATGAGCAATCCGGGGGCAAGGGCCACATGGCCGATGCGGCAATCACAATCAACGCGCTGCGCAAGACCTATCGCGGCAGCAAGGGTCAGCCCGAGAAACAGGCGCTGAAAGGTATCGATCTGACAGTGCCCCGGGGATCAGTGTTCGGCCTGCTTGGCCCGAACGGCGCCGGTAAATCGACTCTGATCAACATTCTGGCGGGGCTGGTGGTCAAAACCTCGGGCAGCGTCTCGATCTGGGGCTTTGATCAGGATCGGAACCCGCGCCAATCCCGCGCCGCCATTGGCGTGATGCCGCAAGAATTGAACCTGGATCCGTTTTTCACACCGCGCGGCGCATTGGAGGTTCAGGCCGGACTGTACGGTATTCCCAAGGCAGACCGGCGCAGCGACCAAATCCTCGACCTCGTAGGGCTTGCCGACAAGGCCGAGGCCTATGCCCGCACGCTGTCGGGAGGCATGCGGCGGCGTCTGCTGCTTGCAAAGGCGTTGGTGCATCATCCGAAGATTCTGGTGTTGGACGAGCCGACCGCGGGCGTGGATATCGAACTACGGCAGATGCTGTGGGCCAATGTGCGCAAGCTGAACGAACAGGGCATGACCATCATCCTGACCACGCATTACTTGGAAGAAGCGCAGGAGATGTGTGATGAGATCGCCATCATCAATCACGGCGAAAAGATCGCGCAGGACAGCACCGCCAATCTGTTGGGCCGCATGGACAGCAGGACAATGGTGATTGTGCCGGATCGCCCTATTCAGGCTCTTCCAACGGCAGAAAACGTGACTGCGGCACAACGTGAGAATGGCGATCTTGTGCTACAGTATCACAGCAATCTGACCACGGCTGAGCAGGTACTGGAGGCAGTACGTCAGGCCGGTATCCGCATTCAGGATGTGCGAACCGAAGAGGCCGATCTTGAGGATGTGTTCCTCGCTCTCACGTCCAGCCGGGCCGACGACCTGCCAGTCGACGACCCGAACCAACCGCGTCGCGGGATGCATCGCGTCAAGCTTTAGGCACGATCAATCCGCGCGTGATAGCAGTTGTTCAGCGCTGATCGGACATGGATGTATGCAACGTCGGCACGGTCAAATATGTTCGCGACCGCTTCCTGAAACTGTGCTTGAGGCGCAATGATGCCGGTACCATAGACGATACGATCGTCCGATCCATACCCTTTGATCAAGTAGTTCGGCGAGCTGGTCAGCGTTTCGGGAACCCCATCTTCATCCTCGTGGCGCGCGCAAGGTTCGGCACATAGAAAGATCGGGCCGGTTTCCGCATAGGGCTGAGTTTCCGCAAAGGGCCTATGCGCTAGTACTAGCATCTCTTTGCCCTCTGGTATGTATTTCAAGCAATGACGGCAAGGATTTCCCCCATCGTCAGAAATTGCGCGCTCTGGCGGGTTTCCATAACCATCAGGCCCGCCGAAACGGTAGGCTTGAACCTGTTCGGTCGGTAACGCTGAAATCCTGTACATGATGTATCTCCTTGATTTTGAGAAATCATGACCATCGCTTACCGCTGGTTCGACCCGTTTCCTGCGCATTGCAAATTTTGCAATGCAGCTTGCCAAGAGATGTTAGCGGTAAAATTAGGACTACCCGTCGCGGCAAATTGAGTCTAAGCAACCAACAAACACTCCAAACGAATTCTTCCGTGATTGAGGCCTCTGATATGAGCGCTCAGAACTCCACCCTTCGTGGGCTAGCCTTTGCGTTCCTGGGCTTTGCCGTCTTTGCCACCCATGATGTGTTCATCAAAGTGTTGGGCGGTACCTATTCGGTATTGCAGATTATTTTCTTTGCCACTTTGTTTTCGTTCGTTCCGATGGCAGTGACTATTCTGGCTGACAGAACAACTGGCAACTTCTTGCCGCACCACCCGTGGCTGGTGTTGCTGCGATCCGCGCTGATGGTCACTGCGATGTCCTGCGCGTTCTACGCCTTTTCGGTCCTGCCGTTGGCCGAGGTCTATTCGCTGCTGTTTTCCTTCCCTCTGATCGTTACCGTCCTCTCGATCCCAATTCTTGGCGAAGTGGTCCGCGGCCTGAGATGGGCTGCAGTCGGCGTCGGCCTGATCGGTGTCCTGATCGTTCTGCGCCCCGGCGCAACCGATATTACGATGGGCCATCTGGCCGCTCTGGCCGCAGCCTTCTGCAGCGCGTTCGCATCGGTTTTGGTCCGCAAGATCGGCAATCAAGAGCGTTCGGCCGTTCTGATCCTCTACCCGATGCTGCTCGCCATTGTGGTCATGAGCATCGCCCAACCAGCAGTGTATCAACCACCCTCACTGCTGCATCTGGCGATGATGGCATTAGTCGGCGTGCTCTCAGTGATTGCACAGCACCTGATTATCCTCGCCTACCGAGCCGCTCCGGCTGGCGCCGTTGCCCCCAGCCAGTATAGCCAAATCATCTGGGCTACGATTTTCGGCGTGATATTCTTTGACGAACACCCCGACATCTGGGTCGCGGTCGGCGCAAGCATCATCATCGCTTCTGGCGTTTTTGTGGTTTGGCGTGAAAGCCGGACGAACACGACTTCGGCCAATACGCCGGTGTTGCGGGTCAGATCGCCTCGGTCGGATACTGGCGCGACACGACCTGGGGAGTAAACCAATTTGAGATCAATCACCTAATGCCCAAAGGCAGATCATCTTCCGGCCTTTAATCTGATCTTGAAGTCACCGTTTGTGCCTTTCTCATCAAACTTACCAGTGGCACGAACCAATTCACTTAGCTTCGAGAATCCATAGGTCCTGGGATCAAAATCAGTATAGATTTTGTTGAGCTGGCTGCCCACCAATCCCAATTTTAGCCAACCTTCTGGCTCATCAAAATTACGCATGACGTTCCTAATCAACTGAAACGCATGGTTCAATTCGCGCTTCGATTTCAGAGCATCGTCTCTTTCTTCATGGGGTGCGCTTGCTTCAATGTTTTCGATGTAAATAAACCTGTTGCAAGCCGCTACAAACGCCCTGGGCGCTTTATTTTCGCCAATGCCAAAAACATCCAACCCTTGCTCACGAATACGACTGGCAAGGCGCGTGAAATCGCTGTCCGAAGATACCAAAACAAACCCGCCGAACCGTCCAGAGTGCAGAATATCCATAGCATCAATGACCAGCGCGATATCACTGGAGTTCTTTTTGGACGTATTGGCAAATTGCTGATGGGGAACGATGGCATATTCCGCCAAGGTTTTACCGTCCCATCCTTGAGACGAACCATTAGAAAAGTCACCGTAAACTCGTCTTAATCCAGCCTCGCCTAATGTGGCGATTTCTTCAAATATCTCTGCAGAATGTTTTGCGGGTACGTTGTCCGCATCAATCAGAACCGCCAGACGGTCCGTAGTTCTAGTTGCCACCTTAATCCCTCAACTCAAAATTTAATTCATAAAGAGGAATGTAGGCACAAAAAAAGGGCGGGCAAAAGCCCACCCTCAGCAATTATCTATTCTTAATCAATAAACTACGACTGATCGGATACTCTCGCCCTTATGCATCAGGTCAAAACCATGATTAATATCGTCCAGACCCATGGTGTGTGTGATCATTGGATCAATCTCGATTTTTCCGTCCATGTACCAATCGACGATCTTCGGAACGTCGGTCCGGCCACGCGCGCCGCCAAATGCGGTACCACGCCAAGAACGACCGGTGACTAGTTGGAACGGACGGGTCGAGATTTCGGCACCTGCAGGCGCCACGCCGATGATGATCGATTCACCCCAGCCTTTGTGGGCCGACTCAAGTGCAGCGCGCATCACGCCTACATTACCGGTGGCGTCAAAGGTATAGTCCGCGCCGCCCTTGGTTAGGTTAACCAGATAAGGCACCAGATCGCCTTCAACTTCGGACGGATTGACGAAATCAGTCATGCCGAACTTGGTGGCCATTTCCACCTTGGCCGGGTTGAGGTCGACACCGACGATCTGATCGGCTCCGGCTAGGCGAAGGCCCTGAATGACGTTCAGGCCGATACCGCCCAAACCGAACACGATGGCACGGCTGCCGATTTCTACCTTGGCTGTGTTGATCACCGCGCCGATACCGGTGGTCACACCGCAACCGATATAGCAAATCTTGTCGAAAGGCGCGTCCTCGCGCACTTTGGCCAGCGCGATTTCCGGAAGAACCGTGTGGTTCGAGAAGGTCGAGCAACCCATGTAGTGCAGGATCGGATCACCATCCAGCGTCGAAAAACGCGAAGTGCCATCGGGCATGAGACCTTGGCCCTGCGTCTCACGGATTGCCTGGCACAAATTGGTCTTTGGGTGCAGGCAGTATTCACACTCACGACATTCAGGAGTGTAAAGCGGAATGACGTGGTCACCCGGCTTTAGGCTGGTCACGCCCGGACCAACCTCGACCACCACACCGGCACCTTCGTGGCCCAGAATGGCGGGAAACAGGCCCTCAGGATCCGCCCCAGACAGGGTGAATTCATCGGTGTGACAGATGCCTGTCGCCTTGATCTCGACCAGAACCTCACCCGCTTTGGGGCCTTCAAGGTTCACGTCCATCACTTCCAAAGGTTTGCCTGCCTGAACGGCAACGGCTGCACGGGTTCGCATGGTGCATATCTCCCTGTCTGTTTTGCCCGACCCTGCGTCAATTGCAGGGTTTTTTCAACTGCACTTTCGTGACAGGTTGGCTAAATCTTTGATATTTCAGAAACGACACCACCAGAAAGTCCTGCGCCAATGTACCGTTTTTTTCCGATCCTGATCCTATTAGCCGCTTGTACCGAGGGCTCTGTTCCGCAAAATGAAACGCTTGCAGCGGAAGATGTGGCTGTCGATTTGGCCTTCTGTAAGGGTGAACCTTTTGCTGATGCAATCGGCCAGCCGGTCTCAACCATACAGGCGCAACTTCCCGAACGGTCACGCGTTCTAGGCCCGGATGATATCGCCACTCAGGATTATCGCATCGATCGGCTAAACGTCTATGTGAATGGCTCAGGCACCATTCAAACACTTGTCTGCGGATGAAATCACTTGCCCCGATAGACCAGAATGTCAGGCAAGTAGTCGATCAGGCGGATAATCCAAGAAAATGGGGCCGGAAAATCGGTACGGAATCGGCGGTGGGACATCGCCCGGACCACCCGATCAGCAGCATCTTCGGGCGTCATTATCATGGGCATGTCAAAACTGTTCTTGTTTGTTAGACGGGTTTTGATGAATCCCGGATTGACGATCCGGACAGTGACGCCTGTACCTGCCAAATCATGGCGCATCGTCTCGGCCAGCGAGATCAGGGCAGCTTTGCTGGAGCCGTAAGAGATCGCATTGGGAAGCCCATGATACCCGGCTAGCGATCCGATCAGGGTGATGTCTCCATTTCCCTTCTGAATTAAGTCAGGCACCGTTTCGCCCAGAACACGCAATGCGCCGGAATAATTAACGTCACTGATCGCCAAGGCGGCTTCGGTATTCCAATCGGCAGTATTGATCGGATCATAGGTGCCCGCATTGTAGACAAGCCCATCAAATGCGCCGACCTCAACCACAGCACGGCAGACAGCATCAAGATCGGTCACATCAAATGGGACAGCACGTGTATTGGGCAACTTCTCACAAATCTCGGCTAGTCGTGATGCATTGCGCGCCGACAAGATAAGACGCGCCCCTTGACGGCTAAGCGCCTCGGCCAGCGCTTTGCCTAGCCCTTCGCTGGCACCAATGATCCAATAGGTCTTTCCGTCAAATTTGCTCATTTCAGGGCCTTTTTCGCACCGCTAAGTTCACTACGGCGCGATGATTATTTTGGATCACGCGTAGTGTTCTGAGCATAGGGCAGTCATCATCACGTAGTGCGATGGAAAAAAACTTCTACCCCGGTTGATCCAGTACACCATTCCCTGCGTATCCTATTGTAAAAGCCGAATAACGAGGATGGAATGTTCGACGAAACCCGGTGCGTACGCAAGAAAATCGCAGTTATTGGTGCAGGCATTTCAGGTCTCTCCGCAGCTTATTACCTTTCTGAAAATCACGATGTCACCGTGTTCGAGGCTGAACCTCGACTTGGTGGCCATGCCCGTACGGTAATGGCCGGTAAGAATGGTGATCAGCCGGTCGATACCGGTTTTATCGTCTTTAACTACGTCACCTACCCTTATCTGACGCGATTATTCGATGAATTGAACGTGCCCGTCACAAAAAGCGAAATGAGCTTTGGCGCCACCATCGACAATGGCCGCATCGAATACGGGCTGAACAACCTGCGCACACTGACGGCGCAGAAACGCAATCTTGCGCGTCCAGCCTATTACAAGATGATCGCCGACATCCTGCGCTTTGGAAAAGAAGCTCCCGAAGCCGCGCAGGACGATGACACCACGATCGGAGAGCTGGTGGATCAGTTGCGCCTCGGCCACTGGTTTCGCCACAATTACCTGATGCCGATGTGCGGCGCGATCTGGTCAACACCGGTTGAGTTTGTCGATCAATTCCCCGCCCGCTCTCTGGTCCAGTTCTTCCGTAACCATGCGCTGCTGGCTTCCGGCCGCGCCAATCAGCATCAGTGGTACACCGTGAAAGGCGGCAGCATCGAATATGTCCGTCGGATCGAGGCAGCTTTGCGCAAGCGAGACAGCGATATTCGTCTAGCTTCACCCGTACAAGGGATTGAACGGCATGATCTGGGCGTCACCGTACATGCAGGTGGCGAGACTGATTTGTTTGATGAGATCATTATGGCCACCCATTCAGACCAGTCCCTCGCCATTTTAGGTGATGCGGCGACAAAGGCGGAAAAACATGCTCTCGGTGCGATCAAGTATCAGCCGAACAAAGCCATACTTCACTGTGATCCCCGCCAGATGCCACGGCGGCGTGCCTGCTGGTCCAGTTGGACCTACCGGTCGCAAAAAGGCAATGTTGGGGTCACATATTGGATGAACCGGCTACAGAACATCCCCGACAGTGATCCGCTGTTCGTGACACTGAACGCTGCATCAGACATTCCTGCGGACAAAATCTATGA
Organism: Ruegeria sp. AN6; assembly: GCF_056540425.1. Classification (NCBI taxonomy): domain Bacteria; kingdom Pseudomonadati; phylum Pseudomonadota; class Alphaproteobacteria; order Rhodobacterales; family Roseobacteraceae; genus Ruegeria; species Ruegeria sp. AN6. Next base: position 177,757 of record NZ_JBQFWR010000003.1, read on the forward strand.
CGAGGTCGAATTCGCCCACCCGGTATTCGACAAAGCCGCCTTGCGTGCTCAAGGGCAGATTCGTCAGATGCAGGGACAGAACCGAACCTGGTTTGCTGGTGCCTATAACCGGCATGGCTTTCACGAAGACGGGATCGCCAGTGCCATGCACGTGGTTGAGCGCATAACTGGCACCCCGCAGATAATCGGAGCTGACAATGATATCTCTGAAAAAGAAATCGCCGTTCCTGCCTCGGCCTAATCTAACTGCGACGTTGGTGTCGCTGATGCTGCTAGCCCCCGGAGGACTGGCAGCGTCACCCGTTTTTGGTGCCCTAAACGATGCTGAGTTACGCGGCTCAGCGACGTTCCGCTATTTGGGATTCCCGATATACGATGCGCAGCTGTTCACCCCAGGCGGCACGCCTCTGAACTGGAGCCAGGATTTCGGGCTTGAACTGCGCTATCGCCGAAACCTGTCCAAAAAGGCTCTGGTGAACTCCACATTGGACGAGATGAAGCGGATCGGACGTGCCGCCCCCGTGCGCAGCCAACTTGAGGTCTGTTTCGACGCCGTCAGCAAAGGCGATCGCTATCTTGCAATATCGCAAGGGCCAAACAAGGTTGGGTTCTGGCTGAACGGGCGCAAAGTTTGCACCATGTCCTATCCGGGCATCAAACGCAGCTTCATGTCGATCTTTTTGGGCGACAACACCCGGTCGGCTTCATTCACCCGGACATTGCGAGGCAACTGATGCTGTATCCGCGGGTCAGCCTCTACGCGTTGATGCTGGCTGCGGCGGGTATTCCGCTTTACATCCATCTTCCGCGGTTTGCGGCCGTAAATCTTGGTATCGGGCTAAGTGTGATCGGGACCGTTCTGCTGGTCATCCGGCTAGTCGATCTGGTGCAGGACCCGCTGATCGGCTGGGCGATTGATCGCTGGCCGGGCGGGCAAACCCTGTTCGCCACGGTCGCTGCGCTGGGTCTGGCGGTCGGGTTTCCATTACTTTTCGGACTGCCGGAAGGGGCCAGTATCCCTGTATTAGTGTCGATTTTGATCCTTTTGTTTTCAGCCTACAGCCTTGGGACCATATTGCTCTACGGACGTAGCGCGACGCTTGCCAAGCAAGCCAATCCGAAAGAGCTGATGACACTGGCTGCCTTCCGAGAAGGTGGGCAACTGACCGGCGTAATTATCGCCGCCGCCGCACCCGCCCTGTTCGTAGCCTTTGGTGCTGGCGCGCAGGGATATCCGGCCTTTGGTCTGTTCCTCGGCATTCTGTCCGTGGTGACATTGGCGGTGACATTGCCAATGTGGCGACGCACGCCAATCACTGGACACGAACTGTCCTTCGCGGGCCTTGGACAGGCCGGTGCTTTGCGTCTACTCGCTCTGGCGTTGGTTAACAGCCTGCCCGTTGCGATCACCTCAACCCTTTTCCTGTTCTTTGTCGAGGACCGGCTGCAACTGCCAGGCAAAGCGGCGCCTTTGTTGATCTTGTTCTTCCTCAGCGCGGGACTCAGCGTGCCGTTCTGGGCAATGCTCAGCAACAGGATTCGCCCGAAACAGACTCTGATGATTGCCATGCCGCTGGCCATTCTCGGTTTTGTCGGGGCCGCGCTTCTGGCCCCCGGCAATCTGGCCGGTTTCGCGATCATCTGCTTCGCATCCGGCGCGGCACTTGGGGCAGATATGGTTGTCCTGCCAGCCATGTTCTCGGTCGTTCTAACCCGCGCCGGGTTGAACGCGTCAGCCGCGTTCGGCATCTGGTCCTTCGCAGGCAAGCTTGGGCTCGCGCTGGCTGCCTTTTTCACTCTGCCGCTGCTTGAACGCAGCGGCTTTACACCCGGTCAGGCCAATTCGGCTGAGGCTTTGAACACACTCACCCTCGCCTATGCTGTCCTGCCCTGCATTCTTAAACTCGGAGCGTTTAGCTTGGTCCTGACGCTCCCGACAGAGGTCTCTGCCAAATGAAAACGCTCCTGTTCTGTCTTCTCGCCATATTTGCGGTGTTCGCTGTGAAGAACCGTTTCCTCAGCTTCCGGTCGCAATCACCGTCCGACTACAGCGGGACCGGGCCTGAGTTTTCGCTGAAGAAGAACCTGAATGGAGAGATCCTGTCAGAAGGGCTGATCTATGGCCCGAACGGCAAGATGTCGAACAGTTTTGTCGCGCGAATGGTCGGTGAATGGGAGGGCAACACCGGCACGTTGTCCGAGTATTTCACTTATTCCAATGGCAAACAGATGACCCGCAAATGGCATCTGACGCTGGGCACCGGAAACACCTTCACCGCAACGGCGGATGATATTGTGGGCGAGGGCAAAGGGGTGATCTCGGGCGCAACCGTCAAGCTGACCTATCGCATCATCCTGCCCGAAGATGCGGGCGGGCACACACTGGATGTGACGGACTGGATGTACCTGACTGAAAATGGGGTGATCATGAACCGTTCCGAGATGCGCAAATTCGGGATCAAGGTTGCCGAGTTGGTCGCCACGATGCGCCCGGCCCCCGAGGTCAAGTCGACCCATCTGCATGGCGCAAATGTGCATGATTCAGACTCTGATCTGCGGATTTTGCAATGATCACCCGCCGCACTCTTGTTGCGATCGTCGCCCTCGCGGGGCTGGCGACGCTTGCCGCCTGCGCGGGTAAACCCCGCGTCCCTAACACGTTCCTGTCAGATCGCCAGTTGAACCTTGAGGAATTCTTTGAAGGTAAGACCGTCGCCTACGGCCAGTTTCAGGATTTGCTGGGCAACGTCCCTCGTCGCTTCACGGTCGATATTGACGGCAAGTGGGACGGTGAGACCCTGACGCTTGTTGAGGATTTCGTCTACGACGATGGCGCCACCGAGCAACGGATTTGGACTCTGACCAAAACCGGCGAAGACACTTGGACCGGCACCGCGCCCGGTGTGCTGGGCACTGCCAGCGGGGTTGAGCGAGGCGATACGTTTAACTGGAAATACAAAATCGATCTGCCGGTTAAAGACGGCACTATGCGGGTTAATTTCGATGACTGGATGTGGCTCTTGTCCGATGACCGGCTACTGAACCGAGCCTATGTCTCACGATATGGCGTGAGGTTGGGTGAGGTCATTTTGTTCTTTGAGAAAAAGTAGCCACCCCGCCAGTACAGCCAGCGGGGTGTAATAAGCTCAAACAGTTCCGCCCAAGCTGCCTTCCAGCTCGACCATTTCCTGACCACCGGCCATCAGGTCCTGCAGCTCTTCAGGGGTGATCTGGCCACGCTGCGCCGTACCTAGCGTCTGGCCACGGTTTAGAACCGTGAATCGGTCACCCACTGCCAATGCATGACGAACGTTATGGGTGATGAAGACAACGGCAATGCCCTGCTTGCGCACTTTGTCGATCGTCGCCAGCACGTTGGCCGTTTGGCGCACACCAAGGGCCGAAGTCGGTTCGTCCAAGATCAACACCTTAGCCCCGAAATGCACAGCACGCGCAATGGCAACAGTTTGGCGTTCACCACCCGATAACGTGCCAACCGCTTGATCGGGTCCACGTAGGTTGATGCCCATCTTCTTCATTTCTTCCATCGTGACCTTGTTGGCATAGTCATGATCGAAAAGCTGGATAGGACCGACCTTCTTGACCGGCTCGTTGCCCATGAAGAAATTGCGAGAAACCGACATCAGAGGGATCATCGCCAGATGCTGGTGCACTGTCGCGATCCCGGCTTCGATCGCATCGCGCGGGTCCGCGAAATGCATGGGGTGGCCTTCAAACAGAATCTCGCCATGCGTGGGCTGGTGTACCCCGGACATAGTCTTGATGAAGGTCGACTTACCCGCGCCGTTATCGCCAAGAAGACAATGACATTCACCGGGGAACACATCCACCGAGACACCTGCCAGTGCGATCACGCTGCCGAAGTGCTTTTCGATGTTCTTCATCTGGATGATGGGTGCATGTTCGGGATTCATATCAACGCTCCCCTGTGATGATGCGGCGAATATAGGTATTAAGGATCACGGCCCCCAGCAGGATCACCCCCAAGAACACCCGGAACAGTGAGCTTTCGACTCCGGCAAAGAACAAGCCCTGCTGCACGACGCCAAAGATCAACGCGCCAAGCGCAGCACCCAGAACCGAACCGTAGCCTCCGGTCAGAAGCGCGCCACCGATGACAACGGCAATGATCGCTTCGAACTCTTTCAGCAGACCCCGATCGGCACCAGCAGATCCGAACTCCATGACCTGACAGACGGCGAAGATCGTGGCGCAGAAGGCGGTGAACATGAACATCAGGATTTTGACCCGGTTCACGGGAACACCCGAGTTACGGGCCGCCTCAGCATCACCACCCGATGCGAAAATCCAGTTTCCGAATTTGGTTTTGGTCAGCAACACATGGCCAAAGATGATCAACACGATCGCCCAGACAATCAGCATCGGAACCCCATCCACGACGGGCTGACCCTGACGCGTGCCACGTTCGAACACGGCGATGATCCCGGCGTCCCCCATCCACTGAAAGAAACCTTGCAGGATTTTGCCGCCAAAGATTGGCGCCAGCCAATCACCCTCGGCCGCGTCCTTTACACCACCAATGATGGTTTTGCGTTCGATCACCTGTGGCAGGAAGATTGTGAAACCACGCAGGATAAACAAGAAGGCCAGGGTGACAATGAAGCTGGGAAGCCCAGTACGGATCACGATCCAACCATTCAGCGCCCCAATTGCCAATGCCATGGCGAAGGTAACGATGATGGCCATCCAGACCGGCCAGGCCAGTGTGACCGAAAAGATTGCGATCATCATCCCTGAAAAGCCGATCATCGAACCGACTGACAGGTCAAACTCACCGGCGATCATCAGAAGACAAGCACCCACGGCAATGATCATGAACTGCGCTGATACAACCGACCAGTTCATCATGCCCTGTGCGTTAAACATCCCGCTGTCGAAAGCAAAGAGCAGGAAAAAGGTGAACACAGCGACCGTGCCGACCATCCCGCCAAGTTCCGGCCGGATCAGCGCCTTGCGCAGCGGAGAAATCTCTTTGATCCGTTCGTCGGTTACAGCCGTATTTTGAGCAGACTCGCTCATAAGAACGCCCCTCCGAGTTATGCAGTGATTTTGCGTCTGAAAGTCAAAACGGGCACCCCATGCTCAGGGTGCCCGCGTTTAAAGAATTAGCGGTATTCGCCAGCGAATTCTTCGATTTTGCTCAGACCGTCTGCAGTTACGAAACCGGGGCCCGAGTTGATGTTGTTGCCTGGCAGAACGCCGTAGCGGTGGTAGTTTGCCATGACAACAACCGGCAGATATGCCTGCAGGAAGGGTTGCTGGTCGATACCCCACTGGATCACGCCGGACTTGATGCCTTTGACGATTTCACCACCCAAATCGAAGGTGCCGAAATAGATGTCACCAGCCATGCCGTTTTCTTCCAGGGCCAGGATAGTCGGATCAGCCGAGGTCGGGCCAAGCGTCAGCACGGCATCCGTATCCGGATTCGCCGATAGATAGGCCAGCACGCGGTTTTTGATTTCGGCAGGGTCCTGACCGGCGTCAATCATCTGATCGCCCAGTTCGATCCCCAGACCGTCTGCAAAACCCTGGCAGCGTTCCTGGCTGGAGGGTTGCACGATATAGTGGTTCACGCACAGGAATGAGCCGATTCCGTCGCCTTTGGCCCGCTGGCCTGCGGCGAATCCGGCGTCATATTCGGGCTGACCAACATACATCAGCGCGCCAACTTCACGTGCTTGATCCGGGGTGCCGGTATTCATGATGATCACGTCTACACCCGAATCCACGGCCGATTTGATTGGACCACTCAACACGTCATAGTCCGCCAGCGTGGTAATGATCCCATTCGGTCCCGAGGCCGCGGCCTGATCGATAATCCGCGCCATATCGGCAAGGTCGCCGGTAGGCGGGTTGCGATATTCAACCTCGACACCCATCTGGTCGCCCGCAAGCGCGATACCATTCTTGATGGTATTCCACCAGCTGTCGCTATCAGGGGCGTGGCTAACCAGAATGTATTTCTCACCCTCAGCCGCAGCGCTCGTGGCTGCGATCAAAGGCGTCGCTGCGACGACAGCGGCCAGTGCCAGCTTCTTCGTCAGTGATGTCATAATGTCCTCCCAAAACATATCGTTTTCCCGGAACGAGGTTTTTTCTCCGAACCTCTCCGACTCGATTTAGAACATATCTGATATCTTTTTGCAACCGGTTGCAAAACATATTGGAAGTGTTTCATACTGTATCTGCCAGAGAATACGGGTAAAAGGGCTGCTAAAAACTTAGAAAGGTCAGGCGGAATATGGCTGTCACATTGAAAGAGGTTGCAGAACGCGCGGGGGTTTCCCGGTCCGCTGTGTCGCGCACTTTCACCGATGGAGCCTCGGTTTCCGACAAAATGCGTCGCAAGGTTGAGAAGGCCGCGCGTGAGCTGGGATACAGCCCAAACGCCCTGGCATCCTCGCTGACAACAGGACGTACAAAACTGATCGGACTGGTCTCGAACAACTTTCACAACCCTATTTTTCTTGAAGTCTTCGACCTTTTTACCCGCGGCCTGCAGGACCGCGGCCTGCGCCCGTTGCTGGTGAACCTAACCGATGAGGTAGATCCGGCAAACTCGGTTCGTATGCTGCGGCAGTATTCGGTTGATGGCGTCGTGGTGGCATCCTCGACGTTGCCACCTGGTTTTGCCAAAGCGTTTCGCGATGCAGGTGTACCAGTGGTTCACAGTTTCGGCAGGTCCTCTTCGTCACCCCAGGTTCATGTTGTGGGCATCGACAACGTGGAATGCGGGCGCATGGCGGCGCGCGAACTTGTTGCACGCGGATATGGAAAGGTGGCCTTCCTTGGCGGACCCGAAGCCGCAACTTCTACACAAGATCGCCATGCGGGCTTCATGTCAGAAATGTCGCTGCACCCTCAGATCACTGTGACCTGCTCATTTGCCGAGGCCTACTCATTCGACGCAGGTCGTCAGGAAATGCTGAGCCTTTTGAAATCTGAACGGGCTGATGCCTATTTTTGCGGTGATGACGTATTGTCCATCGGGGTGTTGTCCGCGATTCTGGATAGCGGCCTAAACGTGCCCGAGGATATCGGCATCATTGGCTTGAACGACATGGAAATGGCGCGGTGGGAGAATATCGACCTCACCACCATCCATCAGCCAATCCGCCAGATCGTCAGTTCCTCGATCGAGTTGATGGTGGCGACCTTGAACGAGCCTGACCGATACCCTGAAGCGCGCATCTTTCCCTGCTCGGTGGTGGAACGGGGCACGTTGCGCCCCGTCCCTTAAAATTAACGGAACATCGGTGGGCGCGCATCCATCCATGCACTGCCCTGTTTTGCGGATTCGACCGCAGTATGCACCGCAGCCATCGACCGAACGCCGTCCGCGGCATTCGGCAGACCGTCACGGGTTTCTCCGGATATGGCATCCGCCAGATCGCAATAGATATTGGCAACAGCCAGAGGGAACCCTTCGGGATGCGCAATCGCCACGCGGCTTAGGCGCTGAGCCTCTTCGTGCAAACCGCCCTCACCTTTTTCGATGATCTGCATGCGACCGCCAACAGGCGTATAGATCAACTGATTTGGCTGCTCGGACGCCCAGCGCAAGCCGCCTGTTTCCCCAAACACCTGAATGTCGAACCCGTGCTGCCGACCGATGGCGACAGACGATGTCCACAGCCGACCGACCGCGCCTTTTTGCGTCCTGAAATTGACCATGGCGTCATCTTCCAGTTCGCGGCTACCAATGGTGGATGCGAAATCCGCCGACAGAGTCTCAACCTCATCATCGGCGATAAAACCAGCCATATGCATTGCATGGATTCCACAATCGGCGAACTGCCCGGACACGCCCGCCATCGCCGGATCATAGCGCCAGCGGACGCGCGGATTGTCGGCATCAGTGGCATCCCCATGATGGCCATGGCTGAAATTAGTGACGACAAGACGGACCTTTCCAATCTCACCGGCGCGCACCATCGCACGGGCCTGACGCACCATCGGATAGGCCGAATAGCAATAGTTTACCGCGCAAATCTTGCCGGATTTCTCGGCAACTTTGACGATCTCTTCGCCCTCCTCCACGGTCATGGTCATGGGTTTTTCGCAAAGCACATTGAACCCGGCCTCAAGGAATGCCTTGGTGATCTCAAAATGCGTGGCATTGGGCGTGGCCACGGTGACCAGATCGATCCGATCTTCGCGTCCGCGCTCACCTGCCAACATCTCGGTCCAATCGCCATAGGCACGGTCTGCCGCGATGCCCAACCTTTGCGCGTATTCGCGACCAACATCGGGCCGGTGATCCAGCGCCCCAGCAGCGAATTCGAAATGCCCGTCCGCCAGCGCGCCCAAGCGGTGCGCCGGTCCGATCTGGCTGCCTTCGCCGCCGCCAATCATGCCCCATTTCAGCTTGGTCATCGTCTTGGCCTCCTCAATTGAAACCAATGGATTCGAGGTATTCGCGGTTCTTCCGCGCGTCGCCGACTGGATCAGGATCGAGTGTAGGATCGCAGTCCTGTTCAACCGTGCACCACCCGGTGAAGCCTGCATCCAGCAGCACCTGACGGACCGATGGGAAGTCCACGTCGCCTTCACCCAGATTGCAGAAAATCCCCTGCCCGCAGGCATCGTAAAAGCCCGTCCGGTTGGCGATGACATCCGCCTTCACGGTTGGCGAAATATCCTTGAAGTGCATATACGAGATCCGATCAACGTAGCGCTGCATGAAGCCAACCGGATCAAACCCGGCATAAGAATGATGCCCGGTGTCGAAGCAGATTTTCAGAAGGTTCTCATCGACTTCATCCAGCAATCGAATGAGTTCCGGCTCAAAGTCCATGAAACCTGCCGCATGGGCGTGCATGCCCACCGTCAGCCCGTATTCTTCCGCGCCAATGCGTGCGCTTTCGGCGATCCGGTCGCGATATGCCGTCCACTCGGCCTTATCCATCTGCTCGGCTTCATCGGCGCGACCTGCGGTTGGTGCGCGACGGGGTGAGATCGCATCGATCAACACCAGATGCTGCGCCCCATGCGCCTTCAACGCGCGGGCGGTACGATGAGTGGCATCCAGCACATCCTCCCACGCGTTGGGGTCATGATAGTTGCGGAACACCACGCCCCCGATCAATTCCAGATCATGCTCGGCAAGCGCATCGGCCAGAACTGCTGGGTCTTCAGGCATAAAGCCCACTGGGCCCAGTTCGATGCCCTTGTACCCAGCCTCGGCACAGTCGCTGAGAACGGTTTTCCAATGCGGATTGCGCGGGTCCTGCGCGAATTCCACGCCCCAGGAACAGGGCGCATTACCAATTCTGATGCTCATCTTGTCTTGTCTCCGATGCTCAGAAATCTTCGATGTTTTTCCAGTTTTCATCCGCCGACGACGCCAGCGCCGCAGCAACGATCCGGTTGACCTCATGCCCGTCACGGAAGGTCGGCCAAACCGGCTTGCCTGTCTCGATCGCGCGTAGGAAATCACGCGCTTCGATGATGATCTGATCCTGATAGCCCGTGCCATGGCCAGGGCCCTGACAGAACGGCTCATAGTCCGGATGGGCGGGGCCGGTCAGGATTTTGCGGAAGCCGCGTTCAGACTCGGCGCCTTCCATGCGGTAGAGCCACAATGCGTTCTGATCCTCCTGATCAAACCGGATCGCACCCTTGGTGCCGCTGATCTCGTAGGCGTATCCCATCTTGCGCCCGGTCGCGATGCGGCTGAAATACATCGATCCCATCGCTCCGTTCGCGAAGCGTACCATCATCTGGGCGTGATCGTCGTTATCCACTTCACCACCCGGGCGGGTTTTATGAACCGTTTCGACCTCGGCCATCACGCGCTCGATTGGCCCAATTAGGGCTAGCGCCGCGTTTATCATGTGTGGCGCCAGATCGCCCATCGTCCCGTTGGACATTCCAGATGTGCGCCAGGTCGCCGGTGCCTGCGGGTCAGCATAAAAATCTTCGGTATGCTCACCGCGAAACCATGTGACGTCACCGATCTCACCATTGGCGATCAACTGACGGGCATGTTGGCTGGCGGGTGTGCGTATATAGTTGAACCCGACCATGTTGGTCAAACCTGAGGCCTCTGCCGCAGCCACCATGGCATCGCCATCTTCCATCGATGCACCCAGGGGTTTCTCGCATAAAACCGGCTTACCCAGCGCAAAGGCTGCCAGAGCAATCTCACGATGCGTTTCCTGAGGGGTAGCGATCACGACCGCCTCGACCTTTGGATCACTCACAAGCTCGCGCCAGCTATCTGTCGAACGCGCGAATCCATAATACTGACGATAACGCTCAGCACTTTCTTGAGAGGATGCGCACACCATCTCAAGTCGCGGGCGCAAAGCGGTGTTGAACACTGCCCCGACCGAAGACATGGCGACCGCATGGGCCTTACCCATATACCCGCCGCCCAGAATGCCAATGCCGATATCTGCCATTCCGACGCCCTCCTCCGCTTTTTCTTGAAAACCATTTGCAACCGGTTGCAAAACTTGTATCGTGAGAATAGGACTCTCGCAAGCTGCATTCGGCATTGCACCTCAATTTTCCTAAAGGAGCCCGCAGACATGTCCGCGCAACATGACACTGTTTACCTGACAACGGCGCAGGCGATCATTCGCTGGCTGTCGAACCAATTTATCGAGATCGACGGACAGGAATATCGTTTATGTGGCGGGGGTTTCGGGATTTTCGGCCATGGCAACGTGACCTGCCTGGGAGAGGCCCTGAATACCGTGCGGGATGAGTTGCCACTCTATCGTGGGCAGAATGAACAGAGCATGGGATTCGCGGCCGCAGGCTATGCCAAACAATGGCTGCGTCAGCGATTCATGTTCTGCACCGCCAGCGCGGGGCCCGGTACTGCGAATCTGCTGACCGCCGCCGGGCTTGCCCATGCCAATCGCTTGCCGATGCTGATGCTGTGCGGGGATACTTTCATCACCCGCTTGCCTGACCCGGTTCTGCAGCAGATGGAGAACTACTATGACCCGACCTTCGGCGTGAACGACGCCTTCAAGCCGGTCAGCCGCTATTGGGATCGTATCACGCATCCGGCACAGGTCATTCAATCTCTGCCCGCCGCCATTGCGACGATGCTGGACCCGGGCGATTGCGGGCCTGCTTTCCTCGGGTTGCCGCAAGACGTGCAGGGTTGGACCTACGACTACCCGGTGAAGTTCTTTGAAAAGAAAGTCCACCGCATTCGTCGCCAATCGCCCGATGCGGATGAGATCGCTGATGCGGTTGCCGCGCTGGCAGGCGCGAAACGCCCGATGATCATCGCAGGTGGCGGCGTTCAGTATTCCAAAGCTGTCACCGAACTGACTGAGTTTGCCGAGAAGCACCAGATCCCGGTCGTCGAAACCATCGCAGGCCGCGCCAACATGCTGGCAACCCATCCGCTGAATATCGGCCCGATTGGCGTGACGGGTTCAGACAGTGCCAATGCGATTGCAGAAAAGGCCGATGTGATCGTCGCAGTCGGCACGCGGCTACAGGATTTCACAACCGGATCGTGGACCGCCTTTGCCAAGGACGCTCAGTTCATCTCGATCAACGCAGCGCGGCATGATGCGGGCAAGCACATGTCTTTGCCGGTTGTTGGTGATGCCAAGCTATCTTTGAACTCTCTAACACAGGCAGTTTACTATACCGCTCCTGCTGAATGGGTCTCGTTGGCTCAGGAAGAGCGGCACAAGTGGGATGCCTATGTGACCGAGAATGTCTCCTACGGAAACCGTCCGAATTCCTACGCCCAGGCCATCGGCGTTGTGAACGAACTGTGCGACACGCGCGACCGCGTGGTCGCCGCTGCTGGGGGATTGCCCGCCGAGGTTACAGCCAACTGGCGCACTCTGGATATCGGTACCGTCGATGTCGAGTTCGGCTTTTCCTGCATGGGCTATGAGATCGCAGGCGCCTGGGGTGCGCGCATTGCCCAATCCGAGCGCGAGCCTGAGAAAGACACCATCACCTTCTGCGGTGACGGCTCGTACATGATGTTGAATTCAGACATCTATTCCTCGGTCCTGAGCCGTAAAAAGATGATTGTTCTGGTGCTGGACAATGGCGGCTTTGCAGTCATCAACAAGCTTCAGAACAACACAGGCAACGAAAGCTTCAACAACCTGCTGGAAGATTGCCCGACCATCCCGGAACCCTTTGGGGTTGATTTCACGGCCCATGCCACCGCGATGGGAGCGACGTCCGAGAAGGTGGCGAACCCAGCGGAGCTGGCCGAAGCGTTCAAACGCGCCAAAGCCAGCGACAAGACCTATGTGATCGTGATGGATGTGGACGCCTATGAAGGTTGGACAACCGAAGGCCATGCCTGGTGGGAGGTTGGAACCCCTCATACCTCGGCCGATGAAAACGTGCGCAATGCCCATGTTGAATGGGAAACCACTCGTGAAAAGCAGCGTAAGGGTATCTGATGAAACGGTTTACAGCAGAGACAGCCGATCCTGACGTCATTGTCGATGAGCTGCTGAATGGCGGCGGAGCCGTAGCCATCTCAGGCCTGTTCACACCCGAGGAAATCGCCGAAGCCCGCGCGATCGTCATGGAGCATTCCGAGGCGGCGGCCGAGAAAGTGACCCACTTTCAGGGTGCAGCTGAAGAAGATGGCAAGCTAAACCTTCAACGCCGTGTGTGGAACCTTTTGGCGAAGGGTGACGTGTTTTCCCGCATGGCCGCCCACCCGGTTTTGATGAAGATCCTCCGCAAGTTTCTGGGGACCGAGTTCATCATGGGCTCGATCGCCGCCAACCGCATCCTACCGGGCGGTCCGGGGCAAGAGCCGCATGTCGACTATCCCTATTGGGATTTTCACAGCCCCGAAACGCATCCCATGGGTCTGAATGGGTCATTTCCGATGAACGCGCAGGTCTCGGTTTTGCTGGACCCGTTCACTAAGGAAAGCGGCGCGACCGGCTATGTGCCCGGATCGCAGAAAGAGCTGCGGTATCCCACACCTGAAGACAAGTTCTTCGACAAATGCGAGCAGATGACCGGTGAGCCCGGTGATGTCGCTCTGTTCTATGGCGTGACATGGCATTGCGCGATGCCAAACAACGCAGATCACGACCGCAGTGCGATCCTGATCCAGTACCTGCCCAAATGGGTCAAACCGATGGAAGATATGCCTGCTGCGCTGCCACAAGACTTCCTCGATCAAGCAAGCCCTGACATGCGGCAATTACTGGGTCTGAATTATCCCTACCCCGAGGTGCTTGACGCTGCGCGGGCAGGCAATACCGAGGGGCGCAAGTGACACTAATCAAAGGCATAAAAGGCAACCGCTTTGCCGTGTTCGGACGCGCGGGCATGGATTTGTTTGCCGGTCCCATCGGCACCAAAAGCGTTGATGCGGATACGTTCCATGCCGATCTGGGCGGCTCTAGCGCCAATATCTGCGCGGGGCTGGTCAAGCTTGGCGGTCAAGCCGCGCTGGTTACATCCGTATCAGATGATGCAGTCGGCCGGTTCTGTGTGAACCGGCTGCAGGATTATGGCGTTGAAACGCGATATGTCCGTGCTGTGGGCGGCGAGGCGCGTACGTCCTTGGCAGTCTACGAAAGCTGCATCGAAGACTTTCAGAATGTCATCTACCGCAACGGCGCCGCCGATTTTCAGGTGACCGAAGCTGATATGGATGCGGTGGATTATACCTCGTTTTCTGCCTTGATCACGGCAGGCACAGTGTTTGCGGCAGAGCCTTCACGCTCGGCTACGTATCGCGCGTTTGAAAACGCGCGCGCCGCTGGTTTACCAGTGATCTTCGACATTGATTATCGTCCCTATAGTTGGCCCTCGGCACAGGTGGCCTCAGATGTTCTGACCCGCGCTGGGAACGAAAGTGATCTAATCGTCGGCAACGACGAAGAATTCGGCTTTATGGCGGGCGGCATTGAAAAGGGCCTGGACAAAGCCCGCGAACTGGCTGCCAACGGCAAGATGGTGGTCTACAAGATGGGCCATGAAGGGGCCATCACCCTGACCGACGGGCAAGAGATCCGCACCGGCATTTACCCGGTCACCGCCGTGAAACCCAATGGTGCAGGCGATAGCTTCTTGGCCGGTCTGCTGGCCTCAATCGCCGCGGGGCATGACTTGCGTGACGCGGTGCTGCGCGGCTCGGCCTGCGCGTCCATTGTCGTGTCGAAACCCGGTTGTGCCGGGGCCATGCCGACAACGCCTGAACTGGACGAATTTCTGGCCCGACACCCGGGCCCCACGGATACCTGAAAGGAGACGCAGATGCATATCGCGCCCCATGACAACCAGAACAAACCTATTGTCGATGCCGACAATGATCTGGTGCCGCTGAACTATTTCAACATCGTCAAACTAAAAAAGGGCGAAGTGTTCGAATACGCGGTACCTGGCTATGAGACTTGCATTGTGCCTGCCACTGGCACTGTGGATGTGGATGTGGACGGCGCGATTTATACCAACCTCGGCAACCGCACCATCGACGTCTGGGATGGCGACCCCGAAGGTGTCTATGTACCCGTCGGTGCCAAAGTTCGTGTCACTTGCGTGACGGACAAGACCGAGACCTTCATCGCGGGCGCGAAGTTCGACCGCGTGCTTGAGCCTTTTGATGTCCGCGTGCCCGAGCTGGATCTGGTTCAATACGGTTCTGACGACACCAAAACGCACCGCAAGATCAAACACATTCTTGGCGCAAACCACCACGACAAGGTGGGCCGCCTGTTGGTGTCCGAGCTTTACACCGTGGGTCAGGGCGGCTGGTCTGGCTTCCCCAGCCACAAGCACGACACCGACCGCCCAGACGACGAAGGCGGGATGATCGAGACCCGCCATGACGAGACCTATAATTTCCGCTTCCGGCCCAACTATGGCTCGGGCATTCAGATGCTACAGCGTGAGGATAACAAGCCGGGCGATGCCTATCACATCATGGATGGTTCAACGATCATGATCGACAAAGGCTATCACCCCTGCGCAGTTTTGCCGGGGTACGAGATGTACTATTTCACCATCCTCGGTGGCCTCAGTCAGCGCTCGCTCAAGCAGTATTTCCAGCCGACCCATGCAGCCCAACTGCACACCATCCCCGGAATCATGGACATGGTGGCCAAGTTCAAATGAGCCTTGTGACATTATCGGACGTGCTGCAACCCGCCCTGCGCGACGGCTATGCCGTGGCCGGACTGGTGACGCTGGGCTGGGAGGATATGCGCGCCTACGTGGCTGCCGCCGAGGCCGAAGGTGTGCCCATCATCTTACAAGCCGGGCCATCCTGCCGCGAACACACGCCGCTGCCGGTTCTGGGCAAGATGTTCCGCCATTTGGCCGAGGGGGCAAGCGTACCTGTCGTGGCCCATCTGGATCACGGCTACACCCATGAAGACTGCCGCATCGCCATCGACAGTGGCTTCACCTCGGTCATGTTCGACGGCTCGCGCAAACCATTGGTGCAGAACATTGCCGAGACCGCAGCGATTACCGAAATGGCGCATGCCGCCGGTGTTTCCTGCGAAGGAGAAATCGGCTTTGTTGGCTATTCCGGCGGCGAGGGCTCGGACGGCACCGATCCGGATGAGGCCGCACAATTCGCCCGCGAGACCGGCGTGGACGCGATGGCCATCTCGGTCGGCAACGTCCATCTACAGCAGAATAAAGAAGGTGGCTTGGACGAGGCCCGCATCCGCGCTATCGAAGCCGTTACCGAGATACCGCTGGTGATCCATGGCGGTTCGGGCGTGCCCGTCGCGCAGCGTACTGCTCTGGCGCGCGGGTCGAAAATCTGCAAATTCAACATCGGGACCGAATTGCGGATGGCATTTGGTAATGCCTTGCGTACTGCCGTGAATGCCGACCCGGACAGGTTCGACCGCGTTCAAATCCTGAAACAGACACATGAACCGGTTGTCGAAGCGACCCGCCGGGTTCTGAAAGCGTTCAAAGGGGCATGAGATGCTGAATATCGGCTTACTGGGCTGCGGACGGATCGGGCAAGTTCATGCGCGCTCGATCGGGCAGATTGATGGCGCGCGAGTCAGCGCGGTGGCAGATGCGTTTGCGGAGCCGGCTCAGATGCTGGCCGACAATACCGGTGCACAGGCCCTGTCGGCGGAAGATCTGATTGAAAGTGCGGATGTTGACGCTGTGGTCATCGGCACCCCGACCGATACCCACTACGATCTGATCCACAAAGCCGCGAATGCTGGCAAAGCGATCTTCTGCGAAAAGCCAGTTGATATGTCCGCAAGCCGCATCCGCAACTGCATCAAAGTTGTCGAAGCCACCGGCGTGCCATTCATGACGGCCTTCAACCGCCGCTTTGATCCCAGCTTTGCCAATATCCAGTCCCGCATCGCCAACGGCGAAATCGGCAACGTCGAGATTGTCACCATCTTGTCCCGCGACCCCTCGCCGCCACCAATCAGCTATATCGAAAGCTCGGGTGGGCTGTTCCGCGATATGATGATCCACGATCTGGATATGGCGCGCTTCCTGCTGGGTGAAGAACCAATCAGCATCTACGCGGTTGGCTCATCACTGGTCGACCCCGAGATCGGCAAGGCCGGAGATGTCGATACCGCTGCTGTCACCCTGACCACGGCGAGCGGCAAGATTTGCCAGATTTCAAACTCGCGCCGGGCAAGCTATGGCTATGATCAACGCATTGAAGTTCATGGTGAGAAGGGCATGTTGCGGGCTGAAAACATGCTGGAAAATGCGGTCGAGATTGCGACACCTGCCGGGTTTCAGAAAGCTCCCGCGCAACATTTCTTCCTTGAGCGATATGAAAGTGCCTATCGGGCAGAAATGGGACACTTCGTTGATGCGGTGTCTCGCGCATCCTCTCCCTCTCCGGGTATCGTTGACGGGTTACGGGCGCAGGAACTGGCAGATGCGGCAGACACTTCCTTGAAGCAGGGATCGGTTGTGAAGCTCGCGTAATGCCTCACACACTGAAATGAGGGATAAGGTACGACGCGCTGCACTCGTACCCCCTCAAGAAATCATCAGACATCCTCCAAGCGCGCCGTAACTGTTTAGTATCTGCATGAGATGTCCGGAATGTGTCTGAAAGATTAAATTTTTCGGACATTGGGAAAAGCGAAATACCTGGTTACTCGCTTCGAGCACGCGGCACGCCTTGGAGCCAGTGTTGCGATCATTTGCAGATACAGAGCCAAGTTTGGCGGGATGAACGTTCGGGTGCGAAGATGCTGCGAGCGCAGCGGAACGAGAACAACTGTCTGTGACGGATGTTGGCGGCTGTCATGCTAGATAACGGGGCAATGAAGGTTCTTTCGACAAAAAAACTTACGGCGATTTTTCGTCCCCCGTTGATCCAAGGACAATAGTCAGGCGTGTGAACTGAACGGCCTGTTTAAGTCAGTCTTCCAATACCAGATACAATATCGGGGTAATGAAGTCCTTCGCGAGCAATAGCGGGAATTGGAGAATGAACGTCGCCAGTCCGACTATCCATTTGCCAGTAGGTGATCGCCTGAAATCACCGTAAAGCGTCGTCTGGACATTCTGCCGTCTACGCCAATCTCAACCGTGCCACCCAGACTGCTTCTCCTGAGCAACTCAAGGGCTCCATGCAGCAAACCTCGAGCGGCCCTCTAAGCTACAGAAAGAAAAGAGGATTGATGCTAAATCCAGTCGGCCCGGATCAACGTGCTGGATCACGCCATAGGAGACCCGGCGCGGAACCAAAGCTGATCTCAAACTGCCTACAAGACCTTGAAGGGATGGCCACTTTGGTTCCAGTAAATTCAAATAAACGGGTTCGTTGGGCGGCCCTTCTCGTGTTACAAGCTATTAATTCATTGCGGTAATTCCGAAATATCAACTGGGAGACATGGCAAAGCTCACCAGTGGAGCTTGCAAATCTAATCGGGCTAACAGCAGAATAACCCATGTTTGCAATTATCTCGCAAAACTTTGGGCGACTACGCTTGAATTTCCTAAGTGCAATCAAACAAAATGAACGTCTCTTAACAAAAATATTTTTAGGCATTTTAGGGATCTGGCACCAGATCAGTGGATGTGCAGGTCGAACGAATTGCCATAGACTCTGGCTGTACGCAGGAAAGCTGTTATGTTTCCCCCAAGCCAACGGGGAACGCTGCCAAATATACATCAGTACAAAACAAGAAGCAGCTGCAAATTCCCCTCGAGCCAACAGGGACAAATAAACATGAATAATCGTTTGCGCAAAATCACCATCGTTGGGGGTGGTACAGCCGGTTGGATGACCGCGCTGATCTTGGACATGGTGTTTTCACGCACTTCGGCGCCTAAGGATCGTCCGCGTATTTGCCTGATCGAGAGCCCCAATATCTCAACCGTGGGCGTTGGGGAAGCGACTGTACCGCGTATGCCGGTCACGCTCCGCCAGGCGGGTATTGCCGAGAGGGATTTTTTCCGCGAAACCAACGCGTCATTCAAGCTGGGTGTGAAGTTCTGTAACTGGAACAACGACGCAAAGGGCAATCGCATTGATTATGTAAACCCGTTTGCGCATGGTCAATTGCTGGAAGGGTTGGAAGCAGCCGAGTATTTCCTACGATTTGGCAATGGCGATCGGGATTTTACGCAATCGATCTCGCCGCATGATGATCTTGCTCGCCTGTGCAAAGGGGCGCGGCCCTTAGGTGCGCCCGAATTCGAGCAGCGGTTTGGCTATGCCTATCATCTGGATGCCGTGAAATTTGCGGGTATGTTGACCAAAGTCTGCACCAAGCGTGGCGTTGAACATATTCAGGACGAAGTTCAATCGGTCGAGCTGGATGAACACGGTAACGTCAGTCATTTGATGTTAGAGCGCAAGGGCCGCCATGACATCGAGATGGTCATTGATTGCACCGGCTTCCGCGGGTTGATCATCAATCAGGCGCTGGGCGAGCCATTTATGGATTATTCCGAATACCTGCCCAACGATCGCGCCATGGCATTGCAGATCGAACATCCCGATCCGGAGAAGATCGAAAGCGTCACGCGGTCGACGGCGCTTGGTGCAGGTTGGACGTGGCGGGTGCCACTCTACAATCGCGTGGGCACGGGCTATGTGTATTCATCGGCGCATCGTACCGATGATCAAGCGGCGGATGAATATCTGGAGTGGCTGGGTGATAGCGGCAAGGGTCTGACACCCCGCGTGATCCCGATGCGCGTCGGCCGCGTACGCAATGCGTGGGTCAAGAACTGTCTTGCGATCGGTCTGTCCGGTGGCTTCATAGAACCGCTTGAAAGTACCGCAATCCATATGATCGATCATGCAATACGCTGGTTCGCTGAGCATTTGCCGACACGCGATATCGAGCCAGCGCTGCGCAATCGGTATAACCGTCAGATGAACAAGCTCTACGACGAAGTTCTAGATTTCATCTGTCTGCACTACCGATTGGGCAACCGCACCGATGATCAATACTGGATCGACGCCCGCACCGAGATGAAAATCCCGGATCGGTTGGCTGAGAACTTAGAGCTGTGGCAGCACCGTCTGCCGATGGAACACGATATCGAGTTTGCAACGCTGTTCAACTTCCGCGTTTATCAGACCGTCCTTTTGGGCAAGCAGGTTTATGATACCGGCTATGGCACGGGCATACGCGATCGCATTCGGCCGTTGAAGAAACCGATTTGGTTCCAGTGGTGGAAAGGTGCGAAAATGGACCTCGCGCAGATCCTCAAATCAATGCCAGATCACAAAACGTTGCTGCGCGATATCCGAGGAGAGCTGGAGAAACCCGCCTTTGGTAAAGCGGCTGTTGCGAAACCAACAGTCGCGATGCCGGGCACCGCTCCGGCTCCTGTGGTTGTGCAGAACATGCCGAACTTCGCCGAAATTCAAAGTGGCGCGAAGGACTTGCAGCTATTCTAGGGCAGTATTGAAAACGCAGTAGAGCGTCTTCCAATACGTTGTAGCGGCACGCATAACCCACCAATTGCTGGTCAGGTTCTATTTTTGCGAATAGGCCTCTGACCAGCTCTTGGTTTGGTATGTCTTAGCGGTCCTATGGATAGCATTCGATGGGGTTTCGGCCAGTTTCAAGGACGGCTTACGATGATGTCCGGAACGATATCGGCCTTGTCGATTGCTGTTTCAATATCGTGTCCAGCAAAAAAACCGTAACCTGAGACCAAAGCCGACGCGATCCCTGCTGCATTTGCGCCCAAAATATCTGTATGCAAGCTGTCGCCGACCATGAGAACGCGGGATTTGTCGATGGATCCCAGCCGTTTGAATGCCAGATCAAAAATGTTGCCGAACGGCTTTCCGAAGAATTCTGGGACCACACCTGTTCGGTCGGCGAGACGATGTGCGAACAGGCCAGGTTCAACTGAAAAGCCACTTTCTCGGGGGGCAACAATATCCGGGTTGCCGACCAATACAGGTCGCTGCCGCTTTGACAGCGCAGACTCCAACAAAGCCTGCCGCGCTTCGGTCCAGGCCGCAGACCCAATCATCAAAAATCCGTCGACCGCATCATAGGGTGTTGGATCTTCTTCCAGATAGGTCAGGTTCAAACCTTCCAGATCGCGAAGGCCCGTGCTTGGTGTTGCCATCAACCCCCAGTGCAGCTCGCGTTGCAAATCAAGATTTGCAAGCAGCGTTGCGCGGCTGGTGATGACATCCTGCGAAGCAAAATCATAGCCAAGCCGAGTGTATTTCTCGATCAATGCCGCATGAGGGAACCCGGCAGCATTTGAAACCACAAGAACGCGCTTTCCCATGGCCTTTAGATTTGCGACCCGTTCAGGCGTGCCGGGGATAGCGGTTTCACCAATGTTAAGAACTCCGAACGCATCCAAAAGGAAGACGTCAAACTCATCGGCTACATCTTCAAGTGTTTCCACCCGACGAAAGGACTGGCCAGTAGCGGCAGCAGAGGGCAGACGATGCCGCGCAGCTTCGTACGCATCGAACGCCTCTTCAATCGAGATTTGGCTCAAATGATCGCCCCCCGCACTTTGGCAGAGACCCATTCGCTGATCATCACGGCAATCAGGATGACAATCAGGATCAGGCTGACTTGCGGCCATGCCAGGACATTGAGCGAAGCCGATAGTTGCAGTCCGATACCCCCCGCTCCGACCAGGCCAAGAACCGTGGATTCGCGGATGTTGATATCCCAGCGAAAAACGGCGATGCCTGCAAAGGCGGGCAGAATTTGTGGGACGATGCCATAAGCCATGATCTGCCAGCGCGATGCGCCGGTGGCCGTTATGGCCTCGACCTGAGTGTGGTCGATTTCTTCTATGGCTTCATAAAGCAGCTTGGCGCAAAACCCGATAGACCGGATCGCGATTGCGATAACGCCTGCGAAAACCCCTGGACCGATGATTGCGATCAGCAGGAGGGCCCAGATCAACGAGTTGATCGAACGGGTTGAAACGATAATCAGCAGCGCGATAGGCCGGATGAAAACGGCCGAGGGTGTGGTATTGCGCGCAGCCAGAAAAGCGACTGGTACGGCAAGAAACAGGGCGATGATCGTGCCGAGCGTGGCAATATTCAGCGTGTCCCAGATCGGACGCCCCAATTGCGTGATATAGTCCCATTTTGGTGGTGTTGCACGGGTCCAAATGTCATTTGCGATGCGCGGTGCATCCCAGACAAAGAACCAAGTCGTCGACGCCGAGATGATCTGCCAGCAATAGACAAAAACTGCGACGCCCAAAAGCCAGCCAAACCAGCGAACAAGGCTTTGTCCGGTCGTTCGCCTGCGCCAAATCTGCGTACCTTCCTGTTCCAGAACCGGCATTACTGTACCCTCGCGCGAATGATACCCGAGAGGTACTCGAGCGCCATGACGATCCCGATAATCAGGATCAGTATGGCGGCAGCGGTGTCGTATTCGTAGCGATCGAAGGCTGTGTTCAGCGTCGCTCCGATGCCGCCCGCACCCACAAGCCCTAAAATGGCGCTTTCGCGGAAATTGATATCGATCCGGTACATTGAAAGACCAACCAGTCGCGGCATGACCTGCGGCTGCACGCCGTAATTGATCCACTGCATCCAGCGTGCGCCCGAGGCTTTGATGGCTTCAGCCTGCACTTTGTCCATGGCCTCGATATCTTCAGCCAGAAGTTTCGACAGAAACCCGATGGTGGCGAATGAAAGCGTTAGGAAACCTGCCAGCGGACCAAAGCCAAAGATCGCAACCAACAGGATCGCTACAATGATCTCTTGCAAGGCACGGCTGATGGCGACAATGCCGCGGCAGATGACGTAGATGGGCAGAGGAGCGATGTTGCGTGCAGCACCCAGCCCGATCGGAATCGAAATCAGGATGCCCACAACAGACGCCGCAACAGTCATGACAATGCTTTCCAGCAAACCGCTCCAGATATCGCTCCAGCGTGATATAAAATCGGGGCTGGTGAAGGCGAGCACAAAGGCCCAGCCGCGATCCAGCCCTTCATAAACCCGACCCCAATCGACCTCGATGGTCAGAATGGCGGCAATCAGGTAGGCGACAAAACCTACAATCAGAGCCCAGCGGAGCATCGCGTTCTTAACAAACGGCGGTTTACGCCACCCCTTGCCAAGAACGTCATCAAGTTCGGTGTGGCTCATTCTGCGGCCTCGATCTCTTCGTCTTCGTCCACTTTTTCAATCGTGGCTTCCCAGTCTTCTTCACCGTAGATTTCGGTTAGTTTGTCGGGGGTAAGACCGGTGGGGAGGCCGTCATATACGATCTCGCCAAACCGAAGACCCACGACGCGCGGCACGAACATCTGCGCAAGCGCCACATCGTGAATGTTGATGATCGCTGCCAATCCGCGTTCCTGACAAAGCTCGGTAATCAACCGCATGATCTGACGGCTGGTTTTGGGGTCCAAAGAGGCAGTTGGCTCGTCCACCAGCAAAAGTTTGGGGTTCTGAATCAGAGCGCGGCAGATGCCGACCCTCTGACGCTGACCGCCCGACAGTTCATCGGCGCGTTTGTCTGCCATATGCAGCAGTCCTACCCGATCTAGCAGACGAAAGGCTTCATCGACATCAGATTGAGGGTATCGCCGCAGGAAGCTGCGCCAAAAGCCGACATATCCCAACCGCCCTGACAGGACGTTTTCCATAACCGTCAGGCGTTCAACGAGCGCATATTCTTGAAAGATCATACCCATTTCGCGTCGCGCTTTGCGCAACCCGCCTGAGCCAAGTTTGGTCAGGTCGGTATCATCTAGCATGACAGCGCCACTTGTCGGCTCAACCAGTCGGTTGATGCAGCGGATCATCGTGGATTTGCCTGCACCGGATGGCCCGATCAAAGCAAGCACCTGTCCCTTGGGCACCTCAAGATTGATCGCCTTTAGGGCCTTATCTCCGGTTTTATAAGTTTTAGTAAGCTCTTGAAGCCGCAGCATTTAATACCCCTGTAAGGGTTGAGACGGGCCCGGAGGGGCCCGTCATTATAGAATCGGATTATTGGCAGGCGTAGGAAACGCCGTTTGCCGCATCAATCTTGCGGATCACGTCCCAGAATTCCTGATAGGTCATTTCGAGGAACTGGCCTTCGTTCGATTTTGAGAACTCAGCCTCGAGCGTCGTGCCGTCCCATTCAAAGCTAAAGAAAGCGTTGCGGATTTTCTCCTGCAGTTCCGGAGTCAGGTTGTACACGGTGCCAAAGCCCGTCGTCGGGAAAGTCTGCGACTTGTAGATCGTGATGACGTCGTCTTCGTTGATCACATCTCGCGAGATCATCCGCGATTTGACCGAGTTTGCGATCGAAGCAGCCAGATAGTCCTTGTTGGCCACACCGAGGATCGAGTTGTCATGTTTGCCGGAATAGACTGGTTCGAAATCACGTTCGGGCAACAGATCAAAGTCGCTTTTCAGAATAGCCGACGGTGCCTTGAAACCCGAGTTCGAAGTGGGTGAAGTAAAGGCCAGTTGCTTGCCCTTGATGTCCTCGACCTTTTCGATGCCAGAGCCTGGATAGGTAATGATCTCCATTTCATACCCGAAGTTACCATCTTTTGAGGCCATGATCGTGAAAGGACGGAACCCGGCGCAGTTCACCGCCAGCGGGTTCGAACCAGTGTTGAAACCCGCGATATGCAGGCGTCCAGACCGCATCGCCTCGATCTGGGCGGCGTTGTTCTGAACCGGGAAAAAGACAACATCTTTACCGGTTTCAGCTTTCAAATGGTCAAGAAAGTCCGACCACGCGGTTTTGTAAACGGCTGGGTCCTCGACCGGAGTGTAGGCGAAGATCAATGTGTCGGGATCGATCTGTTCGGAAGGATCGGTGGGGATGTCCGCGATCAGATCACCGTCGGCATCGCAGAACCGTTCATCCAGATCACCGCGCGGACAATCCTGAGCCGACGCAGCCCCGCCCAACGACAAAAGTGCAAATGCTGATGCTCCGATCAGTAATTTGACGTCAATATTCATATTATTCCTCCCAGTTATGCGTGGCCGTCACTGTCCACAGTTAGTCGTTCTTTGAAATGGATTCTCCGATAAGAATGGCAACGCCAGCTGCATTGATAGAGCCCAGCAAATCACCTTTCGGCTTTGTGTCGGTAATGATGGAATCCAGCCCATCAAGATCACCTACCTGCGACAGGCCTTTGCGCCCGAATTTTTCTGAACCAATCAGCAAATGCCGTTTAGCTGATCGCGCCAACATCTTTTGTTTGACCGCAGCAAACCCCTGCACGGTCTCAGACGGGCCCTCGGCCGAAATTCCGGATGCCCCGATCATGCATTGATCGACATTGAAACGGGACAGGTATTCGAGCGTATCAGTGCCGATAATGGCCGATTCCTCGGCAAGATACTCGCCTGGGCACAGGAGAACCTGGGTGGGCGAATGGCCGAGTGTCATCGCTACGGGGATTGAGTTTGTTATCACCGTGCACTCAGTTCCCTGATAAGAAAGCGCGCGCGCCATCTCAACCGTGGTCGAACCGGAATCAATCATCACCGTATCGCCATCCTGAATCAGCGCGGCCGCACATCTTCCAATTCGTTCACGCTCCTCCGTACGCGCATTGGTCCGTTCATCAAGACTTGGATATCGTCCCTGTGTGGGCGCAGATGCCCCGCCATGTGCGCGTGCGATCAGTCCGTCTTCTGACAAGGCATCGAAATCCCGGCGCACGGTTTCTGCCGACACATTGAACCGCTGCGCCAGTTCACTGATCCGGACATGCGGGCGCAACTTCAGTTCAAGCAGGATCTCTCGACGGCGATCGGATTTTTTAACCCGAGCCTGACTTTTTTCAGACCTCATCCCGCGTGTTTCTGTTTTGGACATCCGGCAACCCGACTCGGCTTCATATTCACTTTTGTGGTGTTTCGGGCGTTTTGCAACTATTTCTGTTGCAAAACCCTCATATTGTTGTGAGACTTCGGAAAACATTGCCTCTTTCGAAGTCCCGGATCAATGTATGGATTGGCTGGTTGGCATCGCGGAGAACGGTAATTGAACGGATATACAAAATGCGCGATGGCCACGTTCGAGGAACAACGAAAGTCTGAAGGAAAAAGCACATAATACACCGGGAAAACCGGACGCAATGAACCAAACAGGGAGAGAAAATAATGAAGAGATTTACGTCTACCGCATTGGGCTCGCTAATCGCCCTTGCTGCTTCAATGTCAGCGGCCCAAGCAGACAAGCTGACTCTTTATTGCTCTGCTCAAGAGGATTGGTGCCAGCTGATGGCGCGCAGCTTTGAAGATGCGACCGGCATCGACGTCAACATGACACGTAAATCCTCGGGTGAGACATTTGCTCAGATTCGTGCTGAAAGCTCCAACCCTAAGGGCGATGTCTGGTGGGGTGGCACCGGTGATCCGCATCTTCAGGCCGCAGAAGAGGGTCTGACAATGGAATACGTCTCGCCCATGCGCGATCAGCTTCATGACTGGGCGATTTCTCAGGCTGAAAGTGCCGGTAACAGAACCATCGGCATCTATTCCGGTGCGCTTGGTTACGGCTACAATGCCGATCTTGTCGCCGCAAACAACCTGCCCGAACCGGCGTGCTGGAAGGATCTTTTGAAGCCCGAATACAAGGGTCATGTTCAGATGGCGAACCCAAATTCGTCAGGTACGGCCTACACGACACTTGCCTCAATGGTGCAGATTTTTGGCGAGGATGAGGGCTTTGACTTCATGAAAGGCCTGCATTCGAACATCAACCAATACACCAAATCGGGCTCGGCCCCGATCAAGGCTGCGGGACGCGGCGAAAATACCATCGGTATTGTCTTTATGCATGACGCGGTTAAGCAGGCCGTGTCGGGCTTCCCGATCAAAGTCGTCGCACCGTGCGAGGGGACCGGTTACGAGATCGGTTCGATGTCGATCATCGACGGAGCTCGCAACGAAGAAGAGGCCAAGAAGTTTTATGACTGGGCGTTGTCGCCCGAAGCACAGAACCTCGCCCTTCAGGTCAATGCCTTCCAGGTGCCATCCAACAAGGGTGCTGAAACGTCCGAAAGCGCTCCGGACATGAGCCAGATCAAGCTGATCGACTATGACTTCAAGAAATACGGCTCGTCGGATGAGCGCAAGCGCTTGCTGCAGAAATGGGACGAAGAGGTTTCGGTACTACCGCAGTAAATGACTGACGACACGACAAATACGACCCATCCGGTTCTGATCTTCTGGGTCATCGCCGGGTGGGTCGGATTCTGCCTGCTGCCGTGGTACATGGTTGACGGTGGCCTGTGGTCGTTCGAGTGGCTTCTGGAAGGCTACCCTTTCGACGAAGATTATGCTCCAGCAGCCTTTCTGATCGGGCAGGGTGAAAAGCTGTGGCTTGCGCCGCTTCTTATCGCTCTACTGTTGCCGCTTTCGGTACTAAGGCGCGCCAAATCAGATCCGCTCTATGCGCGCATTCTGATCCTGTCAGGGGCGCTGGGCTTCGGCTGGCTGATCGCACAAGGCTTTAGCATCGGAATCCGAGGCTACAATTTCGATTGGCTGGAGTCTGTGTTCGGAGAACTCGGGGATCGGCAATTCGGCATGGGCTATGGCGCGATGATCTGCGCGTCGAGTTTTCTGTTCCTTCTGACCCAGGGTGTCGCTGCACGTGGGGCGATTAACGGAGACGTCTTCGTGGTCAGCGCCATCGGTGGTGTGATCACCATCGTCACCGCGTTTGTATTCTTTCCCATCGCCAAGATGTTGTTTGCGGCCTTTGTGACGGAGGATGGCGCGTACTCCATCGCGGTTTTCTTCTCGAAGTTCTTTGACGACCGGCTTTGGGGGCTGGGATGTTTCTGGGGTGCGCGATGCGGGGCGGCCTGGAACTCACTATTCCTCGCCATTTTGGTTGGTTTCATCACCACGGCACTTGGCCTCTGCTTTGCGCTTGTCGTGACCCGCTCGGGCTTTCGCTACAAGCGCGCATTGCGCGCACTGACGGTTCTGCCGATCATCACGCCACCCTTTGTGATCGGTCTAGCGCTGATCCTGCTGTTTGGCCTTTCGGGCTCGGTCACGCAGTTCTTTGCTGAGCTATTCGGCACACAACCCACGCGCTGGCTGTATGGCATGCCGGGAGTTCTGATTGCTCAGACTTTGGCATTTACACCCATCGCCTTCCTTGTGCTGATTGGCGTCGTTGAAGGGGTGTCTCCTTCGATGGAAGAAGCGGCCCAGACATTGCGCGCGAACAGATGGCAGACGTTCAAAACTGTGTCCCTGCCGCTGATGCGCCCGGGCCTCGCCAATGCTTTCCTTTTGGGCTTTATCGAAAGCATGGCCGATTTCGGAAACCCACTTGTGCTGGGTGGCAATTTTGATGTGCTGTCGACCGAGATTTTCTTTGCAATTGTTGGTGCACAATACGATCAGGGCCGCGCCGCGGTTCTGGCTATGGTGTTGTTGTTCTTCACGCTTTCTGCATTTTACGCGCAGCGGGCTTGGCTTGGTAAAAAGAGTTACACCACTGTCACCGGCAAGGGCGACGCAGGCGTACATCCATTGATGCCAACCGGCCTTTCCATCCCGGTGCTGTCGGTCGCCCTTGGCTGGGCCGTATTTACCATCGTCGTTTATGCCATGATCGTATACGGCAGCGTGGTCGAGTTGTGGGGGGTCAATAATTCCCTCACGTTCAAACACTACGTCACTGCGTTCTCGGTTCGGTTTGAAGCAGAGGGTATTCGCTGGACAGGAGCCGCATGGGACAGTTTCTGGACGACTATCACCATCGCCGCAATTGCTGCTCCACTGACGGCTGCCGTGGGGCTCGTGACGGCCTACCTTCTGACCCGGCAGAGTTTCGCGGGAAAAGACGCTTTTGAGTTCGGCACCATGCTATCCTTTGCCATCCCCGGCACCGTGATTGGCGTCAGCTACATTCTAGCCTTCAACGTACCACCGATCGAGATCACGGGCACTGGAGTCATCCTTGTTGTCAGCTTCATCTTCCGCAACATGCCAGTGGGTGTCCGGGCAGGCATTGCCAGCATGTCGCAATTGGATCGCAGTCTGGATGAGTCCTCGCTGACCCTTGGTGCAAATTCCTGGCAGACTTTCCGCCGGATCATCCTGCCGCTGTTGCGCCCGGCAATTCTGGCGGCGCTTGTTTACAGTTTCGTGCGAGCCATGACGGCGATTTCGGCTGTGATTTTTCTGGTCAGCGCGGAATATGACATGGCAACCAGCTATATCATCGGGCGGGTCGAGAATAACGACTATGGTCTCGCCATTGCCTATTCCACCACGCTGATCTTTGTGATGCTGTCAGTGGTTGCCTTGATGCAGCTGATCGTGGGTCGGACCAAGATCGGGCGGCGAATGACGCAGTCGCGGACCAATGTTTAGGAGAGTTTGACATGAGCCTGCAATCCAAAGCCGCGCCGGTTCGGTTCGAGTCCGTGACAAAGATGTTCGGCAAGGATGTCGTTGCCGTCGACAATATCAACTTGCATGTCGAAGCTGGAAAGCTGGTCACGCTGCTGGGCCCTTCAGGCTGTGGCAAGACGACGACGCTGAGGATGATCGCAGGGCTTGAGATGGCAACCTCGGGCAAGATCACCATCGGGGATCGCGACGTGACCAAACTGCCCGCAACGGACCGGGACGTGTCGATGGTGTTCCAGTCCTACGCGCTGTTTCCCCATATGAGTGTGCTTGAGAATGTTATGTATGGCCTCACGTTCTCGGGCTTTGCCAAAGACGAGGCCCGCAGCCGCGCTCTGGACGGTTTGGAGTTGGTTGGCCTGAAAGGTTTTGATAGCCGTTTGCCATCCGAGTTGTCTGGCGGACAGCAGCAGCGCGTCGCAGTTGCGCGGGCTTTGGTGTTAGAGCCACAGGTGCTGCTATTTGACGAACCTCTGTCTAATCTCGACGCGAAACTGCGCCGCCAGGTGCGCGAGGATATCAGGGCCATCCAACAGGACCTTGGCCTGACGGTCGTCTATGTGACACATGATCAGGAAGAGGCCTTGGCGGTATCAGACGAAATTGTCGTGATGCGGAATGCCGCCATCGCGCAGATCGGTACGCCACGCCAGCTCTACGATGCACCCAATGATCGCTTCGTTGCGGATTTTATTGGCGAAGCCAACTTGCTGGCTTGTCAGATCATCTCTGTCGAAGGAAATATGGCCACGATCGAGATCGAGGGCTACCGCCACACGCTGTCATCTCGCGATATGCCTCAGGGGCCCGCAACTGTCGCCATCCGACCCTCGCGTCTGGTGATCGGCGCCGAGCAGGGCATCGCCGCCACCGTCGCCAAGGCAACCTATGTTGGTGTTCGCATGGAGTACACTCTGACCGGAGCGTTCGGTCAGGTCTTCGCGGTGCATGACGATGTGGATGCACCGCTTGAACCCGGTGCAGAAATTCGGATGGGTTTTGCCGAGAAGGGACCCGTGCTTTTGCCCGAATAAATGCCCAAGCTTCTGATCATCACGCATCCCGAGGTCGTAATCGACCCCAACATTCCTGTAACGGATTGGGGGCTTAGTGAAACAGGTCGTCACCGCGCTTCCGCGTTTGCGAATGCCGAGATCTTCTCGGAGGTCTCTCAAATCTGGACCAGCACCGAGCAAAAGGCCCGCGATACGGCTGAGATTCTAGCGACGCCCCGAGACCTGCCGGTATATCTAAATGCTGACCTTGGCGAAAATGACCGCAGCACCACCGGTTTTCTGCCGGGCGATGCTTTTGAAGCCGCTGCTGATGCTTTCTTTGACCACCCGGCTACCAGTTTTCACGGTTGGGAAACGGCAATAGAGGCTCAACAACGCATTCATCGGGCAACGATTTCGATTGTTGAAAAACAAGATGGCAACGACCTTGCCATTGTTACGCACGGGGCTGTCGGTACTCTGCTATGGTGCATCTTATCGGGCCGTCAGATTGACCGGAGATACGATCAACCCGCGCAAGGCCACTATTGGCAGGCCGATCTAAAGACGCTTAAACCGTTGAGCGGGTGGTGCTCGCTCGACTAGTCGCTCAGGTCTTCCATGCACGCTCGGCTATCTCGCGCAATGTGTCGAACACATCCGGTGTACCTGCAATCACCCGGCCGCCATTGCGGATCATGGCATCGGCATCCTGATCTTCGATCCTGCCGCCAGCTTCCGCGATCATCAACTGACCGGCCAGGCAGTCCCATGCGTTCATATGCTCTTCGACATAGCCCAGCAGCCGACCCGCAGCCACATAGGCCAATGACAGAGCGCCGCTGGCGTTTCGGTGAAACATCGCTCCATGTTCGATCAGATCTGCGATAATCGGAACAACGTGGCGGGCTTCGATGCGGTTCGAATATCCAACTGCTACTGTTCCTTCCTCCAGCGCGACGCCTGAAGCTACCCGCATCGGGGCGTTATTCAGCGTTGCGCCTCCACCCCGGACGGCGACATAGCTTTCGTCGACATTTGGATCATGGATGACGCCAATCTGGGTCTGCGCATTTGACACACCAGCCAGAACGATGGTCCAGGCCGGAATTCCGTTAACAAAATTTGTCGTCCCGTCGATTGGGTCGATCACCCAATCAAACCCGCTGGTCCCTTTGCTTGCACCGTGCTCCTCACCGAAGACTCCATCTTCGGGCCAAGCATCCCTGATCTTGTCGCGAATAAAGGTTTCAACGTTCCGATCTGCCTCACTCACCCAGTCCTGAGCGCCCTTTTGGTCGACCAGCAGCGCATCCCGATTTGCAAAATACTCGGCCGCGACTTTTCCCGCTTCCCGGCAAGTCATAACCGCAAATTCTTTTCGCTCTGAGAGTTGCAACATGGGTGCCCCTGCATTTGATGAGTAGAATGTGCACCTTGGCGGATGTGGTATCGGCTGACAACAACCTTGGGAGTATGTTTTTCAATTCTTTGAAATGCGCATTGATCAGCTCAAAGGAGCAAGTGTCGCATGTAGATCGGTCACATTTGTGAACATCGGTGAATGACTGAATTCTGCCTTATCCAACCGGATACGCGGAAAGGATTGAGTCATATATCGGACAACTTCTTCAACCTCGATTGTGATCGCGTAGCGCCCTAGGCAAGAGAATACACCACCCCCGAAATTCAGATGAGCTGGCTGCCCAGCACGTTCGAGAGAGAATTTTTCAGGTTCCGGGTAATAGCGCTCATCCCAATGGGCAGCCCCGATATTTGCAAAGACCGGTGTGCCCTTGGTGATTTGCACGCCACCGATTTCTACGTCCTCCAGTGCTTCGCGAGAGGTTGAGATTGACCGTGGGTGGATACGCATAACTTCGTTCACGGCAATCGGAATTGCGTCAGGATCTTCGCGCAGCCTTTGCCAGATAGCGGGGCGTGAGGCCAGTTCGATAATGGTGCCTGCGATTTGATGTGAGGAGTTGTCGGTATTCGCCTCTGCCAGTTTGATAACCCAATTCCGAAGATCGTCATCCGTAAACTCACCGGCGTCTGCTGCCCGGACCAAATCCGAAATCAGGTTGTCAGAAGGGGCTTCGCGCGCGGCAGTAATCCGTGCGTCCGCATAATCAAGCAGGCTTTCAAACGCATCGACAATTTCCGGCGTCTTTTCCGGATCTCGCGTATGAACTTGCTGAACTGTGTGTGACGTCTTGGCGATATAAGGCGCGTCGTCTTTGTCGGCGCCGACCCAATAACAATAAACCCGAGATGGCGTAGGATCACAAAGTGCCTCGATCAGGTCGACTCTGGTATGCGTCGGGATGTCAGAAATGATGTCAACGACAACATCCTTAATGTCTTGCCGGAATGCCTCAGAGGCGTGCGGGCTCATCAGGCGCGCTATCGGCTGTCGTAATTTGCGCCGTTTATCACCGCGGTTGTAAAAGGATATAGACTCACGTTTGTAACTTAAAGCACGTCCTTCCGGCAGGCCCAACAGATGCATCAACTTTGGATGTCCTGTGCCAAATCGACGATCCAGGATCATGTTCCTGCAAATGTCATAGTCCAAAATTTCCACGCCGCGTTTACTACGGGCGATGCGCCATTTCCGTGCATGCTCAGCAAGGGTTTGAAACGGTCGCTTCTGATACGCTTCCGATGAAAAGTCTATCTCGGGTAGTTCGGAGATTGATAGCATATTGATTGCCCCAGAGTGGTCGACTTACCAGTGCGTGTCCTTTCTAAGACTGGCGTATCGCTACAATGGACCACAGAACGGCTCTTGGGCAAACTTCGTAACGATTACGGAAGGGTTCTGCACGCAGCCAATTCGTTTCTTTGGCGATTATCCCCGTTAAAGCTAGCAATCAGCTCGTCAAAACGTGCCTTCACTTTGGGTCATACAGATATCCGATGCCTCGCACAGTTCTGATGATCTCGGGCTTTTCCGGGTTGGATTCAAGTTTTCGGCGAAGACGGGAAATCCTGATGTCGATACTGCGATCAAATGGATCCCAGGATCGATCATGGGCCTGTTCAAGCAGCTGGTCGCGGTTCAGAACGCGTCCCTTGTTTTCGGCGAATACCTTGATCAGGTTGTATTCCATAGCGGTCAGCTGAACTTCGGAACCATCAGAGGCCAGAAGTTTGGCCGCGTCTTTATCCAATGTAAAATCGCCAAATGGTGCTCCGTTGATGTCGGGGGCTTCCTTGGTCGCCGTTTCATGTATTGCTTCGCGCCGGAGTATCGCCTTGATCCGGGCTTCGAGTTCCCTCAGGTCAACTGGTTTGCCCAGATAATCATCTGCGCCCATCTCCAATCCGACGATGCGATCGATAACGTCGCCTGCTGCAGTCAACATGATAACCGGTGTAGTGTTCTCAGGGCGCAAGGATCGAAGTATTGAAAGGCCATCTTCCTTTGGCATGTTGATATCCATGACAATGACGTCGACCCCGTTCGCAGAAAGTATCTGCCTCAGCTCATCTCCGCCGGATGCTGCCGAAACCTCATATCCACGCTTGCCCAGATACTCCTGAAGCATTTCACGCACATCGACTTCGTCATCGCACACCAGGATATGCGTTCTCTTTTCATCCATCGGTTGCTTCCTTCCCCTCGGCAAGCAAATTGCCAACGAGGGTTCTGAGTTCCAAAGGCGAAACGGGTTTCTCGAGATGAGGCAAGCCGGATTCACCAAGCAATGCTTGCGAAGCGTGCCCCATCGTATCCCCGGTCACATAGGCCGATCTGTTCAGCATGTGCGGAAATTCGGCAACCAGAGCCTGATAGATCTTTCGTCCATCAACACCCGGCATATTCAAGTCACTCAGGAATACGTCATAGTTTTGTGAGCGAAGATTGCGCAATGCTTCCTCACCGGATGAGACGAAATCGACGTCAAAACCTTCTCTTCTCAGAATCTCTGCGTGCAGCTCACCAACTTCAACTTCATCATCCACCACCAACGCCTTCAAAGACAGTGAAGAAGAAATTGAATCTTTCGGCTCATCTTCCATAAACTCGCTCTGTGCCCCGATAGGCAGCAAGATCCGCATACAGGTGCCAGTACTGTCGCTCTGATCAAGCCGGATCTGACCGCCATGAGACAGTATGATCCTGTGGCAAAACGCGAGACCAATACCGGTGCCTTCCCCAACTTCCTTGGTGGTGAAGAACGGTTCAAAGATTCGGGCACGAATAGCCTTGGGGATTCCCGGGCCATTGTCCTTTACCGTCAACTCGACCATGCCTGAATCAAACTTCGGCCGCGCTGAAAGCTCGATCAGGTCACCGCGCTCAGATGACCTCATGGCCTGTTCAGCATTAATAATCAGATTGATGATAACTTGGGTGATCTGA
The DNA here is from genome assembly GCF_056540425.1 of Ruegeria sp. AN6. Classification (NCBI taxonomy): domain Bacteria; kingdom Pseudomonadati; phylum Pseudomonadota; class Alphaproteobacteria; order Rhodobacterales; family Roseobacteraceae; genus Ruegeria; species Ruegeria sp. AN6. The sequence continues at coordinate 211,973 of NZ_JBQFWR010000003.1, forward strand.
TCGGCATCCGCGGCAACCGGTGGCAAATCAGCAGGAATATTCTGCACGACGCGGATTCCATCTGATGGCGTGCCATACCCAACGACATCCGCCGCAGTCGCGATCAGCCCGGCAACATCGACATCCTCGATATTGCTGGGTTGCTGACGTGCCATTGCCAGGAATGTTTTAACGATTTTCGCGCAGCGCTCGGCCGCATTGCTGATCTTCTCGATTCTGGCGGTCAGATCGGGGTCGGTAATTTCGTCCTTGAGCATGAGAGAATGCCCAACAACCACGGAAAGCGGATTGTTTAGCTCATGGGCCACGCCAGCAAGAAGTTCGCCAAGCGCTGACATCTTCTCATTCTGGAAAAGCATCTCGCGTTGCTTTGCGAGTTCTTCTTCAATCGCCAGTTCATCTGTCAGATCTCGTGTGTTCGAGACGATGACTTCTTCGCCATTGAATTCGATCAGGCGGGAAGAATCTGCAGCCCAAAACTTTCTTCCATTTGCATCAACAAACTCCATCCGCCGATCTTTGAGAGATCCCGCTTCGCGAAGGTCTTTCAGGTATCGCTGACGTTCTGTCGGATCAGCATAGTAAGATTTGGAACTGCGGGCAGGACCAAACAGAGCCTTTATTTCCGGCGTTGCAAACAGGACCTCACCTGTCTCTGCATGCGTCATGTTGATCGCGGCGGGATACGCTTCCATCACCTGCCTGATCAAAGCATCGGCTTCCTGCTGAACCGTAAGATCAATAATGCTGGTAACGATTACTTCTTCGCCTTTGTAATCGATCAGTTGCGAAGAAATTGAGGCCGGAAAAATCTTTCCATTGGCATTGCACAAATCGAGCTTGAAGTTTTCGACATGACCATCCGCCAACAGCAAGGTCACAAAATCCGCGCGCTCCTCAGGCTTGGCGTAATGCTCCCGCGCGAACTTGGAGGCGCCAAACATCTGAAGGGCGGCGGGTGTGCGATACAGGATCTGGCCATCGCCAATGCGCGCCATCGTCACGACTGCAGAACTGGCATCCAGGACCTTCCTGATCAGAAGGTCTCCGTCGCGTTCTTCAGCCTCGGCCTGCTTGCGATCTGTAATATCCTCGCGCGTAACAACAAAGCCGCCAAGATTGGTGGGATGGACCGACACCAGATAAGTTCGACCGTCCGTTTCGGCCAGTTCATAATCCTGAATGAACTCGATCCCGTTGGCCAATCGGTCCGAGACCCACTGTTCTTCATTGCCGATGGCGTCAGCATAAATCCCGCGCCGCGCTGTTTCGCGCATCAGGATTTCCCAGTCCAGTCCGGGCTTTAACAGGTCCGCGACACCCTTGTTCATCTCGGCATAGCGCTGGTTGAACATGAGCAGGCGACGGTCGTCATCATAAAGGGCGAACCCTTCCTTAAGAGACTCGATTGCATCGCGCAGAAGGTCCCTTGCCTTCTCGATTTCCTGAAAATCGTTCGCCATGTCCATCGTCATCCTATTTTTCTACGGTATCATTGTTTCAGCGCCATTTCAAAATCAGCATCTAATGTTTCAATTGTTTCAAACCGGTCGGGGTGGCGCAAATTCCGGCCGTAATTTCCCATGTTTCAGAGACAGATAGCGCGTTGTGTGACCTGCTTCACAGAGCAACAACTGAAACACTTTGCGCCTATTTCGGAAATTTCAATGAAACAATGAACCGTCAGTTATTGCTCATCTCAAACGCAAGTGAGTAAGTACGATGACGATTTCATTTAGGTCTACCGAAGCAAGCAATGCACCGATTGTCGCATTGCATTCCTCCGCATCCAGCAGCGCTCAGTGGAGCCAACTGGAAGCCGATCTTGACGGTCGCTTTGATGTTCATGCCTTTGATCTGCCCGGCTATGGTCGTGCACCATTGGCGAGCGATCACAGCCAAAAGGGGGCGGCAATTTCGGCGGCCTCCATAATCAGGGAAATCGAAAAGCTGGGCAGCGCGGTTCATTTGGTCGGTCACTCGAACGGTGGCGGCATCGCGATCAAAATCGCCCTGATGCGCCCTGATCTGGTCAAAAGCCTGACTGTCTATGAACCGGCCGCGTTTCATTTTCTGGCTCATGGGAACAACAAAGGACGTCGCTTGTTTCAAAAGATCAAGCTTTTGTCTGGGTTGGTATCTGGCGCTGCTGCCGAGGGTGATGCGGCCGCAGGAATGCAGCATTTCCTTGATTTCTGGAACGGAGACGGTTTTTGGGACGACCTGCCCGACAAGGCCAAAAAGAAATTTGCGGGCCTGATTTCCTCAGTCATGACGGATTTTGCCAATGGGTTTGCCGAGAGCTGGACGTTAAAGGATCTGGCCAATCTCGAGATGCCAGCCCTGGTGATGACCGGTCTGGAATCCCCTGAGATCGCTCAGAATGTCGCCGTGGCCATCGCCAAGACGTTGCCCAATGCACGTATCGCATTGTTGCCCGAGCTTGGACACATGGCGCCAATCTTCCAGCCGGAATGGGTCAATTCAAGAATCTTCGAGCATGTTGCCAATGCCGAGCGGCCGATCGCCGATTTCAGCTGGCCTGATCTCGAAGCTGCATAACTCAAACGCATTCAGAAGATGCGGCTATTTTGAAACCGCTGATCTAGGGTCAGCACAACACCCGGAGGACATCAATCATGGGTATTCAATCAACCATCGCACCCACAACAGATTACACGGCAATCAAAGCCAAACAGAACGCAGCGTGGGGTGCCGGAGATTACAGCAAAGTCGGGGTCACGCTGCAGATAACCGGTGAAGAGCTTGCTGAAGCAATGGACATGCGCGCAGACTCAACGATCCTTGATGTGGCAGCGGGCAACGGCAACGCAACACTGGCCTTTGCCAGACGCTTTTGCGACGTAACCTCAACCGATTATGTCGAAAGCCTGCTGGAAGCCAGCGGCAAGCGTGCCCAAGCCGAGGGTCTGTTCGTAAACTACAAGGTCGCAGACGCCGAGAACCTGCCCTTTGATGATCAGTCATTCGACGCGGTAGTGTCCACATTCGGGGTAATGTTTACACCTAATCAAAAACAATCCGCTGCCGAACTTCAGCGGGTCGTTAAGGCAGGTGGAAAAATCGGCATGGCCAACTGGACCCCGGAAAGCTTTATCGGGCAACTGTTTAAAACGATTGGCAAGCATGTGACGCCGCCTGCGGGCGTGAACTCTCCGGCGATGTGGGGAAACCGGGACTGGATCGATCAGAATTTCGGCACTCGGTGCGCGGTGAAATCGTTTCGGCGCAGGAACTTCATGTTCCGCTACCGGTCAGCCGAGCATTTCATGGAATATTTCCGCACGTTCTACGGCCCGATGCAAAAAGCATTCGAAGCGTTGGATGCCGAAGGTCAGACATCATTGCGCAATGACATGATGGCGCTGATCAAAAGGTTCGACATCTCGACCAACGATTCACTGTGCATTTCTTCCGAGTATGCCGAGATTATCGTCGAACGCCGCTGACATAGATTTTAGGACCATGGCGCCCTTCGGCAGAGCCCCGAATGGCGTCAGAATGCAGCGACGGCGGCAGACTTGAATTGAACTGTGTAGAATTTGTAGTCTTTGACAATGGGAGCGCTTCCCTATTCGTACTATTTTGAAAGGGTTTTGGTATGGCTGAACGCACGCTCTATGAGAAGTACGGGGGATTTTCGCAGGTTAGCAAGATCGTCCTCTCCTTCTACGATACCCTTCTTGATAACGATGACATCGGGCCATTCTTCGACGAGGTCGATATGTCCCGGATGGTTGATCACCAGACTAAATTCATTGCTTCCCTGCTTGGCGGACCAGCGTCTTATACGGACAAACAGCTAAAACAGCTACACTCACATCTCGATATCAACGACGCTCATTTTGATGAGCTTGAGGTGGTGCTGCGTGCGACCTTGATTGATCACGGTCTGGCCGACGAGGATGTCGAGGCAGTTGTCGCAGAGTTCGCCAAACGCCGCCCATTGATTGTCGGGTGACCCATGAAGATAGAAGCCATTAATGAACAGCTCCTGCGCGCAATCGGCGTAGGGGTCGCGCTACTGGATCGTAAATCATTGCGTTTCAATTTTCGCAATGACACGTTTGACGACTGGTTCAGCAACGAAGCAGAGCCAAATCAGTTGCAGGAGCTTTTTCCTGATCTGGATGCCGAGGCCATGCAGACTGCCCTTGAGGATAACGGGCGATACGCATCGGAGATCAAGTTCAAAAAGAAACGCAGGACGCTGATCATCGCACTCGATTTCACTTCCACCAAAGACGACGTCCTGGTTCTTGTCTGTCAGAACATCACGCGGATCAAGGAGTTGGAATCTATGATCGATTCCTATTCGATGATGGTCGAGCGCAACACAAGAGAGATCAAACGCGAAAAAGAGCAGGTGGAGAAACTGCTTCTCAACATCATGCCTCGTTCGGTCTATGAAGAATACAAAACCTTTGGTGTGGTGACGCCACAGCTGTACAACCCTGTCTCTGTTCTGATGCTGGATTTTGTGGGCTTTACGGAAATGGTCGCCTCGCAGGACCCCAGCGTGACCGTCACTGAACTGAACGACATATACAGCGCGTTTGATCGTATAGGTGAGCAATTCGGTTGCGAACGCATCAAAACGATCGGAGACGCGTATATCACTGTGGCGGGATTGCCTGATCCGACACCGGATCACGCCAAGGCAATCGCCAACACAGCCATCCGATTTGTGCGCTATCTGAACCGGCGCAATCTGAGCCATCCGCATCAATGGCATTGCCGGGTTGGTCTGTCTTCGGGTTCGGTTGTCGGCTCGGTCGTCGGAATTCAGAAGTATGTTTACGACATATTTGGACCTGCCGTGAACCTCGCTTCACGGTTGCAGGAATTCTCCGAGCCGATGGAAATCAGTGTTCAGGGCGAAGTCGCACATGTCCTGAAGGACCAATTCGATCTTGAAAATATTGGGGTCAGAACGATCCGAGGATTTGGTGAACAGGAAGTCTGGCGGCTTTCGGACAGCAGTTGAATGCAGCACCCTTGCCATCTTGGCTAACGGTAGATCAACTGAGTTGCACTTTCACAAAGTACGAAACGGTCTTTCAACGCGCGTTTTGGTCACTCGAACTCCATGTAGTTCATCATATCGCGGCGTTGCTTGGCAAATACGATCAAATGGGAGAACACATCGTTTACAGTCGGCGTGAGCTTTGAAGTTTGATCGCTACAAATCGCAATAAAAATCGTTGCTCCTCTGCGATTGTTCCAACGGATTGGTTTGTCGCAATCAACGTCGATCTATTGATTCCAAAGAATGGTAGTAGCGGCGCAAAAGTCCCACTTCGATGGTCCAGAGCTAGTCAATGTCGCAGAGCCTAGCAGTAAACATAAACACCGTCGCAACGGTTTTCTCTCATCATCTTAGCAGAACCGAAGGTACACTACACCTGGGTGGAGCCGGGATAGACGGAAGAGCAACTGGATGCCCATGTCGAAGAGGTTTGGCATGAAAATGGATTGTCGGATGATACCAAAGTTATTGCGTTTCATTGGAAGTCATCTGAGGATTAAAGCTGGTGGCGTTTTGCGGCGTCGAGAATGGCGCAAATCTACCTGCAGGGTGCGGCTAAAACCATAACCCAAGTACGATCAGCCGCTTCATAAAGCGCGAACTCCTTGGCTTTGCGAGAAAGCAGGTTAGCTCGATGTCCCGGTGATTTCGACCATGCTGCCATCACAGCGTCCAAACCGTTTTGTCCCTTGGCAATGTTTTCAGCCACGAAACACCAGTTGTAGCCTGTTTTGCGCACCCGTTCGCCCACGTCAGACCCGTTAGAGCCGGTATGCGAAAAGAACCCACTCTTCACCATGTCATCGGCATGCGACTTGGCGGCTTGCTCCAACTTTGGGTTGTAACCTAGTGCTGGAACACCTTGACCGCCGCGAAACGCATTCAGCTCGTTTGTAGCCAATTTGTCGGCCATGAGAGCCGAGGGGAGCAGAAGTGCCATGGATAACAACAGGCGTAGCATCTTATGTTTGCCCGTAACTTTACTCAGTAATTTGAGTACCTGAAATTGACCACGGCATCGTTTTGAATTGCGCAGTGAGCTTTTATGTAGGAGCGGGCATCGGTACTATCGCTGGATCTCGCGACTTCCAAATCAATTAAATCAATCCCGTCTGCATTTGTCGTGTACGAGAGTGTACGTTGGGAATCCACGGCGTAGTAGCCCTGATTAGTCATTGCGGCATGCGTTCGGTGCATACAAAGCCCGACTGCGTTTTCCTCTGGAGAAAGACTTGGGTGCTTCTGATAATGCGACCCATGATGGTGGTGATACCGCGCAATGGATGCCCCTAAAACCCCGAGTGCGACACCTGCGATAACGTCTCCAGCATCACTGGCATTCGCGGTTGTTGGCTTTAGACCGGTCGTAGCGAACAAGGCAAAGGTGATCCCCATGCAGAGAGTTCTGTTAAACATTGGGCCGCTTCCTCGAAATTGGCATGGTATGCGTTGTCAGATATCCGTACCTGTAAGGCTAAGCTAGATTGCACGTTTCGGACCAGCTTTTTTGACTAAATTCGTGTCGATGGCTGGTTTGCACAAACAGTTTTATCTTCGTTTCAAAAGGTACGGCGCGCCGAACGCGTACCCCCTCATAGAAATCGCCAATCTCCATCAAGGCACGCCGCTCCTGCTTGGTATCGGTACAGCGTGTTTGAATTGTGTCTGGGATCAGAAAATAAGGGGTCTACGGGAATCCCCCAATTTCGGACAAGGCACCAACAAGGTAGATTGAGTTCAACGGAACAACACTACCACTCCGTATACCCCCTCAAGAGAGAGGGGCTGGCTAAGACCCCCTCATCCAGCCCCTCACCACCTTCACTCTCAATCATTTGTGAGACGGTGGGTTCTTCCCCTGCTCCCAATTTGGGAGGCCAGCGCAGTATACCACATGTGGCCCGCCATATTCAGCCCGCTATAAATGGGGGGTAGGCAGGCCAACTGTCAGAAGGTGACGAATTCTAAGTCATCACTCCGGTTTAGTCGGATGTCGGCTCTGAGCCCGAAGCTGATGCATCACAAAAGGACTTAGTGACGAAAGCAGACGACGGAATTCTTTTTGCTATGGGTTTTGCCGCACCACAGATGGAACATCCGTGGTGCGCTTCCATGGTCAGGCGAACGACACGCCGTTGTCCCTCATCGGCAATTCTGAAATACGCACGTCAAGCTGCGCAACAGCATTGGCTAGGGCAGGCGCTGCTGGAGGTGTCCCAGGCTCTCCAATCCCTGTTGGAGCCTCGGCCGAAGGCACAATGTGCATCACTATGCTCTTGATGTCGGAGATCCGCAGCGGTTCGTAGTCGGGGAAATTGAACTGTTCCACCGTTCCACCGTCAAGTGTAATCTGCTCGCGCATTGCGTGGCCAATTCCGTAACCGATCGCCCCTTCCGTTTGGGCACGAACGATGTCCGGGTTGACAGCGATGCCGCAATCCACGGCTGCGGTGACCTTTTCGATCTGAATACCGTCATCTAGGCTGCCGGAAATCTCTACTATCTCTGCCACGTAAGAGCCAAAGGATTTGTGAACGGCGATCCCTTGGACATTACCGACGGCTGGCTGGCCCCAATTGCCTTTCTCAGCAACCAGTTTCAGTACGCCTGCCTTACGTACAGCGTCGTCGCCTCCGCCCTCAAGATACGCCAGGCGGAATTCGACCGGGTCGCGGCCCACAGCCTTGGCGGCCATGTCCATCATCACTTCCATCACATATGCTGTGTGCGTGTGACCCACAGAGCGCCACCACAGAACCGTCGTGGCCTTTTTAACATCCGTCAGGCCCACCGATATGTTCGGAATGGTGTAAGGACTGTCTGCAAGGCCTTCGACCGTAGAGTGGTCAATGCCGTCCTGAACAGTGAACGACTCGAAGGGAGTGCCTTTCATAATCGACTGACCGGCGACCTGATGCTCCCAGGCTGCGATATTGCCCTCGGCGTCCAGACCGACTCGCACCTTGTGACCCGTTGCAGGCCGGTAGTATCCGCCGCGGATGTCATCCTCTCGATCCCAGACCAGTTTCACAGGCCGCGAGCGATCTGTCATCACAAAGGCCAATGCCGCTTCGACCTGATAGTCGGCGTCAGGGGTTGCACGGCGCCCGAAGGAGCCTCCGGTCAGCATAGTATTGATGTGGATCTTTTCCGGCGGCAATTGGAATATCTGCTGATAAGCCATATGTGGACCCGTCGGCATTTGCGCACCATCATGCAGGACGATGTCACCTTCGGCCGTCTGCTCAATGGTACAGTTCAGCGGCTCCATCGGCGCATGGGCCAGTAGCGGGAAGTAAAACGTCTTTTCGACAATGGTCGCCGCGTTATCAACCGAAGCGCTGACCGTGCCCCGATCTACTTTGTTGACGTTGTAGACGGGCGCGGCATCAAGTGCGGCCATCACCTCGTCCCGGATCTCAGCCGAAGAGCGTGTCTCTGCCCCAGACATGTCCCAGTCCACTTCAACCGCGTTCCGCGCCTGAATGGCGGCCCAGGTGTTCTCTGCATAAACAGCGACTCCGTGGTTAGTGGGCAAGGGCATCGCCATGATGAAGCCCGTAACCTCTTTCGCAGCGCTGTCGTCGAAGCCCGCGACCAGGCCACCACGCTGAGGCGTGCGCTTGATCATGACAACCATCTGGTTGGGCAAGTGCACGTCCATTCCGAATTTGGCTTGGCCGTTCACTTTGATGGGGCTGTCAACGCGGCGTGTGGCGTCGCTGCCAATGATCTTCCATTCGGAGGGATCGCGCAGGCGCGGGCTTTCTGACGGGGGAATGTCTGCCGCCACGGCAACGAAGTCGCCCAGTGGCGCGGATTTCCCGCCGCCAATGACCAGGCCTGCCTGAATGTCCAACGTCGCGGCGTCTACTCCCCACACCTCAGCGGCCGCTTTGATCAACATCTCGCGCGCATTGGCGCCTGCCGTGCGGTACTGCATCCAGGAATTGGCCATAGCCGTTGAGCCGCCCGTGCCTTGGAACGGGCCAAACAACAGGTTGTTGTAGACTTCGGGGTTCGAGGGCGCGAATTCGAACCCGATCTGGTCCATAGTCACGCCCAGTTCCTCGGCAATCAAGGTCGACAAACCGGTGGCTGGACCTTGCCCCTTTTCGAAGTGCTTGATGATGGCGACTACGTTGCCGTCGCTGTCGATCTTTACAAACGGGTTCAAAATTGCATCGGCGCGTCCCGATGCGGCTGCAGCACCATCTGCCTTTGCTCCGACATAGAGGACGGTCGTGGCTGCCGCGGCGGTTTGGAGGAATCCCCTGCGGGAAATATTTGCAGTCATGTCTTTCAAGCCTCCAAAATCTCAGCCGCGCGCAGAACACCTGCACGGATGCGTTGGTAGGTCGCGCAGCGGCACGCGTTGCCATACATGTAATAGTCGACTTCTTCGGGGGTCGGATTGGCGTTCTCGCGCAAAAGACCAACGGCGTTCATGATCTGACCGGACTGGCAGTAGCCACATTGCACAACATCTAACTCGAGCCAGGCTTGTTGCACGGCTGTTCCGACCTTGTGATTTTCCATATCCTCGATTGTGGTGATCTCAGCGTCCTCAACATCCTCAATAAATGTCTGGCAGGAGCGCACTGGCTGACCGTCCATATGCACGGTACATGCTCCACAAGAGGCAACGCCACATCCGAATTTTGTTCCAGTCAGCTTGAGTTCGTCCCGGATCACCCAAAGCAGCGGCGTTCCGGGTTCGGCCTCGACCGTTCGCATCTGGCCATTCAGTTTTAGTGATATTGCCATGGCTATCTATCTTCCTTTTCGTCGGTGGACTGTTCGCGTTTGAAAACTTCGCTGTCTCTCAGTCAGGCCGTTCTTGTAGTCACCGGATCCTGCGCTCTTATTGCGAGTTATTTTGAGCCCCAATCGGTATGGTCATCCTTCTTTGTGTAGACTGGACTAGTCGTCACGAGACCGGTGCCCTCAACTGGATTGCAAACCTAGTTGTGTTTTCATCCCACCGATAAAGGCCTCGTCATCCAGGGCTTTTCGGCTATTCAGAAGCTCAACCGCATCCGCGCCGGCGCGGTAGCGCAGAGTGTTTGTGCCATCGGTCACAGAGGCCCAGATGACGTCAGCCACAACACTCGGCGGAGACGCCCCTGACCTCATTTCCTCGCTACCCCAGGCAGCAAACAAAGCTTGAACTACTGGCTGGTACTCGGTCATTTCTTCATCGTTGACGAAGTCAAACGACCGTCCACCAAATTCGGTCGCGATCATTCCAGGTTCAATAAGCTTCACTTTGACGCCCGCAGCCTCAAGCTCGTAGTGCAGGGCTTCGGAAATGCCTTCCACGGCAAACTTCGTACCGTGATACAACGTCCCAAGCGGAAAGGTCATCTGGCCACCAATCGAAGAGATATTGACGACCGTGCCTGACCGATTGGCACGCATATGCGGCAGTAGGGCCTTGGTCGTTTCCAGCAACCCGATTACATTGGTGTCGAACTGCCGGCGGACGCGGTCCATTGGAAACGCCTCAAGCGGACCATATGCGCCGTATCCTGCGTTGTTCATCAACACGTCGATCTTGTTGAATTTATCCATCCCGGCCGCCACAGCTGCTTCGATTGACGCAGCATCCGTCACATCGAGTCGTGTGACGAGAATGTTGTCTTTTCCCGTCAGATCCTCCTCCTTCTCCGGTGTACGCATTGTCGCAATTACGTTCCATCCGCGGTCGGCGAACAACTTTGCGGTTTCCTTGCCTATGCCGGACGAAGCACCGGTAATCAAAATGGTCTGGGTCATGCGAGAGGATTCCTCATCTTATATTCCTCCCAGATAGCATCGTAGCCAATGAGCGCCGTGCCCGATCGTCCAAATGATCTGCCTATTTCTCCGGTCGCATAGCCTTTTGTGTTCAACATAGTTGCTAGGAGCCTATAATTCTTGAGCAAAGGAGATGCCCTAATGGTGCCAGAAACTCTGATCAAAGATGTTTTCAGTCATGTTGAAAATGCTGGGAGCCTTGGCACGGGATGTGAAACAGGCGTTGATGGACTTTACGCAATCGCGAACGTCGAAACCACGGAATGCGCGGCATCGTTTTATGAACCGATCATGTGCCTGGTACTTCAAGGGGCCAAGGAAGCTTACATGCGCGACCGTGTGGTTCGCTACGGAGCCGGCGACGCCTTGATCGTTAGCCACGCAGTTCCAGTGGAAGCAGCTGTGATCAAGGCAAGCCCTGACGCCCCCTATGCGGCGCTTGCGTTGCGGCTCGACCTTGCGCTCGCTCGTAGCCTCTATGATGAAATCGGCGGCGTAGATGAAGCGGACCACAACATACGCTCTTTGAATGTAGCGGCATCCGATACTGCACTAATAGACGCAATGGACCGTTTATTCCGACTATCCAAAGACCCGGTGGAAGCACGTGCACTCGCTCCTCTGGCGTTAAAAGAGATCCATTTCAGACTTTTACGCGCTGAGCACGGTGGCACGTTGCGGCAATTATTGCTCCAAGGCAGCCCGGCCAACCGGATCTCGAAAACGATTGCCATCATTCGCAACAACTTCAAAACAAACATCGCGGTTACCGAGTTGGCATCGGAGTGCGGAATGAGTCTTTCTGCGTTCCATGAGCATTTCAAATCCGTGACCGCCACCACACCGTTGCAGTACCAAAAGGATCTTCGCCTTCTGGAAGCCAGAAGGTTGTTGTCGTCTAACGGCCTATCCGTCGCAGCCGCTGCATACGAGGTGGGCTACGAAAGCCCGACGCAATTTAGCCGAGAGTTTTCAAGAAAATTCGGGTTGTCTCCAATCGCTCAAAAGCTCGAAGGGAGAGTTCTGGCGGAATAGCTCTAGCTTGTGTCGAAGCATTGGTTGATCGCGCATTCGATGGCTGCTTCGTCCGCACAACTGCCGTTAGTCTCGTCGCCAAACATCAAAAAGCTCACCAAACGTTCCCCCTGTTTTGCTAAGCTTGCTGAATGTGCGGACGACTCGGCAGAGCTGTATGCCCTGCAGAACTGGATCGTGAAGCCCACTCAGATGTTGGATATGGCGTTTAGACTGCCGAGGGCCGTAGGCGGCAATCAGAGGGCGCTAAGGCGCTGTGGGCTGAGCGTAATCGCCTGATGGCTCTGGCGCGTGAAATGGAGCGAGCATTGGCCTGACAAATGGCAGGCCCACAACCCCAGCAATATCAATGCCCGTTCAGTAAATTAGCTGCACAGCATCCGGGCATCTGCTCAGATAGCTGTAATCAGTGCGTTTGCCGCTCCTAAAAAACCCGCTACTGCCGCTGCGCTCGCCAATAGTATACAGACGACTTCAATCGCACTTAGTTTCATGTTTTGCCCCCAAGCAAGTCTCACATTGGATTTAGGGCAACCGTCGATGACCGAAAAGAACATCATGATTTACGTGGCGGAAGCCTGCCTTGCTCAAGGCGTCAATCCGCTCAACTATCTATGCATATTACTTATGGTTGAGGGCATGAACGGTACTTGAAGCTTGACCTGTTGCACCACTGCACCGCTTTTATCGCTTGAGCCCTTTCTCTCGCCCACACGCCCCCATTTCGCGTCTGAGCTTCACAATCCCTGCATCACTGGTTCTGTGGTGTTCAGCCGCTCGTATTGCTCTATTGCTGACAAGTACTCCGCAAGCTGCTTGCCTTCCTCGGTATCTGGTTCCGATCCCCATAGGTACTCGATCTCTCGCAAGGCGCGCGGTATTCAGTCGGGGCGCGTACAGTCGTCATGGTAACACCTTAAAGCTTAAATCAATGTCAATTGTGATACCTGGAGGCGAACGATTCTGATAGCAGGTAGCCAGAGCAATTTTGCGACATCCTTAACTAATTGCTGACAATACCTCAGCAATCCTCTACCACCCGAGCCATTTGATTAAAGATTATAGGAGGAAGCAGATGACTGGCACGCACCGAAAGTAATCGGGAAGCACACCAACGCGATTGTAGAACGGAGTTTTTCAACACAATCCACAGGAAGCGGACTTTGGATCAAAGGTGCAGCTAATGCTCTAGCGGAAAGCTCTCACGTATCCAGTATGATCCTTGCTGCAGTTCTGTTTTGTCGCCGTGGCGACCATAGAAAGCCAGTTTGCAGCGTGAAATTCAAACTACCCTTTCGCTGCGCAGTATCATAACCGTCGTACTACAGGGTCTTGACACAATTTGCTTCAATGAGGTTCGACAATCGTTTCTGACTACGCAACAATTACCCTTTTTGGACATAATTTCGTCCTAATGCTAACGATAACTCTGACCTTAAAACTAATAATGTAGCTTTGAGCATGAAACTTATCGTTCAAATACCAGCGCTTAACGAGGAGGAAACACTTGCAGACGCGATTGCGGCTATTCCCCGGTCCATTCCTGGCATCAGCGATGTTGAAGTGCTGGTTGTCGACGACGGCTCTACCGACCGAACAGTCGACGTCGCCTGGGGTGCCAAGGCCGATCACGTCCTGAAGATGAGCAGCCATGTCGGCCTCGCCCGCGCATTCAGCGCCGGGATCGAATATGCGCTTTCATTGGGTGCCGATGTGATAGTCAATACCGACGCCGACAACCAGTATTGCGCGGATGATATCCCGGCCCTGATCGATCCGATTCTAAAACGTCAGGCTCAGATTGTAGTCGGTGCCCGCCCGATCACCGAGATCGAAAGCTTCTCCCCGTTGAAGAAGGCTTTGCAACGGCTAGGCAGTTGGGTCGTACGCTTGGCCAGCAAGTCGGAAATCCCCGATGCGCCCAGCGGGTTTCGCGCCTATTCCCGCGATGCCGCCGCCAGGCTTTGTGTGGTCAACACCTATACTTATACACTGGAAACGATCATTCAGGCAGGCCGCAAGCATATCCCGATGACCTCAGTGCCGGTCCGGGTCAACAAGGTGACACGCCCGTCCCGTCTATTCAGGGGTATCCCCGAATATGTCACCCGCTCAGCTCGAACTATCCTGAGAGTCTTTGTGATCTACGCGCCGCTGCGGTTTTTCTTGACGCTTTCGGCAATCTTTGCCCTGCCGGGCATATTTGGTGTGGGTCGGTTTCTTTTTTATTACGCAACCGACGGGGGCGCCGGCCATGTGCAGTCGCTGGTTCTGTCCGGCGTGTTGCTAGCGATGGCCACAATCCTGTTTGCAGTTGGTATCCTAGCCGATCTCATCGCCGCCAACCGCAGTCTGCTGGAAGACATACGTGCCCGCGAATTACTGCGTACACCTCGTAAACCAACCCAGGTAATCACCCTCGACCCGGCTAGGGCGGTCGAGAATGGATAACACGGTAATTGACGGTCAGATGATCAACAGTCTAGCGGGAGTTATCACCCTAGAAGGCGTCGTGCGTGCCAGCATTGCCGTTGTCCTCGCGCTGATTTTGGTGCTGGCCTATACTCACAATGTGAACTGGGACGAATTCTATTTTCTGTCTCATGTCCATGCCTTTCTCGATGGTCGACTGGACCGGCCGATGCAGACCTTCTTCGTCCATGGCTTCACATGGCTCGATGCGCTACCGGGCCATGAGATGGAACAGATCTTTGCAGCCCGGCTTGTGATGGTTGCCTGTCTCGGTCTGACCACATTTTCGGTTCACCGCGTCGCCCGACATTTCACTGATCGGCGTTTTGCCGATATTGCTGCTCTGGGTTTCCTGACCTCGGGCTTCGTGCTGGCCCACGGTGCCAGTTTCCGGGCCGATCCGATCGCTGCAGCGCTGCTGACCTCTTCGATTGCGATTCTGCTGACCACGCGCCTGTCAGTCTGGCAAGTGATGGCTGCGGCGCTAATGAGTGCCTTGGCGGTTCTGGTCACGATCAAATCGGCGCTCTACCTGCCTGCGTTTCTGGCGGTATTGGTGTGGAGGATTGAAAATCGCGCGGTGGTAATGCGGATCATCATTGCGGGTTTTTTGGCAGGCGGCATATGTGCTTTGCTCTACCTCTGGCACGCGTCTGGTATAAGTGTCGCCGAGGGCAATGAAGCCGCGAATAATGCGAAGGATGCGCTGAACACCACACTGTTGAATAGCGGGATATTTCCGCGAGCGACGGAGATTCTCAGCTGGGTGATGTTCAGCTTCCCACAGATCATTCTCGTGGGGATCGGGTTGAGCGCCGGATGGAACGCTCGGCGGGTTCTCTTGCTGATGCTCTTCGCTGCACCGCTCCTTTCGGTGGTGATCTATCGCAATGCCTTTGTCTATTTTTTCCCCTTCGCCGTGCCACTCCTGATGGTAGCGGTAGCGATCGGAGCACAGCAGTTGGGGTCATCGCGTCGTCTGGCACAGCTTGTTATGGTGATGCTGGCGGGGTTCTGTGTTCAGGTAGTCTGGACCCTGCCTGATCGCGCAGACACCCAGCACGCCACCATTGCGGAGATACATCGCCTTTTCCCTGAACCGGTAGCCTATATCGACGATAGCCACATGATCGCGACTTTCCCAAATCCTGGGTTCTTCATGTCAGGTTGGGGAGTCGCGCGCTATCGGACAGCAAACCATCCTGTCTTTGACGGGATCATCGCGGAGCATCAACCGCCCTTGCTAATCGCCAACAAAACCGCGCTGGCGCAGACGATGGATCCAATGTTGTCGGACGGCATCGCGCCGGTCCTGCTGCCTGAGGACCACGCAATACTGCGCGAGTCATACGTACATTATTCGGGATCGATCTGGCTTGCCGGGGGGGCGGTTACACTCACCAGCGGACCCGACTGGCTCGCTCTCCCGTTCTCCGGAAATTATCGGGTAGAAGCCAGTAAACCAATACAGATCAATTCAAGTGTCGTTGAGTCTGGCGACGTGCTCAACGTGGGGACGGAACCAGTGGAAATCTCCGGACCGGAAGGCGTTACGGTCAGGCTGATCTGGGATACCGGCGTGGCTCCGGTGGCTCCGGGAAGCCTGGACAATGATGTTTATGTCGGCTTCCGGATGTTGTCCCTATGAACACCGATATGTCCCCCACCCCCCCGGCGGCACGCGCCGCTCCGGCGGTGCCCGAACTTTGTGACAGGCGGGTAGTCTTTTGGGGCACCTACGACCTCAGCAAACCGCGCACTCGAATTCTGCGCGCAGGGCTGCAAGATCTTGGCGTAGAGGTGATCGAGATCCACGCCGAAATTTGGCCGCAGCACGCTGATAAAAGCCAGCTGAACCTGGCGGTGATGATCAGAGTGTTACTCCGCGCATTGCTAGCCTATCCACTTTTGATCCTGCGCTATCTGCGTGCACCCCAACACGATGCAGTGCTCGTACCTTATCTCGGGGCTCTAGATACGTTGGCGCTGTGGCCATTTGCCCGGTTGCGGCGGCAACAGATAACCTGGGACATGTTCCTTTCGCTCTACGACACCGTCATCAATGATCGTCGCATCGTCACGGCTAAAACACCGGCAGCGTGGATGCTCTGGGCCACCGAATGGCTGGCCTGCCGAGCCGCGCACCGTGTCTTGCTCGACACAAAGGCGCATGCCGGGCACATTGCGAGGATTTTCAATTTGCCCAAACACAGGTTGGGTGCGGTGCCGGTCGGAGGTGAGCCGGGGTCTTTCCGGCGCCTACCGGCACCTGCGCTCCATGACGGCGCCACGCGGGTGCTGTTCTATGGCCAGCTTATCCCGCTACACGGGCTTGAGACGATACTGACCGCCGCGACTTCGGAGCGAGGCCGCGAGATCGACTGGCATCTGATCGGCACCGGGCAGGAACGCAAATTGCTCGACACTGCATTGGAGGGGACCGCACATGATCACATCTCCTGGCAGGATTGGGTTCCGTATGAAGAACTGACCGAGGCGATCTCGCGCACCGATATCTGCCTGGGCATTTTTGGCGCCTCCGGCAAGGCCGCGTCGGTGGTGCCGAACAAGGTTTACCAGGCGCTGATGTCGGGCCGTTCGGTCATCACCCGGCACTCACCTGCCATGACGGAAACCTTCGGCAGTGACACACCGGGTTTGAAACTGATCCAGCATTCCGATCCCGAGGCGCTGCTGAACGCCATCGCCGACTTGCGGGCCGAGGGTTATCCGGCGCTGCCGGCGGACAGGTTGGACATGGCGCAACCGCCCGAGATCGCCCAGGTCCTTTGCCGATACTTGTTTCGCTACACCCTTCAAGCCGGATAGAATTGTGAACGATATGACAGATACGACGCTTACTCCTGCCGGGCATTGCGGTTCTGCCACCCGGCACAAGCATTTCGGCCCGGCGTTGCCGCATGCCAACTGGGTGCCCGCACCGCGCTATCTGTTGAGGCGCGACCGGGTTATGCGGCACGTCCGAAATCTGGCGCCTTGCAGGGTTCTGGACATCGGATGTGGACCGGCTGCGCTGCTGTCCGAGTTGGCGGCACAGGGTTTCGAAGCCTATGGCGTGGATCGTTCACGGCAGGCCCTGAAACTGGCAGGGGCGCTCAATACTCCAGCCGGCCCGATGACGCTCGTGCCCGAGCTCGATCCGGATTGGAAAAGCTCGTTCGATCTGATCATGTCATTTGAAGTGATTGAGCATCTTGAGCAAGACATTGAGGCCATGAGAGAATGGCAAACCTATCTGAAGCCAGGTGGGCGACTGATTTTGTCTACACCTGCGCACCCGTCCCGCTGGAACGCGGCGGATGTTTGGGCCGGTCATGTTCGGCGTTACACCAAAGAGCTTCTGATACGTTCAATTCAGGACGCTGGCTACACCGTCGAAACCGTCGAATGCTACGGCTTTCCGTTGGCCAATATCATGGAGCACTGGCGTGCTCGGGCCTATGGAAAGATGCTGAAAACCAATGCTAAGATAGGTAAAACACTGAACGATCTTACAGACGAAAGCGGCAGCGACCGTTCTGTTGAAAGTCGCTTCTGGCCTTTGTTTTCCTCGATACCCGCGGTGGCAGCAATGCGGGTGTTTTGCCAGTTACAGCGTCCGTTTGTGAAAACCGAACTCGGAAACGGATTTCTTGTAGTTGCGCGCAAGATCTAAAGAGATGGCCACAGTCCTGCGCTATATCGGAACTGTCGCCGCCCTGGTTTTCATCGGAGTTATTCTGGTGCGCCATGCGGGGGAGATTACGGTGCTCGACCTTGGATCGGGTAGCGCCCGGTTTGCTTATGCAGGTGGGTTCATCCTCTACGTTCTGTCGCAGTTCGTCGGCGCGGTGGCCTGGCGGGTGACGCTGAGCATTCATGATGTGTACCTGCCGCGCGCCCGCGCCGAAAGCCAGCTTCTGGTATCGCAGATCGGGAAATACATCCCCGGAAACGTGGCCCATCTTCTGGGGCGCTTCGCGCTTGCGCGGGCCGACGGGGTGCCATCCGCTATTATAGCGTCTTCGCTCCTGCTCGAGGTTGGTTTCCTGCTCACCAGCGGTGTCATGATCGTCGGGATTCTGCTGCTGACCATGCCTGAGTTGGTCGCTGCGATAACGGCAGACCTTCCAGAAACCTGGCTCGATGGACAGATGGTGGTAATTTTCTTTGGGTTTCTGGCCTGTATCGCGATTGGTCAGATCGTGACCTGGCACAAGGCAGGGAAACCACAACTCTCTTTTTTGAAATGTATAATCGTGCTGTCGCTGCATAGCTTCAACTTCTTGATGCTGGGCGTATCACTCTGGTGTGTTGCGCTGGCGATCTACCCCGAGGGCGGTGCCAGTATGTGGCAATGCATGGCGATCTTTACCACCGCCTGGGTTGCAGGGTTTTTGATGCCAGGGGCACCCGGTGGCATCGGCATTCGGGACGGGATCATCGCGCTCGGCCTTGGGCTCTTCATCGACCAGGGAGCCGGTCTGGGTGCAGCAATCGCGCATCGTGCAATCTCAGTTCTGGGCGATGTAAGCGTGTTTGGACTTGGCCTAACATTGCGCCGAAACCGAAGCGATGGTGAACAAAAATGGGCATAATCGAATGCTGGCCTTATTGTCGTCGTTGATGAACAAGTGCGAACCTTGGGAATGGCGGGAGCAAGGAACTAATCTGTGCCGATTTGTTAAGAAGTTTGGAGAACAGTCACGGGAACGTTACTTGTCCGGTCCTGAACTCGAACGGCTCGGGAAGGCGCTGCGCGATCTGGTAGACGACGGCACAATTTGGCCGGATGTAGCCAACCTAATCAGGGTCCTATTGCAGACAGGTACGCGAAGGAACGAAATCGCCACCTGCGAATGGGATTGGATCGATTGGGGGCGTCGGGTCATCTTTCTGCCCGATAGTAAAACTGGTGCGAAACCACTTTTTTGGGAGACCGAGCTATTAAAATTCTAGACTCACAGAAAGTAACTACGCGCGCTCCGGATTCGGCTCACATGTTCCCCGGCAAAAACAGGACTCGCCATTGGTTAACTTGTCGAAGCCTTGGAAAATGATCTGAAAAGCCGCGGATCTGAAAGACATCAGAATACATGATCTTCGCCACGCCGCCGCCAGCATCGTTGTGGGGCAAGGCGTTGCCCTTCCTATTATTGGGCGCTTGCTAGGGCATACACAAACTCAAACAACCGCACGTTACGCGCATGTTGACAGCGATCCGGCACTGGCTGCGGCCAATGCAATTGGCAACGTCTTCGGCGAGTCTATAGCATAGGCATGAAGCTCACTGAAAATAGACATTGAGATGACCAGTCTCAGCGCTTGGCAAACATTTCTTACCTGCGACTTCGGTCGGAAGCTAATGTTTGCCTTAACTAAATAGTTTTGATCGGCCACACAGCTGACATTCGAAATCTCCGGTTCATCTTCCGCTCAGAGCCCGAAGCGGCCAAAGCGCTGAGCCGTGCGTTAATAGCCAGTCGGGCTGGCCAATGTTGGGCGATGCTCGGATCTAGCTGGTTAGAAAAACGAAGAGAGCCATTGATCCAGATCGCGTGCCACCGCATCTTTTTGGGGAACCAGTGAACCGAACGCAAAGCGCATAGGACATAAATTGAAGACAATTGTCGGAGATTGGACCGAAAGCTTTCTTGGCACGAGAAATCTACCTCGGCGGGTCAGGGATAAGCTTCTACATGAAGCACGCGTGGTTTCATACAAGCAGGGTCAGCAAGTTTTTGGACCCGACAACATCCCGGACAGTCTGATGTTTTTGCATGCTGGCCGCATACGCGTTTCTCAAAGTTCTGATGCCGGGCGAGAAATCGTGCTGTATCGCGTTGAAGCTGGAGAGAGCTGCGTGCTGACCACCGCCTGCATGCTGTCCGAGGAAGCTTATAATGCTGAGGGTATTGCCGAGACCGACGTTACGGCTATCACATTACCAAAAACTTCTTTTGATAGGCTGGCTGCTGAAGAGGACAGTTTTCGCGGTTTCGTTTTCTCGGCTTATTCTCGTCGGTTGATTGATCTTCTGCGCGTGGTCGACGATGTCGCCTTTGGTAGAATGGACGTTCGACTGGCAGAGCGCCTATTGGCGTTAGGAGAAGGCCATTCCGAAATCCAGGCGACGCATCAGGCTTTGGCAAACGAATTAGGGACAGCGCGTGAGGTCGTTTCACGCATACTGAATGATTTTCAAAAGCGAGGACTTATCCTTCAGACGAGGGGGCGGATCACCCTCCAGAACAAACCTCAATTGGAGCGTTTGGCGAACAGCGCATGAATTCTTTGCGTTAAGTGACATTGTCACTGAAGAGTAAGGTGCCGGCCGGTAATCAGGTTGCAACATGAACAACCGGAGACGCCTGATGGAAACCGCGTTTGCGCCGATCGCCTCATTTGGAGGCGGGCTCGCAATTGGACTTGGATCCGTGCTTTTGATGCTCGGACTGGGACGTATCATGGGTGCAACGGGCATATTGTCTGGCTTAACATTCCCAGAAAACCGCGAGGAATTCGCCTGGCGAACAGCCTTGGTTGTGGGAATGATGCTCGCACCGGGCCTGATCTATGCTGCGACCGGTGCAATGCCTGAACTTACGGTACCTGTCAGCCCGATTATGATCGTGATCGGCGGTGTGATCGTCGGTCTGGGCGCCAGTCTCGGATCTGGCTGCACGTCAGGGCATGGTGTTTGCGGACTATCTCGGCTGTCTGTTCGCTCTTTGGTGGCAGTGCCGACCTTCATGGCCACAGCTGCAATCACAGTCTTCCTGATCCGTCATGTCTTTGGAGTATGAAGCAATGAAACTTGTTTTTGCTTTGTTTACTGGCCTGATCTTTGGCGTTGGTATCGCTGTTTCGGGCATGATGGATCCGACCAAAGTTTTGAATTTCTTTGATATTGCCGGGACGTGGGATCCTAGCCTCGCCTTTGTTATGGGTGGTGCGCTCCTAGTCACGTTCTTCGGCTACAGACTTGCCTGGCGGCAAAAAACGCCGCTCTTTGGTGGGCGTTTTCAGATCCCAAACGCGACGGCCGTAGACAAGCGATTGGTTGGTGGTTCGGCTCTCTTCGGCGTCGGTTGGGGAATTGCAGGCTTCTGCCCCGGCGCTGCTATACCGGCACTTGGTACTGGGCGTTGGGAAGTTGTTCTCTTTCTGGTTGCCGTTCTTGCCGGGTTTGTACTGCGCAGGCTCCTTTTTGCGCGTCCTGGTAAGTCGCCGGCGTAGTCACCGATTTCCCTGAACCTCTCTGGAGTACAATCAGATGACGTATCCCGTGAACATGAACATCAAGCCGGACGTTCAGGCCTTCTTCGATGAGGCGACGAACACCATCAGCTATATTGTGAAGGATCCCACCTCGAACTCATGTGCCATTGTCGATAGCGTAATGGACATTGACTACGCGGCGGGGTGCATCACTCACGATCACGCAGACGAGCTCGTCCACCAAATCGTAAGCCAAGATCTGAATTTGGAATGGATCATTGAGACCCATGTTCACGCCGATCATTTGAGTGCAGCGCCGTATATCCAACAAAAGCTTGGGGGAAAAATCGGCATTGGTTCAAAAATCATGATCGTGCAGGACACGTTTGGGAAGGTCTTCAATGAAGGTACCGAGTTCCAGCGTGATGGCAGCCAGTTCGATCAGCTTTTCGAAGACGGCGATACGTACACGGTTGGCAATATGCTGGTGTTCACAATGTACACCCCCGGCCATACGCCGGCTTGCATGGTACATGTCGCAGGAGATGCGGCTTTTGTGGGCGATACTTTGTTCATGCCGGATGGGGGATCAGCGCGCGCAGATTTTCCCGGCGGCGATGCAGCAATGCTTTACGATAGCATTCAAAGAGTCCTGAGCTTGCCGGACGAAACACGACTTTTCATGTGCCATGACTACGGACCAAACGGGCGCGACATCGCCTGGGAAACAACTGTCGGCAATGAGAAAGCCCACAATATCCACGTTGGTGGTGGCAAATCAAAAGAAGAGTTCGTCAAGTTCCGAGTAGAACGAGATGCTCTGCTGGCAATGCCGAAGCTGATCATCCCATCTCTTCAAGTAAATATGCGCGCGGGTGAAGTGCCAACGGACGTGGACGGCAACCCCATGCTCAAGGTTCCGGTCAACAAACTCTGATTTTGAAAGGATGAGAGCGATGGAAATCACCCAAATTTCCTACGACTTCAGTACTTGCGGTCAATTGGAGACCGATGACTTGGCGGAAGTCAAAACGCTTGGATTTCGCTCGCTAATCTGTGTGCGTCCTGACGGCGAACAAAAGGAGCAGCCTACTTTTAGCCAGATCCAAGAATGCGCCAAGGCGCAAGGTCTGCAAGCTCGCTATGTGCCGGTTAAACCCTCCGGCGCAACAGAAGCGAACCACATTGCATTTTCTGAGGCGTTGGCAGAGCTGTCCGAGCCTGTCCTTGGCTACTGCCGAAGCGGTCAGCGCGCTGCAACGCTGTGGCACGCACGACGAGACACTGCGGCGTAGCGGGAGGTAAGGATGCGGACGGCGCAATATCTGCCGGTTCTGAGTTGGGCTCGCGGCTATGGATGGGCAGAGCTTTCTAACGATCTGATGGCGGCGGTGATCGTCACCATCATGCTGATACCCCAATCCTTGGCCTACGCGCTCTTGGCTGGATTGCCTCCAGAAGCAGGGCTGTATGCATCCATCGCGCCAATTCTTCTTTACGCAATATTTGGAACCAGTCGCGCCTTAGCGGTTGGCCCGGTTGCCGTTGTCTCACTATTAACAGCGTCGGCGGTCGGTCAGGTTGCAGAACAAGGCACGGCAGGTTACGCGGTTGCGGCACTAACCCTCGCATTTATTTCTGGCGGTTTCCTGTTGCTTTTGGGGTTCTTGCGGCTAGGCTTCCTGGCTAATTTTTTGAGCCATCCGGTAATTGCAGGGTTTATCACAGCATCTGGGATCTTGATCGCTGCCAGCCAACTCAAGCACATTTTGGGTGTGAATGCGCACGGACATACATTGCTCGAGATTGTCGCATCGATTGCAGCGCACTTGCACGAGGTGAATTGGGTTACGCTCGTTATCGGCCTCAGTGCGACAGCCTTCCTTTTTTGGGCCCGCCAATGGTTAAAACCCGGGTTATTGAGGTTGGGTGCTCCGGCGGCGCTTGCCGATATTCTAACGAAGGCGGGACCTGTTGCCGCCGTAGTTGCCACTACGGTTACTGTTTGGGCACTAGATCTTGTCGAAATGGGTGTGAAAATCGTTGGGGAAGTCCCGCAAAGCCTGCCGCCGCTTACATTGCCAGTATTTGCGCCCGACTTGCTTGCAGCGCTGTTGGTTCCGGCGGTCCTGATTTCAGTGATTGGCTTTGTCGAATCCGTCTCAGTCGCGCAAACTTTGGCAGCCAAGAAACGTCAACGGATTGATCCGGACCAGGAACTCATTGGACTGGGCGCAGCCAACATAGGCGCAGCGTTCACCGGAGGCTACCCGGTCACGGGGGGATTTGCGCGATCAGTCGTCAATTTCGATGCTGGCGCTGAAACTCCAGCTGCTGGCGCCTATACTGCGCTTGGCCTCGCAATCGCCGCCTTGGCGTTGACACCATTGGTGTATTTCCTGCCAAACGCCACGTTGGCCGCTACAATCATTGTGGCGGTTCTGAGCCTCGTGGATTTTTCAATATTTCGCAGAACATGGGACTATTCCCGTGCCGACTTCATCGCGGTATCAGCAACGGTTTTGCTGACGATCGGTCTGGGTGTCGAAGTCGGCGTCGCGTCTGGAGTGGCGATTTCAATACTTTTGCATTTGTACAAGACGTCTCGACCGCATGTTGCGGAAGTGGGCCGCGTGCCCGGGACAGAGCACTTTCGAAATGTCCAGCGCCACGATGTCGAAACCGCACCTACGGTGCTAACGCTGCGCATCGACGAGAGTCTTTACTTTGTAAACGCCGGCTTTCTGGAAGAACTGATCTTCAGTCGCCTTGCCGATCGGACGAAGGTCAAACATGTTGTTTTGATGTTCTCCGCCGTTAACGAAGTGGACTACTCAGCGCTGGAAACTCTCGAGGCGATCAATCACCGCCTTAGGGAGCTTGGCGTCGGCCTACATCTGTCCGAAGTCAAGGGTCCTGTTATGGACAGACTCAAACGGTCTCATATTGTCGACGGTCTGAACGGCAGGGTTTTCTTGTCCCAGCACGATGCGTGGACAACGATTATTGCAGAAGCGAGCGAGTGACTAAGATCAGCTTGGTTGTGAACGTGATCAGAATGAGCGCTTTGGTTCGCATGGCGAACGCATGAGCGTATCTGATTAATGAACACCTCGTGCCGATATGTGCCATCAAAGGCAATCGTTTTCTAAAAAAAAGGGAACCGCCGAAACCGTCCTTCACACGTGAATTCTTGTTTGAACCGTGACCTCAACGCTCAGTTATGAAGGACAGCCCATACACGAGTTGTTTCAAGCCAAGCGCCGCACCGGCGAAGATGGCAGCGAATGTTACAGGCGCGCTGTAGGCCAAAAGTGAGAAGGCAGAAATACCTTGTCCGACGCTGCAACCGACCGCGATGATCGCACCTGGCCCCATAATCGCCGCCCCGAGCATTTGACGCTTGAGTTCGCGTGGATCTTCGCATGCTTCCCATCGGAAATGACCTTTGGACCAGGACCCCAAAAATGCGCCAATGAGAACGCCGGAGACTGATCCGACCGCAAAGGACAAAGTGTTTCCGGACGCTGTCATGAGGTAGAATAACGTGTCGCCAAGTGGTGCGGCGAAGGTATGGGTTTGAACCGGTTCACCATCGAAACCGTGCGTCGCAACCCAATTCGTGCCGAGCCACCCTGATACGATCGCCAGCCCAACTACAGATCCCCAAAATACCTGTGCGGGAGCGCGGCGGAAGCGCCGGTTTGCCAAGGCGAAAATCACCAACGCAATGCCGATGACTGCGCCAATGAGCCAAGCTGGGATAGAGGTCAGCTGTTCGGCAAGGAAGCTAATGCTCTGTGGGCCTTCAATATCCATTTCCTCGGGGAAGACCCATACGCGCAAATATGCAAGGGGCCCGGACATGACAACGTAAGCAGACAGACCCATAATCAAAACGATGACGAATGATCGAAGGTCGCCGCCTCCAAGCCTTGCCAGCGCGCCATAGCCACAGTTTCCGCTGATGGCCATTCCGTAACCGAACATGAGACCACCCACGATCGATCCAAGTGGGTTCCAGGTCTGTGCAAGATACCTTGTTCCAACAGGGTCCAGCCACGCTAAAGCCATAGCTGAGTGGCTGCCTACAATTGCTACGCCGATCGCAATTGCCCACATGCGCAGCCGCCGGTCATCATCTGCGTAAAGGTAGTCTTCGATTGCACCCAACGTGCAGAAACGACCAATGCGTGCGGCCAAGCCTAAAACAATGCCACCGATCAAACCGATCAGGGCAACGGTGTTGGCGTCTCCCAATGCTTCGAACATTGCCAGTCTCCTCCCAAAGCTGGCGGCTACTTTTGGTGACTTCTACTTCTCCCTGCAGAATAGATCGTAGACGACTTCCAGAATCTGTGTCGATCTATCATCCGCCAGTCTGTAGTAGATCGTTTTCCCCTCGCGTCGCGTTTTGACCAAGCCCTCAAAGCGCAAGCGGGATAGTTGCTGAGACACGGCAGCCTGACGTGCCGAGAGCATTTCTTCCATCTGCGTGACAGATTTTTCGCCCGAGGACAGGTAGCACAGGATCATCAGGCGCCCTTCATGGCTGATTGCCTTGAGGAAACTTGACGCCGTCTGAGCATTTTCCATCATTCTGTCCATGTCTTCGGCGCACATGTCTTTTGAGAACACAGGCAGTTTCGAAGATTTGTCCAACAAGTTCGCCTCGCTTTCATAGCTTCACGCATTCATAACAGTTTATGTAATGCGCCCCAGTTTATCCAGAGGTCTCAATCGACACCCCAGCGTCACGTAGCAAAACGCCCAGCAACCCCCAGAAAAAATCTTCGCCGGGATAGCCTTCGATCCGGCCGACCTCTTGGCCATCGTCCAGCAGAACAAAGGTTGGCGTGTAGTAGAGAGGCCGCTCCAATGCGATGCCTTCAGGCATAGCCGCGTGGATATCGATGCGTTGGAGTGGAGCGGCATGTCCTTCCGGTGTCTTGGGGTAGATCTCCGAGATGTCGGTGTCCCAACGTGCACACCATATACACCCATCTTCTTCGGCCATCAGAAGAGTCATTTCTGCCCGTGAGACCACGGGAGAAACAAACAACGTGATTGCACTCAAGAGTAGAATTAGGTGGCGCATCTCAAGCTCCGATTGACCGCAGCGATATATCTTTATTATTTTGAATGTGTGAATGATAGCGCGCCAGGACGGGTTTGACCATGCTCGACATTACATTTGCGGGTGCTTTAGTCGCAGGGCTATTGTCGTTCCTGTCGCCCTGCATCCTACCTATCGTGCCGTTTTATCTTAGCTATCTGGCCGGCGTCGGGATTGATCAAATATCGGCGGGTTCTACAATTCCCGGCGGCGTTCGTCGCAAGGCAACGCTTTCTGCGATAGCATTTGCAGCCGGGATCATAACGATCTTCATGGCGCTAGGTGCGACGGCTTCGATATTCGGGCAGCTGGTACGAGAGTATTTCGACATCCTGCGTTGGATCGCTGCGGCCATCATCATTGTGATGGGCATGCATTTCTTGGGGATTATCCGCATCGGGTTCCTGTATCGCCAATTTCGTGCGGATGTTGGTGATACATCAGATGTGAGCCTTGTTGGAGCATATGTTCTTGGATTGGCGTTTGCTTTTGGCTGGACCCCCTGTGTTGGGCCGGTGCTCGCTGCGATCCTGTTCACAGCGGCCGGAACCGAAACGGCCTGGCGTGGAGCGGTGCTTCTATTCGTCTACGGTGTTGGAATGACCGCACCGTTTGTTCTGGCGGCCTTCCTGGTCCGCCCCTTCATGCAGTGGATGGCACGGTTCAGAAAGCACTTGCCCCTCATCGAAATGGCAATGGGTGGCTTTCTGGTGCTCTTCGGCATCCTCATTGCAACCAACTCCATCAATCACATCGCACAATGGATGCTCGACCATATGCCTTGGCTTGTAGCCATTGGATAACTCGGGAGGAAGACATGAATCGAGTTTTGTCAGTATTGATCGCTTGTCTGATCGGCGGGGCAGTTTCCGCCGCTGAACTGGGCGACGACGGTTTGCATAAAACGCCGTGGATGCGCGACACCTTCAAAGACCTTCGTGAGGATCTTGAAGAGGCGTCAAGCCAAGACAAGCGGTTGGTTTTATTCATTGAGCAACAAGGCTGCATCTATTGCAAGAAAATGCATGAAGAAGTGTTCCCCCAGCCTGACCTCGCAGCGTTCATCGAAGAGAATTTCTTTGTCGTCCAACTGGATTTGCATGGCAGCACCGCGGCCATCGACTTTGACGGTGAAGAGAATGAGCAAAGAGCGCTGATGCGAAAATGGGGGATTCTGTTCACCCCGACGCTCGTATTCCTGCCGGAAGAGGTGCCAGAGGACGCTACAGCCATCGATGCTGCGGTCGCTGTTATGCCCGGAGCGTTCTCAAAAGGAACAACCTTAGACCTTTTCACCTGGGTCGAGGAAAAACGATATGAGCTTGAAAATGGTGAAGATTTCCAACGCTATCATGCGCGGCGCATTCAAGAGCGAAACAATGTTTCTCAGGATTGAGCGCTGCCATTATAAATAAAAAAATTCATTATTATGAATTTAATGTTGCGACAAGCGGTACTCGTCGACTACGGTACACAAGGCTTTGGGTCGCAAGGCGCCGTCGGCGCGTTAGCAAATGGGAGGGATCATGAAGCTGAGACTCTTAACATTGGTCTGCGCAATGACAGGCGTTGCCGCAATTGCGGCAGAAACAGACCCGCAAGACGTAACCTATGACGACTATGGTGCCATTGAGGCTTCGTTGACCGGTGCTGCTGGCGACGCGGCGAATGGCGCGCTTATCGTTGGGGACAAGTCAAAAGGCAACTGCGTTGCGTGCCACGCGGTTTCGGCTTTGGCTGACATCCCGTTCCATGGCGAAGTTGGTCCGATGCTGGATGGCGCCGGTGATCGTTGGACCGAAGCAGAACTTCGCGGATTGGTCGCAAATGCCAAGATGACGTTCGAAGGCACGGTGATGCCTGCGTTCTACAAGGATGACGGTTATATCCGCCCGGGCGACGCCTATACCGGAAAAGCCCCAACCGCGCCTTTGACGTCGATCCTGACAGCACAAGAAATTGAGGACGTGGTCGCGTTTCTTGCGACTCTGAAGGAAGAATAGCTGCGCTTTCAGGCGCAGATTTTCGAAGAATCAAAGGAGATTGAAAATGGAACTCTCTCGCCGCGAGACACTGGCCCTTGGGCTGGGCGCCGCGTTCCTGACAATTATGCCGCTTCGGGCAAATGCAGCTGCTGAAGATGCCATTGCGGCATTTACAGGCGGGGCAGATGTGGCTGATGGCGGTGTTACGTTGACTGCACCGGAAATCGCAGAAAACGGAAATACTGTACCTATCGAAGTGAGTGCCCCGGGTGCCGCTGCAATTCTGATCGTGGCTGCAGGCAACCCCGAACCGGGCGTCGCGACATTCAATTTCGGCCCATTGGCGGCTGAACAAGCCGCATCAACTCGCATCCGTCTTGCCGGAACGCAGGACGTCATTGCCGTGGCGAAGATGGCAGATGGCAGCTTTGCCAAAGCGTCCGCGACCGTAAAAGTGACAATCGGCGGCTGCGGCGGCTGATCGCCACGCACCCTGAAGAACAGGAGATTAACCAATGGCATCCGGTGTGAAACCCCGCGTCAAGGTTCCAAAGACAGCCGCTGCTGGTGAAACCATAACGATCAAGACACTGATCAGCCACAAGATGGAAAGCGGCCAGCGTAAGGACAAAGAAGGCAACGTCATCCCGCGTTCGATCATCAACCGTTTCACCTGCGAGTTTAATGGAGAAATGGTGGTGGATGTGACGATGGAGCCGGCGATTTCGACCAACCCGTACTTCCAGTTCGAAGCGACTGTGCCCGACGCCGGTGAGTTTGTCTTCACTTGGTACGATGATGACGGCTCTGTTTACGATGAGAAAAAAACGATCGAGATCGCCTGACGGCTCGAACACTAAGGCAGATCAGCGCTGGTAGGAGGAGTTGGCGCTGATCCACCAAGGGAGGAACGCAATGAATACCAAGGCACTTACGGCGATCGCGGCAATTCTGGTTTTCCCGGCTGCAGCGATGGCTGGACCGGACGAAGACAATTTGGTGATCAATGATGAGTTGGACATGACCTCGGTCACTGAAGCTCCGGCACATCTGGGAAATTTGGACACGATCTACTCGGGATGGCATTTTCGCACGGATGAAACGCAAGCGCTTCAACTTGATGACTTCGACAACCCCGCAATGATCTTCGTCGATCAGGCCGCCGATCTCTTCGGGACCGTTGATGGTGCCGCTGGCGAGAGCTGTGCCTCTTGCCACGATGGGGTGGAAAGCTTCAAGGGATTGCAGGCGTCCATGCCGAAGGTGGATGCCGAAACTGGTAAGTTGGTCGTCATGGAAGATCTGATCAACAAGTGCCGCACGGACCGCATGGAAGCCGATGCCTGGAAATGGTCCGGGGGTGACATGCAGGGCATGGTCGCTTTGATCGGTCTGCAATCACGCGGGTTGCCTATGAACGTAGCGATTGATGGCGATGCCGCCCCATTTTGGGAGCAGGGCAAGGAGATGTATTATACCCGCTATGGTCAGCTGGAGTTGAGCTGTGCCAATTGTCATGAAGACAACTGGGGCAACATGATCCGCGCCGACCACCTGAGCCAAGGTATGATCAACGGGTTCCCGACGTATCGTCTGAAACAGGCCAAGCTGATCTCGCGCCACAATCGTTTCCGCGGCTGTATTCGCGATACGCGGGCGGAAACTTTTGCCGAAGGATCGGACGAGTTTCGCGCGCTTGAGCTCTATGTGGCCTCGCGTGGCAACGGGCTTTCAGTCGAAACTCCTGCTGTACGTCAATAACGAACGAGCCGCGCGAGCGTTGTCCTGCGCGGGTTTTTCATGCATATAACATTCACACATTTATATGTGTTATAGGAAAGCTGATAGATGATTTCTCGACGTGACTTCTTGCAGGTTTCAATGGCGGCTTCGGCTCTGTACGGGGCGTCCGGGTTTGGCAAATGGGCCAAGCTTGCCGCGCAGCAAAGCCTAACGCAGGATCAATTGCTGGAGTTCGAGACCTTCGGCAATATCAGCCTAATCCATGTCACCGACATCCACGCGCAACTCAAGCCGATCTATTTCCGTGAACCCGAGATAAACCTTGGTATTGGCGATGCGCGAGGGCAGATGCCGCATGTCACGGGGGCGGCTTTCCGCAAGGTGTACGGGATCGAAGATGGAAGCCCGTCGGCCTATGCGCTGACCTACAATGATTTCTCTGCGCTGGCCAAGACCTACGGTCGGGTTGGTGGATTGGACCGGGTCTCAACTGTCATCAACGCCATTCGTGCTGACCGTCCTGATGCCCTTTTATTGGATGGGGGCGATACCTGGCACGGTTCATACACCTGCTATCAGACGGCCGGTCAGGACATGGTCAATGTCATGAACGCGCTAAAACCCGATGCTATGACCTTCCATTGGGAGTTCACGTTGGGCAGCGACAGGGTTAACGAAATCGTCGAAAGTTTGCCTTTTGCGGCCTTGGGTCAAAACATCTTTGATGCCGAGTGGGACGAACCTGCAGAATTGTTCCAACCCTACAAGTTTTTTGATCGGGGCGGTGCAAAGGTTGCTGTTATCGGGCAAGCGTTTCCTTACATGCCCATCGCGAACCCAGGCTGGATGTTCCCAGAATATTCATTCGGTATCCGGGATGAAAACATGCAGGCAATGGTGGACGAGGTTCGCGATGCCGGTGCCGATGTCGTCGTCGTCCTCAGCCATAATGGCTTTGACGTGGATAAGAAGATGGCAGGTCAGGTGCAAGGGATCGACGTGATCCTAAGCGGTCACACACATGACGCGCTACCCGAGCCGGTTCTGGTCGGTAAAACGCATATCATTGCGTCTGGCTCGAACGGAAAATTCGTTAGCCGCGTCGATCTCGACGTGAGGGACGGGCAGATGATGGGGCTGAAGCACAAGCTGATCCCGATCTTCTCTGACGTCATCGCTCCTGATCCTGCGATCACTGCTCTGATAAATGATCAGCGCGCGCCGTACGAGGCTGCGCTGAGTGAGGTGATTGGCAAAACGGATTCGTTGCTCTACCGCCGTGGCAACTTTAACGGCACCTGGGATGACCTGATTTGCGATGCTCTGATCAATGAGCGTGAGGCAGACATCGCGATGTCGCCCGGCGTCCGTTGGGGGCCGTCAATACTGCCTGGGCAGGATATCACGCGCGAGGACATTTGGAACGTCACATCGATGTCGTATCCCAATGCCTATCGCACAGAAATGACAGGCGAATTCATCCATGTGATCCTCGAGGATGTCGGTGACAACCTGTTCAATCCCGACCCCTACTACCAGCAGGGCGGCGATATGGTCCGCGTCGGTGGGCTTGGCTACCGCATCGATGTGACCAAACCACAAGGGCAGCGGATCAGCGAAATGACCCTGCTCAAAACGAGTGAAGCGATTGATCCATCGAAAACCTACGTCGTGGCTGGTTGGGCCAGTGTCAACGAAGGCACTGAAGGCCCGCCGATCTGGGATGTCGTCGAAAGCCACATTCGCAATCTTGGCACCGTAACGGTGCAAGAGAACATCAGTGTCGATGTTGTCGGCGCTTAAGAAACCAATGGAGACCTAAGCGATATGGATGACGCGTTCAAACCGTCCCGTCGGGCTTTCCTGAAAGGCAGTGCTGCGGTCGCCGCAGGGTCAGTTGCGGGTGCGGCAGCGGCAGACACGCCCGACCCACTGATAACAGAGCTTCAGGATTGGGCGTCTTACACGGGTGCCGGTGTAGATGAGTCACCTTATGGCATTCCGATCAGCTTTGAATCCCATGTCGTTCGGCGCAACGTGGAATGGCTGACCGCTTCTCCGATTTCGTCGATCAACTTCACGCCGATCCACGCGCTTGATGGCACGATCACTCCGCAAGGATGCGCTTTTGAGCGTCATCATTCGGGCGCGATTGAGCTGCGCAAAGAGGATTATCGCCTGATGATCAACGGGCTGGTAGATCGCCCGCTTGTGTTTACTTATGAAGACATTGAGCGTTTCCCGCGCGAAATCCATGTGTACTTCTGCGAATGTGCGGCAAACACCGGTATGGAGTGGGCTGGTTCTCAACTCAATGGCGTCCAATTTACGCACGGCATGATTCACAACATGGAATACACGGGTGTTCCGCTGCGGTCGCTATTGCAGGAAGCAGGCGCTGATATCTCACCAGACAAATGGGTCTATGTTGAAGGCGCAGACGCGTCATCCAATGGCCGCTCTATCCCGATGGAAAAAGCACTGGATGATGTGTTGGTGGCTTTCAAGGCAAATGGTGAAGCGCTGCGAATGGAGCACGGATATCCCGTGCGACTGGTTGTTCCTGGCTGGGAAGGCAACATGTGGGTCAAGTGGCTGCGCCGCATCGAAGTCGTCGATATGGCGGTCGAAAGCCGGGAAGAAACATCAAAGTACACCGACGTCTACGCCGATGGCGCAGCCCAGAAATGGACTTGGGTGATGGATGCAAAATCCGTCATTACATCGCCCAGCCCGCAAATGCCGATCAAACACGGACCGGGACCCTTGGTCATTTCCGGGCTTGCATGGTCAGGCCACGGACAAATTACGCGGGTCGATGTGTCCAAGGACGGTGGAATCACCTGGGAGACTACGCGCCTTGGCAAGCAGGGCGACAGCAAGGCTTTGACGCGTTTCTATCTCGATACGAACTGGGACGGAGCACCAATGTTGTTACAGGCCCGGGCGATAGACGAGACTGGCTATGTGCAGCCGACCAAAGACCAACTGCGCGAAAAACGCGGAGAAAACTCGGTCTACCACAACAACTGTATCCAGACTTGGTACGTGAGCGCAGAAGGTATCGCAGAGAATGTCGAAGCCTCTTAGTCATGTTTTCCTGCCCGTATTTGGTGGCATAGCCTTGGTGCTTGCGGCAGCGTTGGTATTTGCCAATCGGAACTACGGTCAGTCGAAGATAGACACTTTGGAAACCCGGATAGGTCAGGTTGAAGCGCATGCAGCATCAGCTCTGGAAAATGCGCAAGCGGAGGCCAGGCGAGCAGCTGAACTTGAGACCAAAGTCGAGGAAATCCAATCGGCCGCTGCGGAACGGGTTGCGAATGGTGCGAACCTAACTGCACCGGCGCCGAGTCGCGATGGTACTTTTGGGCTTGGACGTCCTGCATTGGAGGAAGAGATCGCGGCGTGGGACGTCGACATCTTGCCCGACGGGCGTGGCTTGCCGGTTGGATCAGGCGATGTCTGGACCGGAGAAGAAGTGTTTGTCGACCGGTGTGCGTCCTGTCACGGAGAGTTTGCCGAAGGCGCCGACAATTGGCCTGTTCTGGCCGGCGGCTTCGACACGCTCGCCGACGAAGATCCTGTGAAAACCGTCGGGTCTTATTGGCCGCATTTGTCGACCGCTTGGGACTATATTTCCCGCTCAATGCCATTTGGTGAAGCGGGTACACTTACGGCGGATGAGACCTACGCAATCGTCGCCTATATCCTTTATTCCAATGACCTGGTGGATGACGATTTCGTTCTCAGCAATAAAAACTTCGCTGAATTCGAGATGTACAACAAGGATGGGTTTGTCGTCGATACGCGACCTGAGACTGAGTACGCAGAATGGCGAAAAGAGCCTTGCATGGAGAACTGCAGAACAGAGGCCGCGGTTACTATGCGCTCTGTATTTCTGGTTGAGACGCCACCAGAAGGCGGTTCGAATTCGGTCATGAACGAAGCCAGCGCGGACGAGTTGCCGACGTTCACGGCGGAAGGGCCTTCGTTCATTCCGGCCGCAGCGCCAAAGCCAGAGGAAGAAGCCGCTGCAACACCGGCTGTTCAAGAAATCGACGAGGCTGACCAGACTACGGAACTGTTCGCAGCCGGTGAGAAGGTCTTCAAGAAATGTAAATCCTGCCATCAGGTTGGTGACGGTGCAAAGGACAGTACGGGTCCGGCGCTGAACGGGGTTATCGGGGCCAACGCAGGGTCGGTTGAAGGGTTCAAATACTCCAAGGCCATGAAAGCCGCGGCCGAGGCTGGTCTCGTCTGGACCGAAGAAGAAATGGCGGCTTTTCTGACGAAGCCCAAGGAATACATGAAAGGCACACGGATGTCTTTTGCAGGCCTTAAGAAACAGGACGATATCCAAGCTTTGATCATCTATCTCAAGACGTTTGGAAGTTGATGATGCGTTGGCCGAACGCATTGATCTTTGCCACGTTTTTTGGGGCAATTGCTTCATCGATCGACGCAGCAGAAGACCTTGGTGATGCTGACGCAGGGAAAGTGGTGTTTGCCAAATGCATAGGCTGTCATCAGGTCGGAGAACGAGCCGAAAACACAATTGGTCCGCATCTGAATGGTGTCTTTGGGCGGAAGGCCGCAGGTCTCGATGGATTTAACTATTCCAAGAGTCTTGAGCGCGCGGGCAACTCGGGTCTGGAATGGCACGCTGACACTCTGTCCGCCTACATCGAAAACCCACGCTCATTTGCGTCAGGTACGAGGATGAGTTTTCGCGGTTTGAAAGATCCGGAAGACCGAGCCAACGTGATCGCGTATTTGCGGGGGTTTTCAGACAATCCCCGAGATATCCCGGAAGCGGATCCAACCGCGAAAGGCACGGATCATTCTATCGATCCCGCGATTCTCGCGATTCAAGGAGATCCTGAGTACGGCGCATATCTCAGCAGCGAATGCACAACGTGTCACCAGATCGAAGGTGGCGATGAGGGCATTCCCTCGATTGTGTATTGGCCTAACGAAGACTTCGTAGTCGCCATGCACGCTTACAGAGACAAACAGCGGCCACATCCGGTCATGCAAATGATAGCCGGACGGCTAAGCAATGACGAAATCGCGGCTTTGGCAGCATACTTCAATAATCCAGAGTGACCATGTCTAAGGGGAGGAAACGCGATGACACTCAATAGACGAGTATTTCTTGGAGCCGCCGGGGTAGCGGCCGCGGGTCTATCCGCTCCGATGGTGCTGGCTCAAGGCAAGCCCCGCGTATTGGTTGTCGGCGGAGGTGCGGGCGGTGCGACTGCCGCGCGTTACATAGCGAAGGACAGCAAAGGTGAGATTGATGTAACGCTGATCGAGCCGTCTCGGACCTACTACACCTGTTTCTTCTCAAACCTTTATTTAGGAGGTTTTCAGGAGCTATCAGACATCGCCCACAGCTATGGCACGCTTGCCGCGAACTACGGTATCAACGTCGTGCATGATTGGGCCACTGGGGTCGACCGCGACGCTAAGACGGTGTCCTTGGCAGGTGGCGGATCGGTTCCTTATGACAAGCTGATCCTTAGCCCGGGTATCGACTTTGTTGATGGTGCGGTAGAGGGCTGGGACCTCTCGGCCCAAAATAAGATGCCGCATGCTTACAAAGCTGGTTCTCAGACAGAGCTTTTGAAAGCGCAGATCATGGCGATGCCCGAAGGCGGTACCTTCGCGATGGTCGCTCCTCCTAACCCGTACCGTTGCCCGCCCGGGCCGTATGAGCGGGTTTCGATGGTGGCGCACGTGCTGAAGGCAAACAACCCAACAGCAAAGATCATTGTCGCCGATCCGAAGCCGAAATTCTCAAAAATGGCTTTGTTCCAAGAAGGCTGGGGAAACAATTACGAAGGAATGGTCGACTGGATCGGCGAAGATTTCGGCGGTGGCAATGTATCCGTGAATCCGGATGCAATGACGGTGACTATCGACGGCGAAGAGACAAAGGTCGATGTCTGCAATGTGATCCCAGCGATGAAAGCAGGTCGCATTGCGGAAATGGCGGGAGTAATCGACGGCAACTGGGCACCAGTAAACGCTGCGGACATGTCCTCCAAGGCCGATCCGGATATCTACGTTCTTGGTGATGCCAGCCAGCAGGGTGACATGCCGAAATCCGGTTTTTCGGCAAACAGTCAGGCAAAAGTATGTGCGAATACGGTACGAGGTGCGTTGACCGGATCCAAAGTATTCCCGGCCAAGTTCTCGAACACATGCTGGTCGCTGATCGATACCGATGATGGCGTTAAGGTTGGCGCAACCTATGAGGCGACGCCAGAAAAGATCGCGAAAGTCGATGGCTTTATCAGTCAAACCGGTGAAGATGCCGATTTGAGAAAAGCAACTTACGAAGAGTCGCTGGGTTGGTACGCCGGTATCACGTCGGACATGTTTGGTTGAGGCAATCGGGGGCTTTGACCGGTGTCAAAGACTCCTCTGATCAATCTGAGAAAATGCGGTTCAGGAGGAGGACCAAAACCATGAAACACTTTATCGCCGCAGCCGCGTTTTCCACTGTTCTGGCGAGCCAAGGGCTTGCAGAAGAGATCATCACTACCCCCTTCGACGGTAGTTTTGATGACGCGACATTTGCAGTCGAGTCCGCGATTGTGGGACAGGGACTGGTCATCGACTATGTGAGCCATGTTGGGGAAATGCTGAATCGAACAGGCGCAGATGTTGGCAGCGACAAGCAAATATTTACGGCCGCGGATATCTTCATTTTCTGCTCGGCAAAAATTTCGCGCGAGGTCATGGAAGCCGACCCAATGAATATTGGCTTCTGCCCCTATGGGATTTTTGTAGCCGAAGACGACAATGGTGTGATGGTTGGATACCGAAGCTATCCTGATGGACCAATGCAAAAGGTTCAGACCCTGTTGTCCGGGATCGTAGAAGAAGCCGTTGGGAACTGAAATGAACTACCAGCGGTTTTTTCGTGATCAACTCGACCAGCTTCAAGAGGAAGGGAACTACCGGGTCTTTGCGGATCTCGAAAGGCAGTGTGGCGCGTTCCCGACAGCGCGTAGCTACGCGGAAAATGGTCCCGAGAAAGTCACTGTATGGTGCTCTAATGATTATCTGGGGATGGGTCAGCACCCCAGTGTTATTGCAGCAATGCACAAGGTGATCGATGAGTGTGGTGCCGGGGCAGGCGGAACGCGGAATATCTCTGGAACGACCCACGAGCATGTTTTGCTGGAACGAGAACTTGCTGACTTGCACCGAAAAGATGCTGCTTTGCTGTTCACCTCCGGGTACGTCTCGAACTGGGCTGCCTTGGGAACTTTGGCGTCTCGCATTCCTGGCATCACAGTCCTTTCTGACGAGTTGAACCATGCCTCGATGATCGAGGGCATTCGCCACAGTCGGTGCCAGAAGCGTATCTGGAAACACAACGACGTGGCGGACCTTGAAAGGCACCTTGCTGAATTGCCTGCCAATGCACCGAAGCTCATTGCGTTTGAGAGCGTCTATTCCATGGATGGCGACATTGCACCAATTGCCGAGATCTGTGATCTGGCGGATCGCTATGGCGCGATGACCTATTTGGATGAGGTTCACGCGGTTGGGCTTTATGGGCTGCGCGGCGGAGGCATAGCTGAGCGCGAAGGCCTGATGGATCGGCTAACCGTCATTGAGGGGACATTGGGCAAGGCGTTCGGCGTAGTTGGTGGATACATCGCGGCGTCGAAAGAGCTGGTGGATTTTGTCCGATCCTTTGCCAGTGGTTTTATCTTTACCACTGCATTGCCTCCCGCCGTGGCCGCAGGAGCTGCTGCTTCGGTTCGGCACCTGAAGCAAAGCCATTCGGAACGACATCTACACCAGCAGCGCGTGCGCGAGGTGCGAGACAGGCTGGACGATCTGGGCATTCCGCATACACCGAACCCAAGTCACATAATTCCGGTCATGGTCGGCGATCCGGTCAAGTGTCGCTTCATCTCTGACGTGCTGATGCGTGACTATGGAATTTACATCCAGCCGATCAATTATCCAACCGTCCCCAAGGGAACGGAACGTCTACGGATTACACCTTCCCCAGTGCATTCCACCGACGACGTGGATCGACTGGTGTCTGCCTTGGGTGAGTTATGGACACAATGCCAATTGGCGCGCAGGCCAACGGCCGCTCAATGACAACTTGACCGAAGAAAAGGACGCGCAAGCAACCAAGTGAGAGTCTCTGTTGATGGAAAGACTCATCGATTTGTTGGGAGACCCTGGCGCTTTGGCATTTGCCGGTGCGCTTGTCGGTATCTTGTTCGGCGTGACGGCCCAGAAGTCTCACTTTTGTTTGAGAGCGTCGACCATCGAAGTCGCCAAAGGCGAGCTTGGTCCTCGCCTGGCTGTCTGGCTAATCGCCTTCACCGCAACGCTCACCTTAGTGCAGGCGTTTGTCGCGTTTGAGTGGTTAGACCTTTCCGAGACACGCGCGATTGCGTCGACGGGCAGTCTCAGCGGCGCAATAATTGGCGGAGCGATGTTCGGCGTTGGTATGGTTCTGGCGCGTGGGTGTGCATCTCGCCTGTTGGTATTGGCCTCCTGCGGAAATCTGCGCGCCCTGATTACAGGATTGGTTTTAACCTTAGTGGCTCAGGCTGCTTACACGGGCGTTCTTAGTCCCGCCCGCGAATTGCTTTCCGGGATCTGGACTGTCTCAGGGGGCGCCTCGAGAGATCTTTCAGAAATACTTGGATTTTCGCCAGTGGCTTATACAGCCGTTGCAGTATTGGGATTGGTGTCGGCAATTGCATTCGCATTCCACCGGAGAGTCGCGCCAATCAGGATCGTAACAGCCGCAGGAGTTGGCGTGGCAGTGGCGCTTGGCTGGTTAATGACATATGCCATCGCGCAAGCATCATTTGAAGTCGTGCCTGTTTCGTCAGTCACGTTCACCGGACCGGCTACGGATACACTGATGGCGTTGGTTGCCGAGCGAAACGTCGTGTTGTCCTTCGGTATCGGCCTTGTTCCAGGCGTGGCAATTGGTGCCGCAGGCTCGGCCCTAACTGCAGGGGAGTGGAAGATCGAACGTTTTGGTCCGGATGCTCTGATGGAGCGCTACCTTGTTGGAGCTGTCCTCATGGGGTTTGGAGCCATGCTGGCCGGAGGTTGCGCCGTGGGTGCAGGGCTTTCAGGAGGGTCCGCCCTGTCATTGACGGCTTGGCTTGCCGTTTTCTTCATGTGGGTTGGAGCGATCAGCACGCATAGGTTAATGCGCCGAATTCCTGTTCCTCAAACGTCCTGAGTTATTCGAATTCCATTTGCTCAAATACCCGCCCGGCATTTTTCGTCGCCAGTTCCTCAAACGTGTCCAAATGCGCATACGGTGACTGATCGACATAGTAAGCCTCTGCCAGATCGCCGCCGGCATCCATGTGCTCTTGGATCTTGCCGCGCAGGTAGACCAGGTAGTCGCGTGTATAACGGCGCACCTGATCCATGTTCGTCGGATGACCATGTCCGGGGATGACATATTTGGCTCCCAAAGCTTCGAACTCGTTGTCCCATGTTTCAAGCCAATCCGCTGTATAGGTCTCTTGAAAGATCGGCAGCATTCGCTCGTGAAATGCCATATCACCCGCGATAACAAGGCTTTGGTTCGGCAGCCAAATCGAGATATCGCCGGGACTATGGGCCGGCCCGAGATATTTGGCCTCAATCCGGAAATCACCCATTTCAACCACGTATTCATCCTCGAATGTCTCGGTTGGGCCTGCCAGGAAGGTTCTTTCCGCCTTGTCCTGGTTGTACCGCTGCATTCCTTCAAGGATCTGTGGGCCGTATTCCTCGAATTCAGCCGCAGCATCCGAATGGGCGATGATCGGAATACCGAGCTCTGACCAGTAGGCGTTGCCAAGCATCGCGTGCCCCTGACCATTCTCGTTGAAGACAAACTTAACCGGCTGATCCGTGATTGCCTGAATTTCCTGGTGAAGCGCTTCGGCAAGCACATAAGCCGCGCCGCCGTTTATGACGATCACGCCATCTCCGGTAACTATGAAGCTGAGGTTGTTGTTGTGACCAGAGTTCTCGTAGGTCGGCGGGGCGGTTGCGCCAATGGCGGAATAGACCCCGGGGATGTACTCGACCGGTTTGGAATACAGCACACTTTGCGGGTATTGGTCTGCAATATCCTCGCTTGCCCAAGCTGGTGTGGCTAGGGCCAAGAAAATCGCCAGCGATCGCATCATTATTGTTTTCCAATGAACTTATAAGCAGACCCAGTCTTCTCGATCCGGCCGATTCCACCATTCGGCAGGTGGAAACCAATTATTTTCATTTGCTCGTGTGAAATCTGATCCAGCAGTGAATTCCGAGTTGCTGCCGCCGCCTGCGGATCCTGATCCGTGCCGCTGTGCCAGTCGGGGCGTTCAAAAGCTACGTGTGGATTTCCCAGCGCGTCGCCGACAATCATCACGGATTCACCCCCGCTGCGAATTTCAAACGCCATGTGACCGGGAGTGTGTCCAAAGCTCGCGCGTGCGGCAATACCGGGAAGGATCTCTTGCCCGTCGTCAAAGAACGCGACCTGATCCTCAATTGCTTCCATACGCCGTTTTGCGCCTACTGCGAACGCAGCGCGATCTTCTCCAATGGTATCCACCGTTGAGGGGTTCCACCAATAATCCCACTCATTACGGCCAAAGTGATGCGTGGCGTTGGGGAACAGAAGGTCGCCGAAATCATCCAAAACGCCCCAAATGTGATCCGGGTGCGCATGGGTGAAGATCACGTGCGAGATGTCTTCGGGCGACAGGTCGGTTGTTTCAAGAGCCTCCAGAAGCTTACCAGAAGTGGGCATGAAATCTGGCCCGGCTCCCACATCGAACAGCACGGAGTTTTGATCATCTTGATAAATTGCCACGTTGCACTCTGGCTCGTACTTGGTCGCGTCCACCTTGTAGTTATCCAAAAGCTGCCTGAGCTCTTCCTTCGGCATGGCGCTAAAGACCATTTCCGAAGGCAATGACAGGTACCCATCTGACATGGTTGTAATCCGAGCCGAAGCACCGAGTTGTAACTCTGCCCACCCGATCTTGGATTGAACTCCAAGCGCTGCGATACACGTGGCGCCATACAAGAATCTGCGTCGTGAAAACTCATTTCGATCCATTAACAATCAATAAAATGAATATATTAATTTGTAAATGACGTAAGGTGGGGTCTTTCCAGAAGAACTAGAGTTGCGGCGGGCAGGGGCTTTCGCAGCATTTACTCTATGAAATAAAAATCGCCAATTAAGCACCTCAAGACCAGCTTCAATGTCATTCGCCTTGCGGTGGTGCCGTATACAGGCGTCATGTCCTATGCAATTTGCTCATCGCTCGATGTCTGCTCTGTCCGCAATTCAGTCCTTCATGCCAACTGCTGCGAACGCCTGCTTCGAGCCCAGAGCGGACCTTTGTCTTGCTATTGTAGTCGCAGGAGCAACGAAGAACCACATACCTACCTACACAATCCGGCGTCGAAAACGGCCATCATGGCGCTTCGCAGGTGAGCGACATCTTCGTCCACTGAAGCGGAGTGATCGCATTTAAATGACGGCAATACCTCGACCCGGATCGTTCCGCTTTTGGGCAAGTGTTTGCCGCGCGGCATGCGTCTGTCGGATGCGTGAATTACGATGGGTCGTATTGTTCGGCCGGTGGTTCGCGCGACTATAATAGCTCCTGACTTGAACTTGCCGAGGCTTTCGGAGTTAGTGCGCTTACCCTCTGGGAAAAGCACGACAGAACGGCGCGCGGGCATGGCTTGAACGGCAGCAGTGAGTGTTTCGATCGCCACATTGCCACTTTTCCGGTCAATCTTCACCAGCCCTGCACCCTTGAACCCGTGGCGTAGGATAACCGCGTCGCAAAGTTCCTTTTTAGCGGCGAAGGTGATCCACTTGGCGTCGGACACCACGTCCATCAGAGCGACACCATCCAGGTGGCTAGGGTGGTTGATCACGATAATTGTGG
Organism: Ruegeria sp. AN6; assembly: GCF_056540425.1. Lineage (NCBI taxonomy): Bacteria > Pseudomonadati > Pseudomonadota > Alphaproteobacteria > Rhodobacterales > Roseobacteraceae > Ruegeria > Ruegeria sp. AN6. The sequence continues at coordinate 254,357 of NZ_JBQFWR010000003.1, forward strand.
AACGTCACAGATCTTTGACTTAATCGATGGCCAAAACCTCAAGAAATGAGTACATCACGTCATTCATATCTGACCCAAACATCAAGCATTTCTGACCCAATGCACCTATCGACCATACGTAAGCACTACTGCCAATATTTCAAACTTCCTCAAATCGTCGGAAGGCCAATGCAATCAAACCGGCAATGACCATGTAAACCAATGCCAGCAATAGCAGGGGCTCATAGACAATAAATGTGTCTGCTCGAACTCGGGACGAAACCGCATATATCTCGACCACTGTGATCGTTGCTACGAGTGGCGTTGCTTTGAGTTGCAAGATGGTTTCTCCACCTAAAGTTGGCAGAACATTACGTACGGCTTGGGGCAGCCAGACCCGGCGGAACATTGTGAAACGTGGCATCCCGAAAGATTTTGCAGCCTCCAACTGGCCCTTTGCCACACCTGAGAACGCGCCACGCATAACCTCGCCCTCGTATCCTGCAAAGGACAGTGTCAGCGCTAGGACGGCGTAGGGCCAAGCCTGACGCAGGTAGGGCCAAAGCTCAGACGACCGTATCCAGGGAAACTGCGGAAATAACGAACCAAGCCCGTAGTATAGCAACCAGATCTGCAACAGCAGTGGTGTGCCTCGAATTATCGTGCAGAACACGCGGGCGGGCATGGCCAAGTACCATGGGCCCACCGCCTGCGCCAATCCCAGAGGCACAGCCATTAGAAAGCCTAATACGGTTGTGACCACCAAGAGCCAGGTTGTTGTCCAGAGACCCTGCAACGCCAAAGGGGCATATTTTGGAATCCAATCCCAACGCAGCGAGAACGCAGACCAGATCACCAACGCTGCAAAAAGCAGCATCATGACGATACGGTGCGGTTGCATAAGGGCTTTCACGGTGATCATGCCGAGTCCCCCTTCAACGAAGGTTGACCACGCCACGCCCATTTCTCGATGCGCGCAAAAACGACCCCTGAAAAAAGGGTGACCATCAGGTATAAGAAGCCTGCAGCCAAAAAGAAGGTGAAATAAGCACGGGTACTGCTAGCCGCTTGCCGTGTTTCCAGCGTCAACTCACTGAACCCGACGACAGCAAGCAAGGCCGTGTCTTTGGTGGCGATAAGCCACAGATTGGCCAGCCCGGGCACTGCAAAGCCCATCATTGCTGGTATGGTCACCCGACGCATGATCATGAAGGCGGGCATTCCATAGGACTTCGCCGCCTCGATCTGCCCGACGGGCACCGCCTTTATGGCTCCACGCAGAACCTCGGTGGCATAGGCCCCTTGTACAACGCCCAGCACCCAAATACCGGCGGCGACACCGTTGATCTCAACCCGGCCGCCTCCGACCGCCTCAGAGATTTTGTTGATGATATCACTGCCGACATAATAAAGGATCAGGATCAGCACCAGTTCAGGCACAGCCCTGATCACAGTCGTATAGATGGCAAGAAGGTCACGCGTGACCTTCCCGCCGTAGAGTTTTCCGTAGGCACCGAACAGCCCGATAACCAGCCCCATTCCAAATGCGCCGAAGGCGATTTGCAGGGAATTGGCAAGCCCGCGCAACAGGTTGCCACCCCAACTGGACAGCGACAGCAACTCCATGCTGGTGCCAAGGCCCAGTGTCTCTAACAGTCCGGTCACAGCAACGCCTTAGTAGATGCTGGTGGTGAAATAACCCGCGGTGATTTTCTCGTGGGTCCCATCGGCAAGGATCGCTGCGATCCCCTTGTTAAGCGCTTCAAGAAGTTCGGTGTCGCCCTTGCGCACGCCTGCACCGACGCCACGGCCCAAGATTGCCGGATCATCCGCGACAGCACCTTTGATTTCGCAACAGCTGCCATTGTCCGAATTCACAAAATCCGCCATGGCAATGCTGTCCGCCTGAGTAGCATCGATGCGACCCGCGAAAAGGTCTTGGTTGGCCTCATCCTGAGTCTGATAGACTTTTAGCTCTGAATCTTTGAAGTATTCCTGGGCATAGGCCTGGTGGATGGTCGAGGCTTGGATCCCGATGATCTTACCAGCAAGGGACTCTGCGGTGGGCTCGATATCCATCGACTTGTCAGCCACGATCACTGCGGGTGTGTTGTAATACGCGTCGCTGAAGTCGATAGTTTTCAGCCGCTCTTCGGTGATCGACATCGAAGCCATGATCGCGTCGATCTGCTGGCCTGTCAGCGACGGAATGATACCGTCCCAGGCAACAGGGGTGATTACGCAGTCAAGCTCGGCTGCGGCGCAGACGGCATTGATCACCTCGATCTCCCATCCGACCCAATTGCCCGAGCTGTCCGGTGACGCAAATGGAGGATAAGGTTCGGCGGCGATGCCGATCTTAACTTGTTCAGCTGCGGCCGCGCTTGCAGTTAGGACGGCTGCGGCAGTCGCTGCAGTCAAAAGTGCTTTCAATTTCATTAGGGTTCTCCCGGTTGGTTTTATTAAGTTTATTGGTGCTATCCGACTGATCTGAGGAATTGCTTCAGTCGTTCTGATTGCGGATTTCCAAAGAGGTCTGCAGGTGGTCCCTGCTCTTCAATACGCCCTTGGTAGAGGTAGACGACATGGTTCGCCACTTCGCGCGCGAACTTCATCTCATGGGTGACCAATAGCATAGTACGCCCTTCGGCAGCCAGATCGCGGATCACCGTCAGCACTTCGCCCACAAGTTCTGGATCCAGAGCGGATGTTGGTTCGTCAAAGAGCATGGCAGAAGGATCTACCGCTAGCGCTCGGGCGATAGCTGCCCTCTGCTGTTGGCCACCGGACAGATAAGCGGGAAACGTGTCCTCTTTACCGCCCAAACCTACTCTGACCAGCAATTCGCGCGCTCGTTCGATCGCCTCGGGTTTTGGTACCTTCAACACATGTACCGGAACCTCGATCACATTCTCCAAAAGCGTTCGGTGGGTCCATAGGTTGAACTGTTGGAACACCATCGCCAGTTTTGCCCGAATTCGCTCGATCTGCTTCTGGCTCGCCGGGCTGCCATCTGCCCGCATCGCCACTTCCTCGCCACCGATTATGATTTTGCCGGAGGTCGGTGTCTCAAGGAAGTTGATGCACCGTAGCATGGTCGATTTTCCAGACCCCGAACCACCAATGATCGCCACGACATCACCTTGGTGCGCGGTGAGGTCCACGCCTTTCAGCACCTCGAGATTTCCAAAAGACTTGTGCAAATCTTCAACTTGGATCGCCTCTCGGCGCGTATCCGGTAATTGAACAACTGCGTCAGTGGCGGCTGTGTCCATTTTTCTTTGACCCCAACTTTCTGATTGCAGTAAGCCGCGAGCACAGTAATTATGCAAGTGTATAATTATGGCATCCGCAAAAAAGGACCGATCGTGAGCGAAGACCGCAAGAAATTTAAGCGTGAGTCGGCCGAATCCCGGCAGCATGCACTGATTCTCGCGACGCTTGATTTGGTGGCCGAACAAGGCGTGCGTGGTGCCACTGTCCGGGGAATCGCAGACCGCGCAGATGTTACGCAGGGGCTGATCCGACATTATTTCAACTCGAAGGAGGAGCTGATCGTCGCCGCGTATGAGCACCACATGAACACGATGACCGATCAAACATTCGCACCTGCAAACGATGCTGCGGCCAGTGCCCAAGCCAGATTAGCAACTTTCGTGAAGGCGTCGTTGATGCCCCCAGTTGTCGACCCCCGCGCTATCGCTCTTTGGGCCAGTTTTCTGAACAAGGTGCAGCAGGACCAGCAGATGAAGGCGACGCACGAACGGACATACGCTTACTTTCGGGACCAGCTTGAAGGGCTGATCGCTGCCTCGCTGAAAGAAGCGAACCGCTCGGCAGCCCCTGTCCAGTTGCGGCAATTGGCTATTGCTTGCAATGCGGTCATCGACGGCCTGTGGCTGGAGGGCGGCGCATTACCCGATGCTTTTGAGCAAGGTGAGCTGGTGGAAATAGGGCTGCAATCCGTTTCCGCCATTATCGATGTGGATCTAACACAGGAGAGCGAGCCCCAATGAGGCTGACAGCAATTACCGAACGGCTGGCCGGATTGGGCGGCGGCAAGTGGGAAGTACACCTGAAGGCGCGAGCAATGGTCGAAGCAGGCGCAGATCTGGTGGAAATGACGATCGGCGAACCAGACGTACGAACGCCGTCAGAACTCTGCGACGCTGCAGCATTGGCGATGCAATCGGGCCGTACAGGATATTCCAACGGCCGCGGAGAGGCCAGGCTTTGCGAAGCCTTAGCCGAATCGTACACCCAAAGCCGCGGGCGGCAGTTTTTGCCTGAGAACATTCTCTGTTTTCCCGGCACGCAGACCGCGCTTTTTACGGTGATGCAAGGCGTTGCCGAAGCAGGTTCCGAAGTGTTGGTCGGTGACCCGATGTATGCCACATACGAGGGCGTTATCCGAGCATCCGGCGCCGAGCCAGTAACGGTGCCGCTCCGCCCGGAAAACGGCTTTCGATTGCAGGCCAAGGACATCGCCGCCCGTATCACATCGCGCAGCCGCGCCATACTTCTGACAACTCCGCACAATCCTACGGGTGCAATCCTGACTGCGGAAGAAGTGCGGCAAATCGGCGAACTTGCGATCAAGCACGACCTCTGGATCATCTCAGACGAAGTGTATGAGCATCTGGTGTTTGAAGGGGTAAAATTTGTTTCCCCGCTTTCGGAGCCTGAACTGGTCGATAGGGTCATCGCGGTCTCGTCGATTTCCAAATCTCACGCGGCCCCTGGGTTTCGCAGCGGTTGGTGCGTAGGTCCCGCCGCGTTTTGCACAGCGTTGCTGCCGGTTTCGGAAACGATGCTGTTTGGCAACCAGCCCTTCATCGCAGACATGACTGAAAAAGCTGTGCGAGACGGATCTTCGGTTGCTGCAGGTATGGCGTCCCGTTTTTCAGCCCGTGCCTCTGTTCTGGAGCACCGTCTTCATAGTGAAACGCCACTGACCGTCCACCAACCGGATGCCGGCATGTTCGCACTGGTCAAGGTGTCGGGCATCGGAATGAATGGTGACGCCTATGCCTGGGACCTACTGGAATACGGCGTTTCGGTGATGCCTGGCTCTGCCTTTGGTGAAAGCCTCAAGGACTGGGTTCGGGTCGCCCTCACCATCGACGACAGCCATTTCGCGACTGCGCTAGACCGTATCGTCGCCCATGCAAACCTCAACAAACGGAATGTCGCATGACCAACCAAACAGTGGGCGAGGCACTGGTCGCCGAGTTGAAGCAAAGGGGCGTGTCTTGTGTGTTTGGCATTCCCGGCGTGCACACCGTTGAGCTCTACCGCGGTCTTGCTGCCTCGGGCATTCAGCATGTGACCCCAAGGCACGAGCAAGGTGCAGGTTTTATGGCTGACGGCTATGCGCGTGTCTCAGGCAAGCCGGGCGTTGCCTTTGTGATTACAGGACCCGGCCTTACAAATACACTGACGCCGATGGCGCAGGCCCGGGCGGATTCCGTTCCGATGCTGGTGGTTTCCGGCGTCAACGAGAAGAGCACGCTAAACAAGGGTCTTGGACACTTGCATGAACTGCCCAACCAACACACGCTCGCCAAGACTGTTGCGCTGGTGTCCGAACATGTGGACCAGCCCGGTGATCTGACAGCTGCATTGGATCGCTCGTTTGCACCCTATTCCGCTGGACGCCCGGGCCCCACCCATATCCAAATCCCATTGGATATAGCAGGGTTAGCCGCTGAAAGCGCACTGCCTTCGAAAGATCATCCTCATCAGGCACTGGACAGTGACTTAGTCCAACAAGCTGTTGACCGGCTGTCGGCCGCGCGAAAAGTCGTCATCTTGGCCGGTGGCGGAGCGAAAATGACCAGAGAAGATCTACAAACTCTGGCAGAGTGGCTCGATGCACCTGTCGTACAAACCGTAAATGCGCGCGGTTTGATGCATGGACACCCACTGACTGTCCCCGCTAGTCCGAGCTTAAAAGCGGTCCGGACATTGATCGAAGATGCCGATTGCGTCCTCGCCTTGGGAACCGAGTTGGGCCCAACGGACTATGATATGTATGCCACGGGAGGTATGGCATCTATGTCGGGGCTCATACGAGTGGATATTTGCCCGGATCAACTGACCCTTCACGAAGCCGCAATAGCCATAGAGGGTGACACCGATCAGGCTATTTCGTCTTTGCTGTCGGCATTGCCCGGAAAATCCAACCAGCGAGATGGAATGGATCGCGCGAAAAGAACCCGCGCTGCGGCGTTCGAAGAGATAGGTTCGGACTACCGCGCTCAAGTCGGGATTCTGGCGGCCATACGCGCAGCAGTCCCGAATGCGTTTATTGTAGGAGACTCTACTCAGCCGATCTATGCGGGCAACCTCTACTATGACCACGACCGTCCCGGCGGTTGGTTCAATGCGGCCACTGGATACGGAGCGCTTGGCTATGGTATTCCGGCCGCCATCGGTGCCGCGATTGCCGACCCTGAGGCGTCAGTGATTTGCATCGCTGGAGACGGAGGTGCCCAATTCTCACTGCCCGAGATCATGACCGCAGTGGACCAAAATCTACGCATTACCTTTGTTCTTTGGAACAATCATGGCTATGGCGAGATCGCTACTTCCATGGAAGACGTGGGCGTCGAGGTGATCGGTTGCGACCCAACCCCACCTGACTTTGCGGCCACCGCTGCCGCGTTTGGCGTCCCCTACAAGCGCGTTCGGCAAAACCCAATAGCTGTTGCAGCTGCATTGACGGAAGCCAATGCCCAAAATGGCCCCTCGATTCTGGAAATTGATATTGCCGGGCGCCGTCCGGATCAGGAGTGACTCATGCGAAATCCCACCTTTGAATTTACCCGTGCCATAACTCGCAAGCCCGCCTCGACTATTGCAGAAGGCCTGCGTGCCGAGGACATCGGCAATCCTAGCCTGGACGGTATGCTGGCGGCGCATGCGGCCTATGTAAGCGCTCTGCTTAGCACCGGAGCAGAAGTCATCGAGCTTGATCCACTTGAAGCGTACCCGGACGCCCAGTTCGTCGAGGACACTGCGCTGTGCCTACCGCAAGGTGCTATACTGATGCGACCTGGCGCGCCCTCCCGCCTAGGCGAGGTGGCAGAGATATCGTCGACGATCCGTGCCTGTTACAACGACGTCCGCGAGATCAAAGGTCCCGGCCATATCGAAGGAGGCGACATCCTGGTGACCGGAAAGGAGATTCTGGTCGGCCGCTCGGATCGAACCGACGCTGCAGGAGTGGCCGAGCTGGCGGAAATCGCCAATGAGTGGGGCCATGCTTTGCGCGAGGTATTTACGCCTGAAGGCGTGTTGCATTTCAAGACAGATTGTTCGCTGATGGATGCCGAGACCATCCTTTCAACCAAGCGATTGGATGCGTCCGGGTGCTTTAAAGGTTACCGGGTTCTGCATGTTGCCGACGGTGAAGAAGCGTCCGCCAATGCAATACGTTTCAACAATCTGGTGCTCATGGCGGCCGGTTTCCCGCGCACTGCAGATGTTTTGGACAAGGCTGGGTATGAGGTCGTCCAAATCGACAACACCGATTGCGCCAAGTTGGATGGCGGCATGTCATGCCTGTCTCTGAGGTTTTGATGGCAACGAAGGATCATCAGGCATAATAACCGAGTTCAGCTGGAGTGCCGAGGCTGTCCGCATGCGCGCCGCACCTGTTTCCGTCTAACGCACGTGACCTAAAGGCTGGTGGAACGGGTTGGTCGGCTTGGTAAGCTCTGGAGCGGCAAGCTACGTCACCCTTTGAATTGCAAGAACTTTCTACAATAGCTCGTGTTCTCTAAAACCAAGCTTCTACGGTTGTTTTTTGACTCAACTCTTTGACTCAGTCATTCTTCTCCAGGGGGGGGAACGCGATATGAATGGCGCTGACCAGAAAAGCCAAGCAGACAGGTACGAAGAAGGTATAGCGCTTCTGGATGTTGGTGTCGGCATATTCGATGACGCACTCCGACTGGTTTACTGCAACCCCGCATTTCGCGAGATGCGACGCTACCCACAAGAGCTCTGCCGCCGTGGTGTTAGTCTAGAAGATTTGCTGCATTTCAACGCCGAACGCGGAGATTTTGGCGCGGGCAAAACTGATCGGCTAGTGGCCGATCGAATGAATGAGATTGGTGCCTCTGGTGAGCGCGCGCTCGAGCATGAGATGGCAGACGGGCAGATTCTAGCGATCAGCTATCGCAGAACGGCCTCTGGAGGAACGATGGTCACCTATCAGGACCGCACCGCCGAACGAAAAGCAGAAAGAGCATTGCGAGAAAGTGAGGAGCGCTACGCGCTTGTTTCAGACGCTGCGGAAGAGGCAATCTACGATTGGCACATTACCGACGACCAGTTTTATGCGTCCCCACGACTTGAGACTTTCCTAGGGCTTGAGACCGGTCCTAAGGGGGAGAGAACGTGGGTATGGCAAGACATTATTCATCCCGACGATTTGCCCTCTTACTTGTCAGAGTTGGAGGCGCATATATCCGGCGAGAAGAAACGATGGGAATGTGAGTACCGACTCAAAGTAGCTAGCGGAAAGTGGCGCTGGGTATCGGATCACGGCACCTCGATTCGCGACACTAACGGCTACGCGACGCGTATGGTGGCCGCAATTCGGGACATTACACCCAAGATTGAACGGGATGCAGCCCTTGCCGCAAGTGAGGAACGATACCAGTTGGTCACTCAAGCTACCAGCGATGGAATTTATGATTGGGACGTGACCAATGATGTTCTGTTTGTCTCTGCTGACCTGAACGATCTACTCAGTTTGGACGAGGCCAATTCGTCTTCGGCACGATGGGCCGAGCAGATCCACCCGGATGATTACGACGCTTATGTCAAGGCAATCGTTAACCATTTCAAGGGCGAGACTGATGCTGTTGAATGTGACTACCGGCAGAGGGCGCGTGATGGCGGTTACCGTTGGGTTCACGACCGAGGCGTTGGTGTGCGAAACGCCGAAGGCCGGGTCGTCCGGCTTGTCGGTGCCGTGCGCGACATAACTGAAATCCGGGATGCACGGGAACGAATTGCCCGAATTGAAGGTCGGCTACTCGGAGCAATTGAAACGATCGCCGATGGTTTGCTTTTGGTGGGACCTGAAAATCGCGTCGAGTTATTCAACGACCGCTACGTCCAGATCTTCAGCGACGCCGCTGGCGGCGCCGATTTGAGCAACCTAATTTATGAGGGCCGCGAATTCTTCGACATGATCCGCAACGGCTATGAGCTTGGGATGTTTACCGAACATCCAGACGGCGTTGACGGTTGGATCGCTGCCCGCCGCGTCGCTTGGGAGAAGCCAAAGGCGAACTGGGAACTAGAGTTGGGCAACGGTGTGTGGATCATGCTCAACGAACGTCGCCTGCCTGATGGTGGCCGCATCATGGTTTACAACGACATAACCGAATTCAAACGCAGGGAGGCAGATGCGCAGGCCGCACGGCAGCGGTTTGAAGACGCAATTGAAGCGATTTCGTCTGGTTTTGCATTGTGGGATGCCGAGGATCGGCTGGTTGTATGTAATGAGCGCTACCGCACCTACATGAGCGAACTCGCCGACAAGGTCGTACCCGGCGTGAAATTCGAAGAGATCATCGGTGCCGGCATCAAGCGCGGCCTATTTCCACTTTCCGAAGGAGAAGTAGAAGGGTATCTTGAGAGAATTGCCGAAAAACGCAAGAAAGCCTCGGGCGAACCACGCGAACAGCTAGTCGCCGGGTACTGGCTGCAGATTACGGATCACCGCACTTCGGATGGTGGCATCGTCTCGATCTATACCGACATTACCGAACTGAAGACCAAACAGCTGGAGATCGAACAACAATCAGCGATCCTCGAGTTAACAATGGAGAACATGGGCCAGGGGATTACGCTGGTGGATAAAGAGCTGCGCACAATTGCGTTGAATTCGAAATTCCTCGACCTCATGGAGTTTCCTCGCGAACGCTTTCGCCCCGGATTCACAATGGAAGAGGCATTTCGGTTCAATGCTGAACGAGGGGAATATGGGCCGGGCGACATTGATACTCAAGTGCGCGAGCGGGTGGAACTGGCCGCAAAATTCTTACCGCACAAATTTGAGCGTATTCGTCCTGATGGTACGGTGATTGAGATTATCGGCAACCCTATCCAAGGTGGCGGCCTAGTTGCAACTTACACTGACATTACGGACCGCAAACTCGCTGACGAAGCACTGAAAGCGGCACTGGCAGAATTTAACGCGGTCATCGATCACGTCGACTATGGAATTCTGTTCATGGGACCGGATTTACGTGCGCGTATAATAAATCGGGCATTTGCGCGAATTTGGAACATCGATCAGAAATTCATCGACCAGCGCCCAACAATGCAGGAACTGATAGAGTACAACAAGGGCACAGGAGTCTATGATGTTGCGCCGAAGGACTGGGATGACTGGCTGTCCATGCGGGTCGAGGCAATACGGGCAGGAAACATGCCACCGGGCGAGTTGTGTCGGGCTGATGGCATGACGTTGAGTTTCCAATGTGTGGACCTGCCGGATGGCGGTCGCATGCTGACCTATTTCGATATCACCGAACTAAAACGGCGTGAAGCAGAGATTTCCAAAGCGCGTGATGCGGCTGAACAAGCCCTCAACGATCTGCGGCAAGCCCAAGAACGGCTCATCCAGTCCGAGAAGATGGCCAGCCTAGGCCAACTTACTGCCGGCATTGCCCACGAGATCAAGAACCCGCTGAATTTCGTCAACAACTTTGCCAAATTGTCTGGCGAGTTGTTGGAAGAGTTGCACGAGATATTAGAAGACCCGATCGCGGCTCTGGAGGAAGAGGATCGCGAGGAAGCTAAGGACCTATGGCAGACAGTACGCGGCAACTTAGGCAAGATAAACCAACACGGTCAACGTGCTGACAGCATCGTTAAAAACATGCTTCTGCATTCCCGTGAGGGGCCAAGCGAGTTGCAACGTGTTGCACTAAACCCAATCGCAGAAGAAGCGCTGAACCTTGCCTATCACGGTGCTCGGGCGGAGGATTCCAGTTTCAATGTCGAAATACGAGCCGACATTGATCCCGACGTTGGCCAAATCGATTGCTATCCGCAGGATTTGATGCGTGTTTTTCTTAACCTCATCAGCAACGGCATGTATGCGGCCAACAAACGTAAAGACGCGGAAGAAAGTGACTTTTCACCGACGATCTGGCTATCGACGCGAGCCAATGGTGACCGCGTCAACGTCACTATTCGCGATAATGGTACGGGCATTCCAGAAGAAATGAGGGAGAAAATATTTCTACCATTTTACACCACAAAACCCGCGGGTGAAGGCACAGGGCTCGGCCTTTCGTTGAGCTATGATACCATCGTCAAGCAGCATGGTGGAACTTTGACTGTGGACAGTAAGCCAGGGGATCACACAATTTTTGTCGTTTCGGTCCCGGTTCATTCTCAGGGGGACCTAGCATGACAGGACAAATTCTGATGGTAGATGACGAACCCGACGCACAAGACCTGATTCAACAAAATTTTCGGCGGGAGATACGAAAAGGAGTCTACAGTTTTGGGTTTGCCGGGTCTGGCGAGTCGGCCTTGGACGCAATAAGTCATTCGAAAGAAGAAGTGATGTTGGTGCTTTCGGACATCAACATGCCCGGGATGTCAGGAATCGAGCTTTTGCAGGAGCTACGCGCTCGCTGGCCTGAATTACCGGTTATGATGATCACCGCCTATGGTGATGCAGCGACCGAGGCGAAAGTCCGGGAACTGGGAGCGGAACAGTTCCTGACCAAGCCCGTCGATTTTGTTGAACTGAAAGAGCGGCTCTCACAATTTGTCGGAGATACGACGTGACGCCGCCTCGCATTCTTGTTGTCGATGACGAGCCCGACCTTGAAGCGTTGATTTCGCAAAAGTTTCGGCGTCGCGTACGCGAAGGGGAACTCGATCTATTGTTTGCTCATGACGGCAAACACGCCCTCGAAGTTCTCGAAGAGAACCCTAAAATAGATATCGTCCTTTCCGACATAAACATGCCCAGGATGGATGGTCTCACTTTGCTTGACCGGTTGAGCGAGATGGAAACTGATCTGCAAACTGTTATGGTTTCCGCCTACGGCGACATGAACAATATCCGCGCGGCTATGAACCGCGGGGCTTTTGATTTCGTGACCAAACCGATCGAGTTCGAAGATCTCGACCGGACCATTGCCAAGACGCTGGAACACCTTGAGTTGCTCCGCCAATTGCGCACGGCCCGTGATAAAGCTGAGCAAGCGAGATTGACGCTGTCACGGTATTTCTCTCCTACGGTGGTTGAGACGTTGTCGCGTGATCCAGAGGCAATAGAGGCCAAGGGCGAGCGCCGCGTAGCAACCTTTCTATTTACTGATCTGGCCGATTTCACTCAGCTGGTAGAAAGCTCGGATTCCGACCTGATCGTCGAAATTCTCAACGAATACCTAGATGGCATGACCCGAACAATCTTTTCGCACGGCGGAACAGTCATGAAAATCATAGGCGACGCCATCCAAGTAATATTCGGTGCGCCAGTTGACGACCCGGAACATGCCGCGCACGCGGTGGCCTGCGCCTTGGCGCTCGACGAATTTGCCCAAGGTTTTCAGAAGAAACTACTGGATCGCGGCATCGCGTTGGGAGACACGCGCATAGGTGTGAACAGCGGCGATGCGATCATTGGCAATTTCGGCGGCAAGAGCTATTTCGACTATACAGCGTATGGCGATGCTGTGAACACTGCGGCAAGGCTGGAACAGGCCAACAAGACGATAGGGACGCGCATCTGCACTTCGGAAAGTGTTGCCAAGGGGATCGACAACTTCTCTGGCCGACCAATTGGAAGACTCTTGCTGAAAGGCAAAACGCAAGCGGTGACCTGCTATGAACCCTTGTCAGAGGCGCTTGTCGACACCGATCAAGTGAGAGATTACAAGGCGGCGTATGAGCTGCTAGAGGCGAGTGACCCCAAAGCGCGCCAATCCTTTGCGGCGCTTTTGGCCGAGTGCGAAGACGACCCCTTGATCTTGTTTCACCTTGGTCGATTGCTGGCCGGCGAAACTGGCGCAGAAATTGAAGCAGTGGGTTGATCGCCAGACCTGTCCCAACGTCATTGCCGCTAAACAACCATGATAAGGCTGCCCAACACTCGCCGCGAGCCGGTCGACCCTGACCCAACAATAACAAAAGGGTTGCCTATATCGGCGTCAAGAACTGCGATTATGCGACGTTTCATAGACGAGCAATACCACACAGCTTACTAAACAGCGCATGACCACTTCGCGCTCTTAACAGTCTTTCGCTGCGGAGCTTCACGCACAATTCTAATTAACGACCACTTTGGGCTCGGTGCGGTCTTTCGCTACGATCTGTCTGAGGGACCGCTATGCGGACGAAGCTGGCTTTGGCGACGCAGTTCGAAAAGTTGCAACAGTCCGAATGCGCTCGTTCGCTTGGTCCCCATCTTTGATCCTCCGTTTCCCAACTATAGGTGCGGACCAATTCAATGGGGGGTGATCAGTTCTGGCTCTACAATATCGAAACATTCAACAACATTGTCTTCGAAAATTGCTGCAAATGCGCGAAAAAACACAAAATACTCTGATGTTAACAATGGGTTAATGTAGGGTAAAATATGAACCCTGTAGTAAGTTTTTATGAGTTAAACATGGTTAAGCAAAACAAAAGGGACCTGTTCCCTTCGCTAAGTGGCAGTAGCGCCGTGGCCCACGGTGTTAAAGGGAATGGCTCCCTGTCGAACTTTAGTAGGATTGTTCAGCCAGCAAGCGCGTTCGTTTTTTGGACTTGTATTTTGGTCTATTGCCTTAAAGACGCATCGGTCGCACGCTACTTATCGGTCCTGATGTAACATATGGCTGTTACTTAAGAAGTGGTAACCTGCGTTTCCATCTTTGAAGACTTTATCAGGGGTTAATCTTTCTAGTAGCCAGCATGAGCGTCTGGGTATGGTTTGAGTGAAGGGAATGAATATGAGAGTTAGTACTGGATTTGTTTGGGTTCTTGCTCTGGCATTATCAATTGGCGGGGTTGATTTAGCGTTAGCCAAAGACAAGGGCGGCAAGTCCAAAGACAAGAAAGTGCAAGTGGACGGCAAGCCAAGCAAGGGTAAAAAGGCGGTGCCGCCAGGGCAAATCAAGAGGTACACGCGCGGTGCAAAGCTTCCCAGCGACCTAAACTACTCAAACATCAGCGACCTGTCGAAATGGAAATTGAAACCACCGGGAAAAGGAAATCGCTATATTCGCGTCAATGATGAAATTTTGGAAGTTACGGATGACCTCTCAACTGTTGTTGATGCCGTAGGCATCGTAGGAGACTTGGCGAAGTAATGCTGCTTCAGCTGTCCGTCCTGGGCTCGATGCGGTCATGCGATGACATTTCGAGAGCGTCTTCGATGCGCTCGAAGCTGACACCCGACAGATTTGACGGAATTCACTCCGTATCCAGCCGAAACTTGAGAAACTGAGCATCTTCGCATTCGATCTCGCCGATGTGTTTGGCACCGAGTTTCCGGAGCGCGCCCAGATTTTTTCTACTTGGTGGCAGCAGAAACGTGACAAAGGTGATACGTTTGTCAGCAATCGCAAAGTCGATTGCCATTTTGGAAATCCGTTTCCCAAGGCCAAAGGCGTCGGGCCGTAAAACCAACCCAAAATCCCATTCGTCATCTTCTTTTTGAAAGCCCCCCAACCAACATACCGACTGCCAGAAAAAACGCCCAATGTCCAAGACCGTCCCGTACCCAGTAACCTTCCTTCTTGGCGATAAACTCTCTTGCGACGTCAACACTCCATTTGAACGTCAAAAGCGACATATGCTCTGCTCCCCGGGGGTCGGACATATGAACCGTAATGTCATTCGGATCGATTTCCGAAAGGCGTGCAAATGAAATCCCATCTTTCATCATTATACTCATTTGATGGCCCGAGCTGTCCCTTGCATGAAAAGTAATTATGGCGCAAATACTGTTTCACAGCTTTCTCGCGACAATGTACCGGCTCGGCAATAACCCGGCTTGATCCGCTGTTTCGACGATATCGAAGCCCGCAAGTTCAATGGCGTGCTGGAGTTCAGCTACGGATACAAAATTTACGAACGGAGCTTTCCCGAGCACCTGCATAACCGGGATCGCTATTCGGCTGATTATGCCATATTTGAACCCTCCACTCTCTGGAGCGCAAACGGTCTTGGAAATGAATACCCCACCGGGTTTTGTAAGGGTCGCAATGTGTTCGAGTGCATGGCCCATATCGGGCACAAGGTGCAGTAGATTATGTGCGAGGACAGCGTCGTAAGAACCGTCGTTAGGATCGTGCTGCAGAACCTCGGCCACTTTGAACGTTACATTCTCCAGCTCTTCTTCAGCGAGTTTTTCGTTGGCGATTTCGATCATCCCCGGTGCGAGATCGGAGGCAGTGACTTGAGCCACATGTGGTGCCAGTAGCAACGCGGTTGACCCCGTCCCACACCCGATTTCCAGCACGCTGTCTTCGGCTTTCAGGTAGGACTTTGTACGTTCGAGCGTGTTCAGATATCCTTCCATATTTCGAATAGGATCAGCCGCATATTTGCGCGAAATCTTGCTCCAAAATGCGGCATCTTTGGGCGATGCAGCCATATCGTTTCTCTTTTCCTTTGGTGTCACCGCAGCCAATATCTTAAAACGCCGATTTATTAAATTGCCAGATATTGCAGAACTGTTATGCATTAATGCATGAATTGGAAGGCTATCAATTTCGATTGGAACCAGGCTCGGTCCTTTCTTGCAACGGCAGAAGAAGGCTCGTTTTCCGCCGCGGCGCGCGTTCTTGAGCAGACCCAGCCAACCGTCGGTCGTCAAGTCGCCGCGCTGGAAAAGGCGCTTGGCGTCACCTTGTTTGAAAGGGTTGGCAAGTCGCTTAATCTGACAACAGCCGGTGCTGAGCTTTTGGTGCATGTCAGTGAAATGGCAAATGTCGCGAACAGAATTTCTCTGACCGCAACAAGCCAGTCACAAGCAGTTGAAGGGCAAGTCAGGATCACTGCTTCCGACGTGATGTCAGCCTATCAGCTACCGCCTATTCTCAAACAGATCAGGCTCGCGGCACCGCGGCTTGAGATCGACGTTGTCGCAGCAAATGACATACGAGACATACGGCGGCGCGAGGCAGATATCGCAATTCGGCATGTGCGCCCGACACAGCCGGACCTGATTGCAAAGCTCGTGGCAGAAGCGACGGCACATTTTTACGCTGCCCCTTCATACCTCGAACAGGTTGGGCGACCACGAAATGAAGATGAACTTGCTAAGCTGGATTTCGTCGGCTTTGGCGATGTTGACACGATGATTGGATTTCTCAATCCGGCTGACATCGAAGTAACCCGCAAGAATTTTCGGATTGGATCGCAGAGCGGGATAGTGTCATGGGAGCTTGTGCGCCAAGGCTTCGGCATTGGTGTTATGTCAGACGATGTGGTGGCCCTTACACCCGGTGTGGAGCGTGTTCTGCCTGAACGCGAGCCATTCAAATTTCCTATCTGGTTGGCCACACACTCTGAGTTACAAACAGCGCGAAGGATTAGGTTGGTTTTTGATCAGCTTGCAGACCATCTCGGATCGCGGACAAATTATTGAACGTGAGTTGGTCGGGTGTCGTGAACTAGAGTCTGCTTCGGGCTCGAAGCCGTCTTCCAAGCATTTTTGATTAACGTCAGCTTTCGGGTCATTTGCAGCCGCTGAATCCCTGGGATTTGGGTGGCAAGGTCACGCATTTTGCGGATGGGTCACACCTTTCTGATTCAAGCCACATAATATCAATAACTTAGCCCTGGCATGTGTCACGCCTTTATTGGCGGCGGCCACAGATTTTAGAGATCCGAACCCTCACTTTGTTCAACAGAGGCGGACCGAACTTCCTCGTGCCGCAGTGAGCAATTGAGGTTGATATGCCCAAGTTGACACAAGATCAGCTGGCGGAGCGGTGGCACATGTCGCCGCGGACGCTGGAGCAGTGGCGCTGGCTCGGAAAGGGCCCCAGGTTTTTGAAGATCGGCGCGCGCGTTTTATACGATGAAGGAGTGATCGAAGCCTTTGAGGAGGCGCAGGTCTGCCAGAATACATGCGGACCGATTTCCGGGGAGGGTGTGTAATGGCAAAGTCCTTCCCCTCACACAAAGTCAAATCGCACCTTGTCTACACAGTCTGGGAGGTGGCGGACGTTTTAGGCTGTCATCGCCAGACCGTCATTCGCTGGATTGGGAACAACGGACTTGCGGCTGATACCAGCAGCAAGCCCTGGTTGATCGAAGGACATGTGCTCAAGGACTTCCTCGGACAAAGACAACGCAAGGCGCGGTACAAGTTGGCATTGCATCACTGCTACTGCCTCAGCTGCAGAGGTCCGCGTGAACCTGACGGCAAGATTGCGGATTATGTTCAGGAAACAGCTTCCAGCGGCCGCCTAACAGCCCTCTGTCCGACGTGTGGTGCGGTCATGAACAAGATCATTCGCCGTTCAGATCTGGAAGCCATTCAGGCCAAACTGGAGGTCACACTTCAACAAGCCTCCCCAAGATTAGTGTCCTGTACCGAACCCCATTTAAAAGTGACCTTGAAAGAGGAGCCCGAGACCCATGCCAAAACACACCTCGGATAACCTGCGCATCAAGCGCAAACACCTTGTCTGGCTGAAGGACGCAAAGGGGCTGTCGCAATCTTCGATCGACAAAGCCGCAGCATCGATTGCCATCTATGATAAATGGCTCAAAGGTAAGGACTACAGGGCGTTCCATTTAGAAAGGGCGCGCGCGTTCAAACGCCATCTGCAAGGTCTGCGCAATGAACGAACAGGCGCGCCACTGTCGGCAGCTACGATCAACGGAGTGTTGCGCGATGTCATGAAGCTTTTTGACTGGATGGCGGACCAACCGGGGTACAAGTCCAGGATCTCGCGCGCAGACATTGCCTATCTCACGCCGGATCGCAAATCGGAACAAGCCCGTCGAAGCACCCTGTGGAAGCCGCATCCGTCCCCTGAACAAGTAAACCACCTGTTGTCCATCATGCCTGCAGAAACAGTGATCCAGCACCGTGACCGCGCCCTGATCGCTTTCCTTTTCTTGACCGGATCACGCGAAGGTGCCGCCATCACCCTGCGGCTGGGTCATGTCGATCCAGCCAATAAATGCGTGCAGTTTGACGGCCGTTCCGTGGATACAAAGTTTGGAAAGTCTTTCACGACCAGTTTCTTTCCCTTCGGTGATGATGTCGAAAGGATTCTGCGAGACTGGATCACGGAGCTTCGTCAGGACCATCTTTTCTCGGACACGGATCCTCTGTTCCCAAAGACGCGCGTAGCTGTTGGCCCGTCCAGACGGTTTGAGGCAGTAGGTATCGCGCGCGAGCCGTGGGCCGGCCCGTCGTCTGCGGCCAGGATCTTCAAGCAAGCTTTCGTTAACGCCGGGCTGCCACCATTTTCGCCGCACCGCGTGCGAGATACGATCGCAGAGCTGGCAAAACTTCACTGCAGGACACCAGAGGACTATTAAGCCTGGTCGCAGAACATGGGACACGACGACGTGATGACGACGTTCCGCTCCTATGGTTCTGTTTCACCTGGCCGTCAGGTCGAACTGATGGGGCGGTTTCGCCGCCGTGGACCATTGCCAGACGAGGACGCGGTTATTGATGAATGATCAGCTCCGGTGACGCACCCGAACGACCACGCGCTCGGGAGCAAGCCGGTATCCGTTCCAAGAGAGATTTTCGATCAACTCTTGGGGCTTATCAACTGACAGACCAGCGGACTCGAATCTCTTTGCAATCGTTCTTCGCGCGGTCAGTATTCTCCGCCTAACGACTTCGTCGGTTTCAACGCCTAATTTTTCGACGAGGTCGCCAGACTTTAAGCAGGGATACTCCAAAGGTTCGAGACCTTTGCCTGCTGCACGGAGCCACTCTTCAGCCAAAACGATCAACAGATCCACTGTGGTGTTTTTCTTAAGCTCAATATGTTCGCCGATCAAAACCAAACGTGAGGTTTTGTCGATTTCTATGGTCAGCGGTGGTTGCTCTTTCTCGTTTTTTTCAACTGACGCAGCAGGCACTGCCGGTAAGGTTAAGCCGCTCTGCATCGCACCATATAGACTTGGCAAACTCTGTTCAGGGAACTCGCCGGGTGACTTGCTTTCAAGAGTTTGACGCATCACCGATGTGACAGCCTTTCCATGACGGTTCAGCAAATCTGCGATCATCGACATGGCTGTGTCCGGCGGATTGTCGAGGTGATTGACCGCATCCAACACAACGGGGAAATTTCGGATCAGTGCATCTGGCGTGGCGTTTTCAAACAATACTGCATTGCGCACATAGGACAACGCCATCTCCCGGTCGATGCCGTTCGGTCGAGCGTCCGACATCAAGTCCACGCGATACGCATCTTCAGGGTCAAAACGTTCAAGCCCTATTGAGAGCATCGCAAAACGCCGATCGATACACTGCGAACAGCGACCGCAATGGAAGTATTGATTGGTTTGATTATGCACATCCGCGCAACTGCGCGTCTCGACAATTTGATCTGCCATCCCAAGTTGGGAGATGCGCTCCACGACTTCAGCTTTAGTGCGCGCGAAGTAGGGATTGTCGACGCGCATATCGTTCTCGAAAACAAGCCGCAGAAAACCGGTCAACAGGTTGAGTGCCTTAGGATGGGTCGTTCTCGTCGCCCGCGTTCCAATGACACTGCCAACCGGCGGCAAGTTGAGGCTCACAACGCCGTTTTCATGAAACGACAAGCGGTCCAGTCCGAAGGCCTTTGCAGTGATCGACCCAAGTACCGCGAACAAGAATGAGCGTGTGCGATGCGTTCTTTCCGCAGTCGATCGGCACTTCAACTGGGCGGTCATGGGAATGTGACGGCACTTTTCCGGTCCGTACCGTTTGCTCAGCGCTGAGATCAGCCGTTTCTGGACCGGCGCTATTTTCGTGGACGAGGCATGACTGACCAAAGCAACCCGATGCTTCTGTTCCACGATTTCTTCCACAGCGCCCGCAAAGGAATCGAGCCCGCCGGAAAACATCAAGACACGGTGGGGCTTCCATGAACTATTTCGGCCGAATTTGAAGAAGCGCGATCGCTCTGCATCCGGTTCGTCTTTGGTCGAAAAAGAAAATTCAAAGCGGTCGCCGGATAGAAACATCAACGTTTCTTCTAGAACCTGTATTACGCTCTCCCGTTGCCAGAAATCCAGATCGCGTACCGGCATGGTGGCTACGAACCGTCTGTGCCACTTCTCACCCATCTTCTGATCCGCCAAACCACCACGGCTGACTGCCGCGTCCGCGCAATAGACAAGTGCGGCAATCTCCAGCAAATCGAGCGCACGATCCTGCAATCCCTCGACCAATTGACGGTTCAATTGTCCAATCCGTAGCGTCATTGCGACTTCGCGGCCAGCAATGTTGAGACGCAGGACTTCATCACCGCCGCTTTTTGTCAGGGGCGGCAACCATCTGACTTCAACTTCAGGCAACGGCGCGACGGCGCCCAAACTCCGAGCGCATCTTTTTGAACGCGTAAGCTGTGAACTTGTCTATTGCATCGCGATCAAGCGCCTGCTTCTGCCAGACGGTTTTGCCATACCAGCCGCCCGCATATTCTTCGACAATTCTAGACACTTCAAATGTGTGCTGGGCGAGGGCTTGTTGAAATGCCACTCGCTGTGCATCGGTGGAAAAGCGTCGATCCTCGCCGGTGTGATTGGCGAGTTCCCGGCTCAGATAGTAGTCTAGAGAGCGGTATGTCAGCCGAGCAAAGAAATCCCGCGCGAGTCTTGCAAAAGCATCGCCCGAGGCGAAACTCGCGAGTGCTTGGCGAATTTCTTGTGGTGTCGGTTCAAACAGGGATGGCAACCGGTCGTGCAGCTGAACGGAAAGGCTTTCCAAGAGCGCGGCCTTCGCCAATTCTCCTGCATCTGAGGAACTTCGGAGATCGAAGCTCCTGCCATCAATGGCACGATCCAAACCGGCCAGCAAGCCGGTCACTGAACCGAGTTCCGACGTCGTAATGCCCAAGTCAGCCAAAGCGTCTTCGAAGCCCGGAGCCCTTGCAAGCAAAGGCAGCCTCACGAGGAGATCACTTACAAACTGAAACCTGGGGTCACGACTCGCCCGTGCGAGATCGCTCTCAGATGCATCCGCTGCGGCCTCGGCGATCTCTTCGACTGACGCATCGGTTGCGATCAGATCAACGACCTCGCGCCACTTCCTGGACCGAGGCAAAGTGCCAAGCCTGATGTGTCCCATCAGTTCCTCCCTTGTCTGCAGAGTCATGCAACCCTCGGGCGAATGTAAAGGGAAAAATCGGCATCTACGCTTACCCTACGCTTACCCGAAGCGAGTGTTAGGCATGAGATCGCCTCGTAAGTCTTTGAAAACAGTGGTGAGCCGTGCAGGATTCGAACCTGCGACCCACTGATTAAAAGTCAGTTGCTCTACCAACTGAGCTAACGGCCCACTCTTTTGTTGGATCTCGATGATCCGTGGCGCTCTGTAAGGTATTTACCCAACCGGGTTCAAGACCTTAATTTGCACCTCGGCACGCTTTTGTCTGATGTCAGTCCAGCGCCCCGATAGGCGGCCTAATTAGGCAGGTGGCGCTGGGGGGTCAACCCCTATTTTGTGGAATCTTTAGGACAGGCTGGATTCATTTTGTCGCCGGGGTTATATGCCCGCAATGCAAACCCTAAACGATACCGGATTGCCCATTATGAAGATGCACGGGCTGGGCAATGACTTTGTCGTTGTGGATGCGCGCGCGCATACGATTCCGATCACACCCAAGATGGCCAGGGGAATTGGGCATCGGCAGTTTGGCGTGGGTTTCGACCAGCTCGCGGTGATCGAAAGCGGAAATGCAGATGCGCATCTGGTGTTCTACAACGCCGATGGGTCGACCTCGGCAGCCTGTGGAAACGCAACGCGATGTATTGCCAGATTCTTGCTGGATGAAACCGGCAGATCGGATCTGACTCTCACGACAGAACGCGGCATTCTGCAGGCACGGGACGCAGGAAATGGCCTGACATCGGTCAACATGGGCCAACCTCAGCTTCTTTGGAATGAGATTCCCCTGACCGAAGAAATGGACACGCTTGAACTCCCCATCGAAGGGGGACCAACAGCAACCGGAATGGGTAATCCGCATTGCACTTTCTTTGTCGACGATGCGGAGGCGATCCCTCTCGAAGATTTCGGTGCGCGTTATGAACACCATCCGCTCTATCCTGAACGTACCAACGTGCAGGTAGCGCAGATCGCAGGGCCAGACAAAATCCGCATGCGCGTCTGGGAGCGCGGCGTTGGGATCACCTTGGCTTCGGGGTCATCATCCTGTGCCACTGCCGTCGCAGCGGCCCGGCGTGGACTTACCGGGCGCCAGGTACAAGTTGATCTTGACGGTGGGACTATATGGATCGACTGGCGCGATGATGGCGTCTGGATGACGGGGCCAACAGTCCACGTTTTTTCGGGTACGCTCACGCCGGAATTTCTGAGGTCTCTGGAATGAACCCGCCCAAGTTCAGTACACTGGGTTGCCGCCTGAACGCCTACGAGACCGAGGCGATGAAAGAGCTGTCACAGCAGGCGGGCCTTAGCGATGCGGTGATCGTAAACACTTGTGCGGTGACAGCTGAGGCCGTGCGCAAGGCGCGGCAGGAAATTCGCAAGCTGCGGCGGGAAAATCCCGACGCTCGCCTGATTGTCACCGGCTGTGCCGCGCAGACTGAGCCCGAGACATTCGCGCGCATGGATGAGGTCGACGCGGTAATCGGAAACACCGAAAAGATGCGGCCCGAAACCTGGAAAGGAATGGCTGCTGATTTCATCGGTCAGACCGAAGCCGTGCAGGTAGATGACATCATGTCTGTCACCGAAACGGCGGGCCATCTGATCGATGGTTTTGGCACCCGCTCACGCGCCTACGTACAGGTCCAGAACGGGTGCGACCATCGGTGTACTTTCTGCATCATCCCCTATGGCCGCGGAAACTCTCGCAGCGTCCCTGCTGGCGTCGTGGTAGACCAGATCAAGCGGCTGGTCGATAGGGGCTATAACGAAGTTGTCCTGACCGGAGTTGACCTGACCTCATGGGGCGCGGACCTGCCTGCGCAACCCAAGCTTGGTGATCTGGTCATGCGCATCCTGAAACTGGTGCCGGACCTTCAGCGCCTGCGGATCAGTTCGATCGACTCGATCGAGGTGGACGAGAATCTGATGCAAGCCATTGCGACCGAACCGCGCCTGATGCCGCATCTGCATCTGTCGCTACAGCATGGTGATGATCTGATCCTGAAGCGCATGAAACGTCGCCACCTGCGCGATGATGCCATCCGCTTTACAGAAGAGGCTCGTAAGTTGCGCCCGGATATGACATTTGGGGCCGATATCATCGCAGGCTTCCCGACAGAGTCCGAAGACCATTTCGAGAATTCTCTAAAATTGGTCAACGACTGCGACCTGACCTGGCTGCATGTGTTTCCATATTCAAAACGCGAAGGAACTCCCGCTGCTCGCATCCCACAGCAGGTGAACGGAAACGTAATCAAGGAGCGGGCCGCCCGCTTACGTGCTGCCGGGGATGCCAAGGTTGCTAAGCATCTTTCAGAACAGGTTGGAAGGTATCACAACATACTGATGGAAAACCCTAATATGGGTCGGACCGAACAGTTTACTGAAGTCACTTTTTCCCAGCCTCAAATTGAAGGGCAGATCGTGCGCGGGGTGATCACAGGCACATCAGGTATGCAGTTGCAGGCCCAACCCTGTACTCAGGTCAGTCAAAGATAGACGACACCGAATTCCCGCTCGATCAACTCAAAGTCCTGTTCGCCACCCTCGTTCTGCCGGGAGGTTTCGGCCATGAACGCTTCGGCGCGGTCGCCGGGGAAAATGTAGCTGATCATACGCACAGTCTGATCGCTATTGTTTTTCATGTAATGAGAAACTCCGCGCGGGCAGTGAATGGTATCCCCTGCGCCGGCGCTGACCCACGTGTCACCAATCTTCGCATCAACCGTGCCTTGAAGAATGTGAAACGTCTGATCCTCCCATTTATGGTAATGATCGGGCACCGCGCCTCCTGGAGCCATAACGCCGTCCGAGATTATGTATTCTCCGTCGGTGGCCTCTTTGCCCACAACAACTCCGACATACTCATTCGGGGCCATCATGTATTTCTTGCTGCCATCCCAATGCTGAATGACAATCTGTTTACGTGTGGCTTCGATTTTGTCTGCCATCGATAAGCTCCTTCGGAATTTCTGTATTCGCTATCTGGGAACTCGTGGCCTGAATTCCAGTAGGCACCAAAGAAGAAACCCCGCAACCGAAAGGTGCGGGGGTCCTTGAATAGACAATCCGGTTGGATATTAGTCCTTGCGGATCTTGCCCTTGTGGGGTGCCCACAGACGCTTGTTCACCAGATAAAGCAACACAGACAGAACCGTCAGGAACAGAACACCGACGAACCCGGCATTCTTGCGGTCCATCATCTTTGGCTCAGCGGTCCACATCAGGAAGGCCGCAACGTCTTCCGACATGGCTTCGACCGTTGCTGGATGGCCATCCGCGAATTCAACCTGATCCTCGGCCAATGGCGGTGCCATCGAGATCCAGCCACCCGGGAAGGCCTTGTTCTCATAAAGAACCGTGCCCGCCTCTTCCTTCTCTTCGCCGGTATAGCCATCAAGCAATGATGCGATATATTCCGCACCACCCATGCCTTTGACCAGTTGGTTAATCCCCAGGCCGTATGGGCCATGGAATCCGGCACGGGCCTTCGCCATCAAGCTCAGGTCCGGTGCGCCAACGCCAGTATTGGCCGGGAAGTGGTCGGTCGGGATTGCTGGGCGGAAATCGTCCAGCTCGGGATCGAACACTTCGAAATTATCGGCCGCATAGGTGATGACCTGTTCTTCCGAGTATCCCAGATCCTCAAGCGTCCGCAGCGGTATGTATTGCAGACCATGGCAGGCCGCGCAGACCTCAGTATAGATCTGCAGACCGCGCTGAAGCTGGTTCTGATCCCAGGTTCCAAACGGTCCCTCGAACGAGAAGTCGAAGTCTTCGATGTGCTGCTCACCACCACCTGCCGCAAAGGTCGAGGCGGGCGCAAGGGCCAGAGCGAACGCGGCACCGATTGCAAGTTTCTTGAACATGTTTCCGGTCCCTCTTCTTACTCGGCCGGCGTGGCGTCGGCGTCAGCCTTGCCATAATGCGCGTTGAAGTCTTCTTCGATGGTTTCCGGCTGTGCCAGAGGTTTCTCGATCACGCCAAGGATCGGCAGGATCACGAAGAAATATGCGAACCAGTAGGCGGACGCGATCAGCGAGAAGGTCGCATAGGGTTCTTCCGCGGGCATCGCCCCCAGCCACATCAGGGCAAAGAAGTCGATGACCAGCAGGTAGAACCACCATTTGAACATCGGACGGTATTTGCCCGAACGCACGGTCGATGTGTCCAGCCAAGGTGCCAGGGCCATTGCCAGGATCGCACCGAACATCGCCAGAACACCAAAGAACTTGGCGTCGATGATGCCGCCGGTGATGAAGCTGGCAAACTGAACGACCCAGACCTCGCCGGTGAAGGCACGCAGGATCGCGTAGAACGGCAGGAAGTACCATTCAGGAACGATGTGCGCAGGTGTGACCAGCGGGTTGGCTTCGATGTAGTTATCCGGGTGGCCCAGATAGTTCGGCATGTAGCCAACGATGGCCCAGAACACGACAAGAATAACCGCCAGCGCGAACAGATCCTTGATCACGAAATAGGGCCAGAACGGCAGCGTGTCTTTCTCGGCCTCGGCTTTCGAACCACGGCGCACTTCAACACCCGTAGGGTTGTTGTTGCCAGTGGTGTGGAAGGCCCAGATATGCACGATGACCAGCGCTGCGATAACGAAAGGCAGCAGGTAGTGCAGCGAGAAGAAACGGTTCAGAGTGGCGTTGTCCACCGCAGGTCCGCCCAGCAGCCAGGTCTGAATCGCGTCACCCACAAACGGGATCGCGCCAAACAGGCCAGTGATCACAGTCGCACCCCAGAAGGACATCTGACCCCAGGGCAGAACGTAGCCCATGAAGGCAGTGCCCATCATCATCAGGTAGATCAGCATGCCGATGATCCACGTGATCTCACGCGGGGCTTTGTACGAGCCGTAGAACAGGCCACGGAAGATGTGAATGTAAACCGCGACAAAGAACAACGAGGCGCCATTCATGTGCAGATACCGCAGCATATAGCCGCCATTCACGTTGCGCATGATGTGTTCGATGCTGGCAAAGGCCAGATCGACATGCGGGGTATAGTGCATCACCAGAACGATACCGGTGACGATTTGCAGCGCCAGACAGAACGTCAGAACGATACCCCAAATCCACATCCAGTTCAGGTTCTTTGGGGTCGGGATCATCAGGGTATCATACAGCAGGCCGACAATCGGCAGGCGGCTGTTCAGCCACTTTTCGCCGCTTGTCTTCGGCTCGTAATGATCGTGGGGAATTCCGGACATAAGTTGGGTCTCCCTTAGCCGAGTTTGATTGTGCTGTTGTCCACCCATTCAGCGGGCGGGACAGGCAGGTTCTCGGGCGCGGGGCCCTTACGGATACGGCCGGCCAGATCGTAGTGCGAACCGTGGCAGGGGCAGAACCAGCCGCCGAAATCACCGGCATCGCCCAGCGGCACACATCCAAGGTGAGTACAGACGCCCATCTGAACGATCCATGCGCCCGGCGCTTCGCCTTCTGGCGACGGCATAACGCGGTTGGCGTCGGTTGCCGGTGCATCGGCTGCAATATTGAAGTTACGCGCCAGCGGATCAGGCAGAGCATCCACGCCTTCGGCGTCCTGCTCTTTGGCTTCCTGGATCTCGGCACCAGTTCGGTGGCGGATGAAAACAGGTTTGCCCAACCACTTCACAGTCAGCTGCGTGCCAGTCTCAACCCCGCTGACGTCAACACGGATCGAGGACAGCGCCTGAACGTCTGCCGAGGGATTCATTTGATTTACCAGGGGCCAAACGGCAGCCCCCGTCGCAACGACACCTGCGCCGCCAGCGACGTAGTACAGAAAATCTCTGCGGGTGCCTTCGTGGTCTTCAGCGTGGGACACGAGGTTATCTCCGAATTGTCTGGCGCCCGCGAACGGGCATATAGCTCGCGCACCGCATGAACTGCGGCGTCTTAAAGGGGGTATCTATCGGGGAGAATAGAGTTCGTCCAGCGCTCTTAAACGCGCAATACGCCGCATCTAAGCAATCATTTCACGGTGAAAGGGTAAAATTTCAATATCAAATGCAGATTTTAGTCTTCTGGGCAGCCACTAGGCCCAGTGGTCATGTGGTGTGATTCGGGGCTGGCCTGCGGATTGGCGCATCCGGGTTTATCCACCTTCACTCCCTTTCAAGATCGTCGAAATGACACTGAATTTGCCAGAGTTTTGCCACGATATTTTCCAAATTAACGCGAACATGATGAGATTAAATTATTAATTTAAAATAGATATTTCAAAGATATAGCAGAATATCGAATTCCGATTGCACTCATTGCGGGAATACGTGAAAGGCCGAAGGAAATCACCAAGCAGCCGGAGAATTCCAATGCCAAAGATTGCAGCAACCGCGGTTCTATTTACGATTCTGAGTACAGCACAAGCTATTGCAGCCGGAGACCCCGCAAAAGGCAAACAACTCTATAACCGATGCTCATCCTGCCACGCGATCATCAAGGATGGCGATGTTTTGGTTAAAGGCGGCATCACGGGGCCGAATCTCTATGGCGTAGTTGGTCGCGTGGCCGGAACCGAAAGCGATTATCTGTACGGAAGCGAGCGTCTGCCCATTGGCATGTTTACCGATGACATGATACGCGCCGGGCAAGAAGGGCTGATATGGACCGAAGAAAACATCGCCGCCTATTCACAAGACCCGATCAACTTCATCAAAGAATATCTGAATGATGAAACCGCCCGCCCGAATATGAGCGTGAAGCTTAAGAAAGGAGCGGATCACATAGCTGCCTATCTCGCCACCTTCACTACTCAGTAAACTAGGTGATTTTTAAATTTTGGCCTCGCGCATAAGCGAGGCCAATGTCCCGACCTCAGCCCCAATCCCAGCAGATTGGACGTGATCAGCGGCGCGTTGGCGCGCAACGTCGGGCTTGTTCTGGTTAAGTTTCCAAGTGCCATCTAAGTCCGAGACCGTCAGTCGGCATGGCACGATCATCCGCATCATCCGATCCAGCGCATCTGGTGTCATCTTCGACGCCAGCCATGGAGGCTTAGGCAAAAGGCGATTCTCGAAATCAGCAGCCTGTCGATCCAGCAGGCCTCGCAACTCTTCCACGGGGCGCATCTCAAGCACGCCGGTCAGATGCACCGCAACATAGTTCCAGGTCGGGACCTGATCATCGACGCCATACCAATCAGGCGAGATATACCCATCAGGCCCTGAAACGGCGATCCGCGCAGATTGTGGCTGCTTCAATGCACGCACGATCGAGTTTGACCGCAACAGATGCAGATCCGCCCATCCGGCATCTTCGCTCAGCAGGAATGGAACGTGGCTCAGCAACGGAGCTTCTTGTGTCGAGACCGCCAGAACGCCAAAGGCGCGCTCTCGGGCAAAATCGATATGACGCGCACGCGCTTCGTTGCGAAAGGCAGGGTTAGGATGCATTTAGGTCCTCCGTCCAATTTCTCTTGCAGAACCAGTATCGAATTGGCAAGGTCCACCTCGTTCTCAGGGCGGGGCGAAATTCCCCACCGGCGGTATGCGGGCATGACCCGTAAGCCCGCGAGCGGCCCCGACCTTCGGGGTGTCAGCAGATCTGGTGAGAGGCCAGAGCCGACGGTTACAGTCCGGATGAAAGAGAACGTGTAGAACGCACCGCTGAAACGGTGCGTCTGCTCGTGATCGCCTTGGGTGAAGTGTCTGTTTGCTAAGGAGATCATGATGACACACACCCGCTATGCTTTGGTCAAAGCCAATTGGCATTCTGATATCGTGGATCGCGCCCTTGATGGGTTCTTGCAACTCATCCCCGCCGAACAGGTCGATATATTTGACGTCCCCGGCGCGTTTGAAATGCCCTTGATTGCGCGCGATCTGGCTCAAACCGGTCAATACGCGGCCATAGCCTGTGCAGCCTTCGTGGTGGATGGGGGCATCTACCGGCACGATTTTGTTGCCCAGGCCGTGGTTGATGGTTTGATGCGCGCCGGTATGGACACCGGTGTCGCAGTGCTGTCGGTCTCGCTGACGCCGCATCAATATCAGGAAACCGATCATCACAATGCCATCTACCGCGAGCACTTTGTGCAAAAAGGGCGCGAAGCCGCACAGGCGGCCCTAAAGGTCACCGAGACCCGCGCGCACATCGCTGCTGCAGCCTGACAGCAAGCGGTCGGGGTCACCCTCGACCGCAAATCCGCTTGAGGCCAAGCCCCGCGCCCGCTAATCACGTTCCGCAAAGGAGCACGCCCCATGTCGATGAACAGCTTTGGACACCTCTTCCGAGTCACCACCTGGGGTGAAAGTCACGGGCCTGCATTGGGGGCCACCGTCGACGGCTGCCCACCGGGTGTGCAAATCAATGAGACTATGATCCAGCACTGGCTGGACAAGCGCAAACCAGGGCAGAACAAGTTTACGACCCAGCGACGCGAGCCCGATCAGGTCAAAATCCTGTCCGGTGTTTTCGAAGGCCAGACCACCGGCACGCCTGTACAATTGATGATCGAGAACACCGATCAGCGCTCGAAAGACTACGGCGACATCATGGACAAGTTCCGCCCTGGTCACGCTGATATTACTTACTGGCAGAAATACGGTATTCGCGATTATCGCGGTGGCGGACGCAGCTCGGCCCGGGAAACGGCTTCGCGTGTCGCCGCTGGAGGGTTGGCGCGCGAGGCGATCAAGCAGATCGCCCCGAATGTGCAGATCACTGGTTATATGACGCAGATCGGCCCGCACAAAATCGATCGTGGAAATTTCGACTGGTCGCAAATCGAACAAAACCCGTTCTGGACGCCGGACGCTAAATCTGCCGAGGATTGGGCGGTCTATCTCGATGATCTGCGCAAGTCCGGAAACTCGGTCGGCGCAGTGGTCGAGGTCGTGGCACGTGGTGTCCCCGCGGGGCTGGGCGCACCAATATACGCAAAGTTAGACACTGATCTTGCTGCCGCGATGATGTCGATCAACGCGGTAAAAGGCGTCGAGATTGGCGAGGGTATGGCGGCTGCAGAACTGACCGGCGAAGCCAACGCTGATGAAATCTTTATGGGTCAGAACGGCCCGCAATACAGCTCGAACCATGCAGGCGGCATTTTGGGCGGCATTTCCACCGGACAGGACGTCGTCGTGCGGTTTGCGGTCAAGCCGACCTCGTCGATCCTGACCACTCGCAAAACCATCACCAAATCCGGTGAAGAGACCGAGATCATTACCAAAGGACGCCACGATCCCTGCGTTGGTATCCGTGCCGTACCAGTAGGAGAAGCGATGATGGCCTGTGTAATCCTCGATCACCTGCTTCTGCATCGTGGCCAGATCGGCGAGAACCGTGGGCGGATTGGCTGATCATCGCGCGGCGCTTCGGGCGGTCGTCACGCAGCGAATGCTGACCGATCCGGCGCATGATCTGGGGCATCTGGATCGGGTTTGGTTAATCGCTCAGGCTATTGCTGACCAGCGCACCAACCAGCGTGTATTGCTTGCCGCCTGTTATCTGCACGATCTGGTCAATCTGCCCAAGGACGATCCCAACCGGCATCTGGCGTCGCAACAATCGGCCACTGAATCAGAGCCTATTCTTGCCGAACTTGACTTTACGGCGTCGGAAATTTGCGCCACGCAACATGCCATTGCTGCGCACAGCTACTCCGCCAACATCCCTCCTGAATCGCCCGAGGCATGTATCCTGCGGGACGCGGATCGACTGGACGCACTTGGCGCGATCGGGATTGCCCGCACCTTCGCCGTGTCGGGAGCATTGGGGCGGGCGTTGTATGATATCGCCGATCCCTTCGCCGAAGACCGCGACTTGGATGACCAGAGATTTGCAATTGACCATTGGAAGACCAAGCTGCTGAATCTGCCAGATGAAATGGTGACTGATGGCGGACGGGATTTAGCGCACAAGCGGGTTACTCAAATGCTCGGGTTTCTTGAGATACTCTCGGAAGAAATCGGCCACCCAATCCCAATCAACTGGAAATCTGTCTGATTGGTACAATCCCATCGTTGATCTTTTGCGCGCGAAAGCGCAGGTTCGCGCCATGGCGAAATCCTTAACATCGCATCGTCCGGCATTAGCCGTGGCGCTGAAACTCAGTGCGCTGGTGCTGTTCACAGTAATGTCCGCCTTGGTCAAGGCGCTGTCGGATGATTTCCCTCCGGGCGAAATGGTGTTTTTCCGCTCGCTCTTCGCCATTCCGGTCATCATTGCTTGGTTGTCATGGCGCGGAGAGCTGACGCAAGGTTTCATCGTAAAGAAGCCCATGGGCCATTTCTGGCGCGGTGTATTGGGCACGTCGGCCATGGGGTTGACCTTTACCGGACTTAGCCTACTGCCTTTGCCCGAGGTCACGGCCATCGGCTATGCCACCCCTATCTTCACGCTGATCCTGGCCGCAATCATGTTGGGCGAACGGATACGAATGATCCGGATCGGCGCCGTTGCGCTTGGTCTTGTCGGCGTTCTGATCATGATCTGGCCGCGCCTGGGCTCGGGTACCGCTGAATCCGCCGCAATGATCGGCGCACTCTGTGTATTGGCGGCTACCGTCGCGCGCGCATTTGTTCAGATACACATTCGGCAACTTGTGCAGGTGGATCATCCAGCTGCGATTGTGTTCTACTTTTCGCTCACGGCAACTTTGCTTTCAAGCCTATCGGTGTTTTGGGGCTGGGTTGTCCCAAGCTGGGAACAAGCCGCATTGCTGGTGACAATGGGCTTGATCGGTGGAGTGGCGCAGATTCTCGTGACATCCTCGTACAAGTTCGGCCAAGCCTCGATGTTAGCGCCTTACGATTATACGACGATGCTGTTTGCCATCATCATCGGTTATATCTGGTTTGATGAGCTTCCTACCTTGGTGATGCTGGGTGGTGCGGCGCTGGTGATTGCAGGCAACGTTGTGGTTATCCTGCGCGAACGCCAACTTGGACTCGATCGGACCAAGGCGCGATCTGTAACCGACCCCAAAGCGTGACTTTACCTTTTGCAAACTTCCCCTAGGTTGGGGCGCGACATTCCCATGAGGTTTCCCGATGAGCGACGCACAAAACCACAAAGAAAAGATGCAAGAAGTGCAGGCGAAGCACCGCAAAAAAGTCTCGGAAGCGGTTGATCCCGGTCGGGGATTGGTGCTGATCAACACCGGCAAGGGCAAGGGCAAGTCCTCGGCCGCATTTGGTGTAGTAATTCGCGCCTTGGGTTGGGGTCAGAAAGTGGCTGTGGTTCAGTTCATCAAAGGCAAATGGAAGACGGGTGAGCGCAGGTTCTTTGAAGAGCGTGATCTGGTCACCTGGCACACAATGGGCGAAGGCTTCACCTGGGATACGCAAGACCGCGAACGTGACATTGCTGCCGCGACGGCAGCCTTTGGCAAGGCGTGTGATCTGATGAAAAGCGGCGACTATGATCTTGTTGTTTTGGACGAGATCAATATCGCGCTGCGCTACGAATACCTTTCAGTAGAGACCGTTATTGACGGTCTTAAGGCCCGTTCGGACAAAACCAGCGTATTCCTGACAGGCCGGGATGCACCCCAAGCTTTGCGCGAATATGCGGATCTAGTGACCGAGATGACCGAAGAGAAGCACCCGTTTCAGGCCGGTATCAAAGCCCAGCGGGGTGTGGATTTCTAAACCCGCACTTCCCCTTCATTCAGCGCGCGCAGTGATGCGCGCCTGACAGGCTCAGGTGTCACGACGGGGTGTTCCTCGAGCTTGCGACAACGTTCGGCATCACAGGTCTTGTGATCAAGATAAGCGGCGACATCTGAGGTCAGCGCATCGCAATCACATGACGCGCAACAGGGATCGCCCATCAATTCTTCGAAACGTTCGCGCAATCGCAGCCTCTTTGTGGTCGTTTCCGGGGCGATGGCAGGCCTTCACATCTGCACAAGCTGAGCCTACAGATCGCCCCAGAACCTGGAGCTTGATATCAAAATCTGGCGTTGCATTATATCTGATTGTTTTTATCGGAAATTTCAAGCCTTAAATTCGATTACATCATCGCCAGCTCAATTTGGGCAAATCGCCTTATTAGAGCCAAAAAAGGAAGAGGGCCACGCAGAAATCCGCACAGCCCATCAATGATTTACAGATTTGGTATTCGGTCAGACAACAACACCTTTTTCGGGCGCACTAAGCGATATGACCGCGACAACAGCGGCACCGTTCACCCAGTAGAACAGGGCGTCAATGCCGGAAAATCCAAGCAGGCTGGGCGCCATCAGAAAGGTAATACCAACAAGAAGATCTACGGCGAGGTGGAACTTGTAGGACAGCACCCTCCAGATTCCGAGATGATGATCTGTCAGAACGGTCAATACGAAGGCGGCCACGCCTGTAACCACGGACAGCCAGAGCGCCATGGGGTTGGACTGACCAAGCCCTAGAACAAAGGGCAACACCATCAGCGCAATCGCAACCGGGTAGTCGAGATACGCATGGACAGAGCGGGTGACAAAACGCAGGGACATTTCAACTTCCTTTCCTTAATCAGTGATGGCTAAAGGATAGGAGCAGCGATCCGAACGGAGTATACTTGGTCGTTTGATAAACCTTGCAGATCGTTCGAAATACAAGAACGATCAGTGCAGTGCCCGATAGGCGGCGGGAGATACGCCAAGCTGCTTCTTGAACACGCGCGAAAACGCGGCCTCAGAGGCATATCCCACCTCGGCAGCCGCATCCGCAACATTCCAGCGGTTTTCGGTCAACCCATGACAGGCTATCTGCATCCGCCAATCTGTCAGATATTGTATCGGAGTTGTTCCCATCTTCTGGGCAAAAAGCTGGGCAAACGCGGTGCGCGACATCGCTGCCTCGCGCGCGAGTGAGGCAACACTCCACTCCTGTGCGGGGGACTGATGAAATGCCGTCAGCGCCCGCGAGATGCGCGGGTCGGCAAACCCGGCCAGCGCGGCCTCATCCGGGCTTTGGTGTTCCAGATAGGCCCGTATTGCTTGCGCAAACAGCACTTCAGACAGTTTCAAAGCAATTAAATCGCCGCCAATGCGTGCGCCGGACACCTCTGATCCGATCATGCGCAGGGTCGCCTCAATCCAGGTGCCAGCGTCCTCCCCGTAATTCTCGATCAGAATATAGGGTGGCAGCCGATCGATCAGCATATGCCCAGTCCCTTTCCGACCGGCGGGTCCCGTAAACGAGAAATGACCGCAGATCAGTTGCGTATCGCGTTCTTCTTCCGCCCCGCCATAGACCAGCACACCGTCGCCCGTGTAGCCGGACTGATCCAACACCTGCTCAAGTGGCAGAGCGTCATAGGGTTTGACCTCGTTGCACAGCAGCGCGTGTGACGCGCCATGTGGGATCAAGATCAGGTCGCCCTGCCGCAACCGCAGCGTCTCGCCAGTTGCAGACAGGTAAACCTTAAGCTCACCGCGCTGAACAAAGTGAAAGCGGGCCACGTTCTCGTAGCTCGGCACCTGTATCCCGAACGGAGGGGTAAAGGATGTGCGAAAGTAAAACGTGCCACGAAGAGACAGGCGGGTGAGAATATCGCTGAGAAGATCCAACATAGATCAAGAATACGGTCTCACACGCAGGCGTCCATATCTCGGGACGATCTGCACAAAAATTTGCACGACCTGCGATCAAAACCCCCGCCTGAGCGGGGGTTCAAAGCGGTATTAACTTACGCGCGGACCAGCTTTTCGTAGTCTTCGGCGATTTCGCAGGTCAGATCGCCTACTTCAAACGTATAGTCACCGATTTGCCCGACCGGCGTGACTTCGGCTGCTGTACCTGTCAGCCAGCACTGTTCGAAATCTGCCATTTCTTCGGGTCTGATGCGGCGTTCGTGGACAGTGACGCCCTTGTCTTTCAGCATCTGGATCACCGTCTGACGGGTGATGCCGTTCAGGAAGCAATCGGCCAGCGGGGTGTGCACTTCTCCGTCTTTCACGAAGAAGACGTTGGCACCCGTCGCTTCTGCCACGTTGCCGTTGTAATCCATGAACAAAGCGTCCGAGCAGCCTTTGGCCTCGGCCTTATGCTTTGAAATGGTGCAGATCATGTAAAGACCCGCTGCCTTGGCATGTACCGGAATGGTTTCCGGGCTGGGTCGTTTCCACTCGGCGATGTCCAGCTTGGCACCTTGCATCTTGGCATCACCGTAATACGCACCCCAAGGCCAAACAGCGATGGCCATCCGAACGGGGTTCTTGGCGGAAGCGACACCCATATCCTCACCAGAGCCACGCCAGACCAGAGCTCGGATATAAGCATCCTGAAGACCGCTGGCTTTCAGCGCCTCTTCCTTTGCCGCCTCGATCTCATCAACCGAGTAAGGCATCGGCATATCCAGCGCCTCAGCCGAGGCGATCAGGCGTTCCGAATGTTCGCGGCTTTTGAAGATCTTGCCGTTATAGGCGCGCTCACCCTCAAACACGGAGGACGCATAGTGCATCGCGTGGGACAGAATGTGCACATTCGCTTCGCGCCAGGGCACAAGTTCGCCATCCATCCAGATGACACCGTCGCGATCGTCATATCCCGCCATGCGAAACCTCCTGAGCCGGGCTAGATTTCCGAATGTTGCGCCGTTTAGGTCCGCATCGGACATAATGTTGCGCAAAAACTGCGATTCGATACCTGTGCGCACTTGGAATGTCAATAAGGCTGACATAAAGTCAGATCATATTGCGAATGAGGTCCAACATGTCCGACATCCGTCCCGCCCCGGTCTTTGGCGGAGAAAGCCTGTTGTTTCTGACAGATGAGCAACTGAGGCAGGGTATCGAGGCCATGTTCTTTGCCTATCGCGGCTTTACCGCGGACCCTGACCGTATCCTGACAGAATTGGCCTATGGTCGGGCGCATCACCGGGCCATCCACTTCATCAACCGAGCGCCGGGAACGACGGTCAACAATCTGCTGGCCATATTGGGTGTTACCAAACAATCGCTGAACCGCGTTCTGCGTAGCCTCATCGAAGATGGTCTGGTCGAAAGCCGAGTCGGAACAGTGGACAAACGTGAACGCCACCTATTTCTGACGGATAAGGGGAAGGCGTTAGAGGCCAAACTCTCCGACGCCCAGCGCGCCCGGATGCGCGCGGCCTACAAGGATGCGGGCCCCGAAGCAGTGGCCGGGTTTCGCAAAGTGCTTGAAGCGATGATGGATGCTGATATGCGTCGTGCATATACAAAACTGCGGGATACGACTTCATGAGCGAAATGGACGCCCATCTTCTTATCGTCGATGATGACGAGCGCATTCGTGACCTGCTCAAGCAATTCCTGATGCGCAGCGGGTTCTTAGTGACTTCTGCGCGCGACGCGGCCCATGCGCGGCGGGTGTTGTCAGGGTTGGATTTTGATATGATTGTGCTGGATGTGATGATGCCCGGTGAGGATGGCGTCAGCCTGACACGGGCCTTGCGCGAAACGCATTCCACCCCGATCCTGTTGCTGACGGCAAAGGGCGAAACCGAGCATCGGATTGCTGGTTTGGAAGCCGGAGCTGATGACTATCTGTCCAAGCCGTTCGAACCCAAAGAGTTGCTGCTTAGGATCAATGCCATTCTGCGCCGGATGCCGGAAACGCCCGCGCAGGACGCGGTGGCCAAGATTCTGCATCTTGGACCAATTCGCTACGATATCGAGCGGGGTGAGATGTGGCAGGGCGAAGATCCGGTGCGCCTGACTGCAACGGAAAGCCAGTTGATGAAGATATTCTCGGCCCAGCCCGGCGAACCGATTAGCCGTGCCAAGCTGGTCGAGGACCTGGGGCGCGACAAGGGACAGGCGCAGGAACGTGCGGTGGACGTGCAGATCACCCGCTTGCGTCGGAAGCTGGAGCAGGATCCGAAACAGCCTCGGTATCTGCAAACTGTGCGCGGTGCGGGCTATATGCTGGCGCCGGACTGATGAGCCGCCGCGCGGCGTTTTTAGGCCTTGGGCGAGGATATTTTTAGCCAGATGAAGATGGAATCCTGATGAAAACCGCTTTGCTGACCCACGCAGATTGCCTGAACCATGTGACGCCGGAGGGGCATCCAGAGCGGGTGGCGCGGTTGGAGCATATCCTGCATGCGCTTGAGGGTCTGGATCTTCAGCGTGTGACTGCGCCATTGGCGGCGGATGATGATCTGTTGAGGGTGCATCCTCAGAACCATATCAATGATATTCTCGACCATAGGCCCTCGGATGGTTTCAAGCAGATTGATGGGGATACATTCATGTCTCCAGGATCTGTTGATGCGGCCTATCGCGCGGCAGGTGCGGTGGTGCGAGCAGTCGATCTGGTACTGGGCGGTGAAGCACCGAATGCGTTCTGTGCGATACGACCGCCAGGCCACCATGCCGAGACGGAAACGGCCATGGGGTTCTGCCTGTTTGGCAATGCCGCGTTAGCTGCAAAGCATGCGCTGGATCATCACGGGTTGAACCGCGTGGCAGTGGTGGATTTTGATGTTCATCATGGCAATGGCACGCAGGATTTGCTGTGGGACGAAAAGCGCGTGCTGGTGATCACCAGTCAGCAGATGCCGTTATGGCCCGGCTCTGGCCGTACTGACGAAACCGGCGCTTATGAGACGGTTTTGAATATTCCTTTGGCACCGGGCACAGGCGGAGCGGAGATGCGAGCCGCTTATGAGGTGCAAGCTTTTCCACGACTGCGCGCATTCAAGCCGGAACTAATTATTGTCTCCGCCGGGTTTGATGCCCATCAGGATGATCCGTTGGCAAATCTTAACTGGTCCACGGGT
Organism: Ruegeria sp. AN6; assembly: GCF_056540425.1. Taxonomy (NCBI): domain Bacteria; kingdom Pseudomonadati; phylum Pseudomonadota; class Alphaproteobacteria; order Rhodobacterales; family Roseobacteraceae; genus Ruegeria; species Ruegeria sp. AN6. The sequence goes on from NZ_JBQFWR010000003.1 coordinate 292,358, forward strand.
GATTTCGCCTGGATCACGGCGGAGCTGTGCAAGATTGCTGATGAAGTGTGTGATGGGCGTATCGTCTCGACTCTGGAAGGCGGGTATGATCTGAACGCATTGGCCGAGGCGACACGCGCCCATGTGGAAGAATTGATGAAGGCAGCACAATGACCGATACCCCAGTCGAACAGATGACCTTTGAACAGGCGATGAAAGAGCTTGAGGCCGTGGTGGGCCAGCTGGAACGCGGGGATGTGGCGCTGGATCAGTCGATCGCTTTGTATGAGCGGGGTGCGGCGTTGAAGAAACGCTGTGAGGATGAGCTGAAACGCGCCGAGGAAAAGGTGGCCGCGATCACTTTGGACGCAGATGGCCAGCCAACCGGGACGACGCCTGTCGAAGGTCAGTAAATGTTTCGTGAAAAGCTGGCACAGGATGCCGCGCTGATTCAAGACCATTTCGATCTGGTTCTGGGGAAGTTGGACGATCTGGATGTGACACAGGCGATGGCCTATGCCACCGCGGGCGGCAAGCGTCTGCGAGGGTTTCTGGTACTGGAAAGCGCGCGGTTACTTGGCGTCGATGCGGCTCGGGCGATCTGGCCGGCGACGGGGATCGAAGCGCTGCATGCATACTCTCTGGTACATGACGACCTGCCCTGCATGGATGATGATGACCTGCGGCGAGGACGCCCCACAGTCCATGTGAAATGGGATGAAGGGACAGCCGTTCTGGCCGGGGATGCGCTGCAGACACTTGCGTTTGAGCTTTGCGTGCGGCCAGAGGTCGGAAATGCTGAAATGCGCGCCGAACTGGCTCTAACACTGGCAAAAGCGAGCGGCGCGCAGGGTATGGTTCTGGGTCAGGCGCTGGATATTGCGGCGGAGACGGCAGCAGAGCCACTGACACTGGATGAGATTACGCAACTGCAAGTGGGCAAGACCGGCGCGTTGATCGAATGGTCCGCCTGTGCAGGCGCGCGGTTGGCGCAGGCCGATCCTGCCCCCTTGCGCCAATATGCCCAGGCGCTTGGGCTTGCCTTTCAGATCGCGGATGACATCATGGATGTTGAAGGAGATGCCGAAAAGGCAGGAAAGCGCTTGCAGAAGGATGCAGAGGCGGGCAAGGCGACCTTTGTCTCGCTTCTTGGTCTGGATGCGGCTAAATCCCGTGCCGCTGAGCTTGTGGATCAGGCTTGTGCTGCGTTGGATGAATATGGCCCCGCGGCAGAAACCTTGAAGCAGGCTGCCCGCTTCGTTATTGCCCGGGACAGCTAAGCCAGGAACGCCAAATGTCTGACCGCCCGAATACGCCCTTGTTGGACCTTGTGAACCGCCCTGCGGACCTCAAGCAATTCACGGATGCGCAACTGCATCAGGTCGCACATGAATTGCGGGCCGAGACGATCTCTGCAGTATCGGTTACCGGCGGGCATTTGGGCGCGGGTCTGGGCGTGGTTGAGCTGACCACGGCGCTTCACGCTGTGTTCGATACTCCGAGAGACAAGATCATCTGGGACGTCGGTCATCAGTGCTATCCGCACAAGATTCTGACCGAGCGCCGCGATCGGATTCGTACCCTGCGTATGAAAAATGGCCTGAGCGGGTTCACCAAACGCAGCGAAAGCCCTTATGACCCGTTTGGCGCGGCCCATTCCAGCACTTCGATCAGCGCCGCGCTGGGGTTTGCCGTGGCCCGTGATCTGGGCGGTGTGACGCCCGAAGGCCTCGGCGATGCGATTGCCGTGATCGGCGATGGCTCGATGTCTGCGGGCATGGCATTTGAGGCGATGAACAATGCAGGGCATCTGAAGAAACGCCTGATCGTGATCCTGAACGACAACGAGATGAGCATTGCGCCACCCGTGGGTGCTCTGTCCAACTACCTATCGCGCATTTATGCGGAAGAGCCGTTTCACGATCTGAAAGCGGCCGCCAAAGGCGCGGTGTCGTTGCTACCGGAACCCTTCCGTGAAGGGGCCAAGCGCGCCAAGGACATGTTGAAGGGCATGGCCATGGGCGGGACCTTGTTTGAGGAATTAGGCTTTTCATACCTCGGCCCCATCGACGGGCATGATCTGGACCAGTTGTTGCCGGTATTGCGTGCGGTCAAGGCCAAAGCGACAGGTCCGATCCTGATCCACGTATTGACCAAAAAGGGCAAGGGTTATGCCCCTGCCGAACAGGCACGCGACAAGGGTCACGCAACCGCTAAGTTCGATGTGGTGACGGGCGAGCAGAAGAAAGCCCCATCCAACGCGCCGTCCTATACCTCGGTCTTTGGTAAGACTCTGGTCGAGGAAGCGGCGCGGGATGACAAGATCGTCGCGGTCACCGCCGCAATGCCGGACGGGACCGGGCTGAACCTGTTTGCCGAGCGCTATCCGTCGCGCTGTTTCGACGTGGCAATTGCCGAGCAGCATGGCGTGACCTTCTCGGCTGCGCTGGCCGCCGGCGGGATGAAGCCGTTCTGTACAATGTATTCCACTTTCCTACAGCGTGGCTACGATCAGGTGGTACATGACGTAGCCATCCAACGCTTGCCGGTGCGCTTTGCCGTCGACCGTGCTGGATTGGTCGGAGCCGATGGCGCAACCCATGCGGGATCGTTTGATATTGCTTACTTGGCCAACCTTCCGGGCATGGTTGTCATGGCCGCCGCGGATGAGGCTGAGTTGATACACATGGTTGCCACTGCCGTCGCTTATGATGATGGTCCGATCGCCTTCCGCTATCCTCGCGGCGAAGGGGTGGGCGTTGACTTGCCCGAGCGCGGTGAAGTGTTGGAGATCGGCAAAGGCCGCATAATCCAAAAAGGTGCGCGTGTAGCACTGCTGTCCTTCGGGACGCGGCTGGCCGAGGTGCAGAAGGCGGCCGAGGCGCTTTCCGCGCGCGGGATCGCCCCCACCATCGCCGATGCGCGCTTTGCCAAGCCTCTGGATCGGGATTTGATCCTTGATCTGGCCGCGAACCACGAGGCGCTGATCACGATCGAGGAAGGCGCAGTTGGCGGTTTCGGCAGTCATGTTGCGCAGCTTTTGGCCGATGAGGGCGTGTTCGACGAAGGGTTGAAGTATCGCTCGATGGTGTTGCCGGATATCTTCATCGATCAGGCAAACCCAGCGGATATGTACGCGGTCGCTGGTATGAATGCAGAGCAGATCGAGGCCAAAGTGCTGTCGATTCTGGGCGTCACGACGATTGGTGAAAAACGCGCCTGAATCGGCGAATTCATTTGGCGCAAACGCGTGGTCGTGATTTAAGTTTCATAGACACATCTGAAATTGTGCATTTCTTGCACATGTTTTTTTGCCTCTGCGGGGAAATAACAGCTTTGAAAATGACATAGGTCAATATCCTGATGTTCGGGTTACACTAGAACCCGACTCGGGTTGAGGCTGCTCCTTGCCCTCTATGCATAAGGTCGCAAGCGAATGAACAAGCTAGCCAGCCGCCGTGCATTTCTTAAGGGAAAAGTGCTGCGCAATGATCAAAACTCCATCCGCCCGCCTGGGGCAGATGCAGCCGAGTTCCTTGAGCTGTGCACGCAATGCGACGAATGCCGCGAGGCATGTCCTGAAGACATAATCAAGTTCGACACACAAGGCTTCCCCGTCGTCCAACTGGATGCAAGCCCCTGCACATTTTGCGGCGATTGCGCCAATGCCTGCCCAACCGGAGCATTGAACCCCGAACATATCGCCGACTGGCCCTGGCGCGCCAAAGTTGCTGCCACGTGCCTGTCGATGAACGGCGTCAGCTGTCGGGTCTGTCAGGATGTCTGCGACCACCGTGCAATCCGCTTTCAATTGCAGACCGGTGGCCGCGCCGAACCCGTACTCGACACCGATACCTGCAACGGCTGCGGCGCCTGCGCTAGCGCCTGCCCCGCCGGTTCCGTCAGCTTTGAACGCCACACCCCGCCCACGCAGGAGGTCGCCTTATGAACATCTGTGGATGCCTCGTCCATGTAACCCCTGAAACCACGCAGAGTGCACAAGCCACGATTGCAGGTACAAACGGGGCAGAGGTTCACGCGGCATCCGAGGATGGCCGCATTGTTGTTGTGGTCGAGGATACGCCGGAAAAACTGGCGTCCGAGACGATCATGGATCTGCATCAGATCCCGGGTGTGATCTCTCTGACCCTGACTTATCACCATTTCGAAGACCTCGCGGAGACCCGTCCGCACCTTAACGCTTCTCGCCAGATCTAAAGCCGGAGACCCATGTCATGACCATCTCTGAATCCCGCCGGACCTTTTTGAAATCAACCGCCGCCGCTGCGACAGCCTCGGCAGCGGGTCTGCCGCTTGCAACCGGACAAGCCAACGCTCAGGCCGGAAACCCTGATATTCGCTGGGACAAAGCCGCCTGCCGGTTCTGTGGCACCGGATGCTCAGTCTTGGTCGGCACCAAAGACGGGCGCGTGGTTGCCACGCAGGGCGACCCGGACGCGCCCGTGAACCGCGGCCTGAACTGCATCAAGGGCTATTTCCTGTCCAAGATCATGTACGGCAAAGACCGACTGACCACGCCGATGCTGCGCAAAACCAACGGCGAATACGACAAGAACGGTGAATTCGAGCCCGTCAGCTGGGACGAAGCCTTCGACGTCATGGCCGCCAAGTGGAAAGAGGCCCTTGCCGAGAAAGGGCCAACCAGCGTTGGCATGTTCGGCTCGGGCCAGTGGACCGTTTGGGAAGGTTATGCCGCTGCCAAGATGATGAAAGCTGGTTTCCGGTCCAACAACATCGATCCCAACGCGCGCCACTGCATGGCCTCGGCGGTTGTCGGCTTCATGCGTACATTTGGCATTGATGAGCCTATGGGTTGCTATGACGATTTTGAGCATGCCGATACGTTCGTGCTCTGGGGTTCGAACATGGCCGAGATGCACCCCATCCTGTGGTCACGCCTGACCGACACGCGTCTGACCAAACCGGGATCCGAAGTGCATGTGCTGTCGACTTATGAACACCGCTCGTTCGAGCTGGCCGATAACGGCATGGTCTTCGCACCACAAACCGATCTGGCGATCCTGAACTACATCGCCAATTACATCATCCAGAACGGCGCTGTGAACGAAGACTTCGTCAAGAACCATGTGAACATCACCAAGACCGCCACCGATATCGGCTATGGCCTGCGTGACAACAACCCGCTGCAGCAAGAGGCTGAAAACCCGAACTCAGGCAAATTGGAACCGATCAGTTTCGAGGAATATGCCGAGGCGGTTTCGGAATACACGCTGGAATACACATCGGAACTTTCCGGCGTTCCTGCATCTCAGCTCGAGCGTCTGGCCCAGCAATATGCAGATCCAAACCGCAAGGTGATGAGCCTGTGGACCATGGGCTTCAACCAGCACACCCGCGGATCGTGGGTGAACTCACTGATGTACAACGTGCACCTGCTGGTCGGTAAGATTTCAGAGCCCGGCAATTCGCCCTTCTCGCTTACCGGTCAGCCCTCGGCCTGTGGTACAGCACGTGAGGTCGGAACCTTCGCGCACCGTCTGCCCGCCGATATGGTCGTGGCAAACGACAAGCACCGCGAGATCTGCGAAACTGCGTGGAAAATTCCTGCAGGCACCATCCCGCCCAAACCCGGCTTCCACGCCGTATTGCAGCACCGCAAGCTGAAGGACGGTGATTTGAATGCTTATTGGGTGCAGTGCACCAACAACATGCAGGCCGCACCAAACATCAACGAAGAGGGCTATCCCGGTTATCGCAACCCGGAAAACTTCATTGCCGTATCCGATCCCTACCCGACCGTAACGGCTCTGTCCGCTGACCTGATCTTGCCCACCGCCATGTGGGTCGAGAAGGAAGGTGCCTATGGCAACGCCGAGCGTCGCACGCAATTCTGGCGGCAACAGGTCAAGGCTCCGGGTGAGGCGAAATCGGACCTCTGGCAGCTGATGGAGTTCTCCAAACGCTTCACCGTTGAAGAAGTTTGGGGCGAGGAACTACTGGCCACCATGCCCGAACATCGCGGCAAAACCATGTATGACGTGCTGTTTGCCAATGGCACGATCGACCAGTTCCCGCTGTCTGAAACCGCGGAAGGGTTCGACAACGACGAATCTGAGCACTTTGGCTTCTACGTGCAGAAGGGCCTGTTCGAGGAGTATGCCAATTTCGGTCGCGGCCATGCGCACGATCTGGCACCGTTCGAAACTTACCATCAGGCCCGCGGCTTGCGCTGGCCGGTCGTGGACGGCAAAGAGACGCTTTATCGCTTCCGTGAAGGCTATGATCCTTACGTGCCCGAAGGTGCGGATGTGAAGTTCTATGGCCATAAGGATGGCAAGGCCAAGATCATCTTTGCACCATACGAGCCCGCCCCCGAGGTACCGGATGAAGAGTTCAACCTGTGGCTCTGCACGGGCCGGGTGCTGGAACACTGGCACTCAGGTTCGATGACCCGCCGCGTGCCCGAACTGCACCGCGCCTATCCCGCCGCCGTTGTCTACATGCACCCGGACGATGCGCGCGAGCGTGGTCTGCGGCGCGGGCAGGAGATCGTTCTGTCTACCCGCCGCGGGGAGGTCAACAGCCGGGTCGAAACCCGCGGCCGGAACAAAGTTCCGCGCGGTCTTGTCTTCATGCCTTGGTTCGATGAGGGCCAGCTAACCAACAAGCTGACCTTGGACGCGACCTGCCCGCTGTCGAAAGAGACCGACTTCAAGAAATGCGCCTGTAAGGTCGAGCGCGCGTAAAAGGCTGGTAAGGCAAAGGTCGTCCCCATGTCTCGTGTTGGCACACCCCTTTCGCCGCAGCGGCGCCGGTTCCTTCAGGACTCGGCGCGCGCAGCGGGTGGCTGCGTCGCAGCCGGGTCCCTGTTGGCCTGGCTGGCGCGGGACGCACGGGCGTTGCCGGCCGAAGCATTGCGACCTCCCGGTGCCTTGCCGGAAAAAGACTTTCTATCAGCCTGTATCCGCTGCGGTTTGTGCGTGCGGGAATGTCCCTATGACACGCTGAAACTGGCCGAACTGGGTGTTGATGCGGTGGCCACCGGCACGCCGTATTTCACCGCCCGTGATGTGCCTTGTGAGATGTGTGACGACATCCCCTGTGTCGCGGCCTGCCCCACCGGGGCGCTGGACCCTGGATTGGACAACATAGACGACGCCAAGATGGGCGTGGCCGTTCTGGTCGATCAGGAGAACTGCCTGAACTTTCTCGGCCTGCGTTGCGACGTCTGTTACCGCGTCTGCCCCATCATCGACGACGCCATCACTCTGGAAACCGAACACAACGCCCGCTCAGGCAGCCATGCGATCTTCATTCCAACCGTTCATGCCGATCATTGCACCGGATGTGGCGTTTGCGAGAAAAGCTGCGTTCTGCCCGAAGCTGCGATCAAAGTTCTTCCCACCCGATTGGCCCGGGGCAGCAGCGCAGATCACTATCGCAAGGGCTGGGAAGAGAAAGAAGCCAAAGGCGCGCCCGTCGTCGAAGGCATTATCGACCTGCCAGACCGCTTGCCGGGACCGGGCACCGATAACCTTGTCGCACCGGGCGGGTTTGAGCCCAGCTTCAAGTTGCCGGAGGTCACCCAATGACCGCCCGCACAAATATGCCACTGGGGCAAGAGGCCATCGCTAGCAAAGGTTGGTTGAGTGCCCATAAATACCTGCTGCTGCGCCGCGCCAGTCAGCTGTTCTTTCTGGTGCTGTTTCTGCTGGGCCCATGGTTCGGGATCTGGATCGTGCAGGGCACTCTGGCCGGGTCGCTGACGCTGGGCGTGCTGCCCCTGACCGATCCGTTTGTTTTTCTGCAAAGCCTGATCGCCGGGCACTGGCCCGAGCTGACCGCCGCCATCGGTGCCGCCATCGTCCTGGTTGCTTACGCGTTGATCGGAGGTCGCGTCTATTGCTCGTGGGTCTGCCCGATCAACCCCGTAACCGACAGCGCGCATTGGCTGCACCGCAAGCTGGGCCTGCAAAAAGGCTGGCAACCCAAACGTGGCACTCGTCTGTGGATCATGGTCACTGTACTGATCGTGTCCGGCCTGACCGGAGCCATCGCGTGGGAGCTGGTCAACCCGATCACCATGCTGCATCGCGGGCTGATCTTTGGCATGGGATTTGTCTGGGCGATGGTCGCCGCGATCTTCCTATTCGACCTGCTGGTATCGCGCCACGGATGGTGCGGCCATGTCTGCCCCGTAGGCGCGTTCTATGGATTGATCGGCAGCAAAGCGATGCTGCGGGTCAGCGCCGCCAACCGCTCCGCTTGCGACGACTGCATGGATTGCTACGCGGTCTGCCCGGAAAACCACGTGATCTCTCCTGCGCTAAAAGGCAAAGACACCCCGTTGATCCTGTCGCCCGACTGCACCAATTGCGGCCGTTGCATCGATATCTGCGCCGAAGACGTTTTCAAATTCACCCATCGGTTCGACGCCCTGACCGTCGCACCACCGGAACCAACCGCCGCGCCTCAGCCGCGCGCCTCAAGACCTTTTTGAAGGAGTGAGAAGATGAAAAAGCCGATCCTAGTGGGCCTTGCCCTGATCCCGCCGCTGCTCCTCGGTGGCCTGGCCCTTGCACAATCTGCCGGGGTCAACAGCCTGCGCGGTGTCGAAGTGGATGAACCCGCCATTGTGGATCAGGTGCATCGCACTGTCGAAGGCCGCATGCAGCGCAACTATCGCCAGCAGCCACCGCTGATCCCGCACTCGATCGAACAGTACCAGATCGACCTGCGTACCAATCAGTGTCTGTCGTGCCACGACTGGACCAAAGCCGGTGAGCGCAATGCGCCAACGCTGTCGATGACCCACTATCTGGACCGCGAAGGCCGTGAGTTGGATCAGATCGCAGGCACTCGGTATTTCTGCAACCAGTGCCACGTGCCGCAGGCCGATGCGCTGCCGCTGGTCGACAACACTTTTGAACCTTCCTCCGGAAACTAAACTCAGGTCGAAAAGGAGAGCGCGACATGTCCGACTCCCAAGAAAAACAAAGGCTCATCCGGCGCCTCTGGACCTGGTTCTGGAGCCCGATCGCCGTCCTCAGCGTTGGTTTCACCCTGCTTGCCGGATTTCTGGCAGGCATCCTGTTCTGGGGTGGGTTCCACTGGACGCTGGAACTGACGAATACAGAAGAGTTCTGCACCTCGTGTCACACGATGGAGGTCAATCTCGGCGAATACCGCGAGACCATCCACTATAACAACCATTCGGGCGTGCGGGCGATCTGTTCGGACTGCCACGTCCCGGACGAGTGGAATCATAAGATCAAAGCCAAGATCATGGCCGTGAAGGATGTCTACCACGAACTGGCAGGCACGATCAGCACGCCCGAGAAGTATGAGGATCATCGTCTCGCTATGGCGACGGCCGTTTGGAAGAAGATGAAAGCATCCGACAGCCGGGAATGCCGTAACTGTCACAACTTCGACTATATGGACTTCACGATTCAGGAGACCCGGGCCGCCAATGAACACCAGCGCGCGATCGATAACGGCATGACCTGTATCGACTGCCACCAGGGTATCGCGCACAGCCTCCCACCCAACTATCTGGAAACGTATGAAAAGATTGCGAAAGAGATAGACGGCGAGGTTCTGCAGGAACACGCAGCCGCTTCAGGAGACGACATCCGCGCGTTCCTGAACAAAAGCTCGGATTAAGGTGGGACAGAGATGTTAGAAATACTTGGAACCATCGGCGGCAACGTATTGGGCCTACCCGGCATTCTGGGTCTGGCACTGGGCATGATGACCCGCCAATATTGGTTGGGGGCCCTATTGGGCGGTCTGGTAGGCCTGATCGCACCACTGCTTTTTGCCGGGTGGCAATTTTCCCATGTCGGAGCCATGGCGCTAATCATCGCGATCATCGTTGGCGTCTGTGCCGGTACCCTTGGCACCGCCATTCGCCGCAAGGGCGCGACAGTCTGAAGAGGTCAACCCGGCAGCAATGCCGGGTTACCGACCCCAGTTTTCCGCCGGATCACTTTCGGCATAATCCCGCAGCAATGCTATATCCGATATCACAGCGTGGTTGCGGTTGATCTTTACCCCCACCGCCTTAAGCCTTGAAAACGCCCGGCTCAGGCTTTCGGGTTTCATACCCAGACGACCCGCGATCAGCATCTTGTCATAAGGCAGCGATACTTCGCACTCACCCGCATCAGTGTCACAGAGGTTCAGCAAAAACTCGGCCACTCGCTGTGCGCCGGTCTGCGCCTTGAGCTGTTCCAGCTGCGCCACCAGCGAGTGCAGATGGGTGAAGGTCGCGGCCAGAATCGAGATCCCGATCTCGGGGTCTTCCTTCATCAGCGAAATCAGGATTGGGCTGGGAATGTGCATGACATCACAGGCCGAAACGGCCTCGGCCGAGACCGGATAGGGCACGTTGCGCAGCGCCACGGCCTCACCAAAACTGTCGCCACGGGTAAAGACGCTCACAACGGCCTCGGCACCGGTAGGTGTCATACGGAACAGCTTAACCCACCCCGCCAGTACGACGTGGATCGCCTGCGCCGTTTCCTCCTGCAGAAATATTGTCTCACCGCGGTCATACTGACGCCAGATCGCGTGGCTCAGCAAAGTTTCCACATGCTGTTCCGGTAAACTGCGCAGCAGCAGCGACTGACGTGCGATCGCTTTTTGTGCTTCGTGAGACAAGAGAATACCCCTGTTACTTCCTGCCGGCGCGCGCGCCCGGTTGGTCCATCCTTGCCCCACGCTATGCCAGAGCCGGCAGTTGTGCACCATAGTTTTATGTTGCGTAAACTTGACTATTGTCATGTTGCGGGTTGGTTCGCTGCCCTATTCTCGGCCCAAAGCCAGTATTCCGGGGAGCACGTAACATGGACTACGAGCGTTATTTCAGCCAAAGCCTCAATGACCTTCGGGAAGAAGGGAATTATCGTGTTTTCATAGACTTGCAACGTCGTTGTGGTTCTTTTCCGAACGCACGCCAGACGGATGGCTCGGTCCAGCGGAATGTGCGGATCTGGTGCTCGAACGACTATCTCGGCATGGGTCAGCACCCCTCGGTGATCGGCGCGATGCATGACGCATTGGATCGCTGCGGCGCGGGGGCAGGCGGCACGCGGAACATATCAGGCACCACGCATGATCACGTGCTGCTTGAGGCCGAACTGGCGGATTTGCACGGAAAGGAATCCGCGCTTCTGTTTACTTCCGGGTATGTTTCGAATTGGGCAGCTCTTGGCACCCTCGCCGCAAAGATCCCTGGCCTGATCGTATTCTCGGATGCCCTGAACCACGCCTCGATGATCGAGGGCATCCGCCACTCGCGAGCGCAGAAGGTGATCTGGAAACACAACGATCTGGAAGATCTTGAGGCCAAGCTGGCCGCCGCTGATCCAGATGCACCCAAGATGATCGCGTTCGAGTCGGTCTATTCGATGGACGGAGACATCGCCCCCATCAAAGAGATCTGCGATCTGGCCGATAAATACGGAGCGATGACCTATCTGGATGAGGTTCATGCGGTTGGTCTTTACGGCCCGCGCGGCGGTGGCATTGCTGAACGCGAAGGACTGATGGGTCGCCTGACGGTGATCGAAGGTACGCTGGGCAAAGCGTTCGGTGTGGTGGGAGGGTACATCGCTGCCTCAGCTGCGCTGTGCGATTTCGTGCGCAGCTTCGCCAGCGGCTTCATTTTTACCACCGCCCTGCCGCCTTCTATCGCAGCTGGAGCTGCAGCCTCGATCCGGCATCTGAAACAATCGAATGCTGAACGCGACCTGCAGAAAGCCCGTGTGTCGCAGGTTCGGGCCCGTTTGGATGCGGAAGGTATCCCTCATATCCCCAACCCCAGCCATATCATCCCAGTGATGGTCGGCGATCCGGTGAAGTGCAAGTTCATCTCGGACACGCTGCTGGAAGAGTTCGGCATCTACATTCAGCCGATCAACTATCCGACCGTGCCAAAAGGGACCGAGCGGCTGCGGATCACGCCGTCGCCCGTCCATACGGATGAGGATATCGACCATCTTGTCGGCGCGCTGTCTACCCTCTGGCAACGCTGTCAGATCGCCCGGATGCCGATGGCGGCCCAGTAACAACGAAGCGCCCCCTAGCGTGACACTTCGCCGTCTCTTCGGAGGCGGCGTTTTTTTGGTCAGATCAGGTAGAGGGCGAAGATGATGATGGCAAATCCTGTAGTCACCATGGTGAATCCCCGCAGCCAGGCCGGGCTGTTTGCGAGATCAAGATAACGAGCCAGGATGACGCGGCATTTCGCCAGTGCGAGGATCAGAATGCCGCCGGCTAGGACGGCCGGCGGGATGGGCAGCACAGTCAGCAGTGCAGATGCGACGCTGAGCATCAGAAGGGTTAGCCATGCGCGTGTGAGCGCATTCGGGAGTCTCCGGCGGGCGTATTTAGGAAAAGATGAAGCTGCGGGCATCCGTATTATCCCAACAGGTAGATCACGGGGAAAAGCAGGATCCAGACCAGATCGACCATGTGCCAGAACTGCGCACCTGCCTCGATGTTGCGGGGGTCATCGCGCCAGGCGACCAGCAGCAGGATGCCGACGCCTGCCAACACATGAGCGGCGTGGAAGCCGGTTAGCAGGTAGTAGAACAGGAAGAACGGGTGGGTTTCGTAGGTGATCCCCTGTGCTGCTTTGCCGGCGTATTCCGCGCCCTTGATGATCAGGAACACAACGCCCAGCGCGGCGGCGGCGATCAGTGCCAGACGGGCGGCGAGCCGACGCGCGATCTGCCGCCAGTGCAGCGCTTGCGCCGCCAGATAGCCTGAGGTCACCAGCACCGCCGTATTGAGCGCCGCTCCGGTACGATAAAGATGCGATTGTGCTTCGGCGAACCCGGCCGGATCGGTCAGCCGAACGCCCATGAAGGCAATCAGGCCAGCGCCGAATACCAGCAGTTCCGAGAAGATCAGAACCCACATCAACAACTCGCCCGGAAGCTCGTCGATCAAAGAGGTATCACTCATGCGCCGACCAGTTGGCGGTAGATTTGCGGCAGGGCCATAGTCAGGCGGTGCGGATCGGGGATGACCGCGAATCCGCCTTGGCCGAACATGCGCGGGAACCAGCTTTTACCGGTTTTGTCGATGGTAACGCCAAAGACCGATTGCCCGGCGCGGCGCGCCTCGCGGATGGCTTGGCGTGTGTCTTCGATGCCGTGACGGCCTTCGTAATGGTCCAGATCGTTGGGTTTGCCATCGGTGATCACCAGCAACAACCGGCGTTTGCGCGATTGACTGGCAAGATCCGCCGAGCAATGGCGGATCGCCGCACCCAGCCTTGTATAGTGGCCCGGACGCAGGGACGCGATGCGCTGTTCTACCAATCTGCCCATCGGCTCATCGAACCGTTTGCAGCGCTGCACGAAGACGCGTTGGCGTTTCAGTGAGCTGAAAGCGTGAATGGCAAAATCGTCACCGCAGGCGTTCAGACCCCAGGCCAGCGCGGCCAGTGCCTCGCGTTCGATGTCGATCACGGCACGGCCTGTCACGGCGCTTTCGGTCGAGCGGCTGACATCCAGTAGAATCGAAACGGCCAGATCGCGGGCTTCGGGGCGGGATTGCATCCAGACGCGTTCATTGCCTTCTCCGCTGGCGCGGCGGTCGGTTTCGGCCCGCACGGCAGCCTCGATATCCAGTTGATCGCCGTCCAGATGGCCCCGGGTCATGACGCGGCCCGGGCGCAGCGCCTCGAACTGGCGTTTTACGGCGCGGATGCGGCGGGCGGTGGCCGGGTCTTTGCCGAATTCAGCCGAGTCTTCGCGGATATCGGCATCCGACAGCAAGACGTTGACGTGATCCGGCAAGTACTGCCCCGTGCGCACGTCCCATTCAGGATAGAGGATGCGGCCTGAAAGACGCTCGCGATTCACGTCCTCGGGCGCAAGGTCCAGATGCAGTTTCAACTTGGTCGGCGGGGCTTTGGAGATCTGCCCCAAACCGATTTCTTCCTGATCGTCGGCGGCTTTCTTGGCGTTATCGGGATCGTCATCATCGATGCGCCGGTTGATGTTCAGGAACTCGGCCCAGCTGAGGATCGCCTCGAACTTGTGCAGGATGAAACTGTCACTGCGGTTGGCCTGATCCGATTTACGGCGGCGGGCGCGGTGGGTTTTCTCCCCTGATTCCTCAGGTGGACCTTCGGTATCGGGGTTTTCGACCTCGTTGTGTTCGGAAAATCCGACGGCGCGCAGTTCGGGCCACAGGGGAACAGGGCGGAGATGCTGATATCCACGTGGGGCGGTCAGATCATCATCCAAGGTCAGAAGCTGCTCGGCCCGCTCTGACAGGGGTGCGGGATCGCCCAGCATGTAACGAACCAGTTCCTCGACCGCGGCCTCCACAGGAGGCAGGCCGGGGATATCGCGGTGATGCAGAACACCCTTGCAAAGCTCGGTGTAAAGTGGGCGCAGGCCGGGGGCGTCGTCCAAAGTAGCCTCGACCATGCTCTGCGCGGCGATCAACGCGCGCAGGTCAGCGCGCAGAGGGTCATCTTCATCAATCCGGGTTCCGGCATGGGCGGCAGCAGCGGCCAGCCAGACAAAAAGCGCGCCATTGGCTTCGCGCGCGGGGAAAACTGCCAGCCGGTCCGGCAGGCGCAGAACTTCGCCATCGAACGAGGCGCGCGGCATTAGCTCGGCCTCGGTTGCCAGCTTGCGGCGCCAGCTTAGACGGTGACGTGAAACCTCGGGTGAGACCGGGCGCAATTCAACGCCCGGACTACCCCCAAGCCCTCGGAAGAGGACGGCCAGCCGCCCTGCGACCTCAGAGAGGTCGACCGCGGCTCCATCATGCACCTCTGGTGCATCAAGGCGGCTGGCAAGGGTGTGCCACAGTTTCCCGATCGTTTCTTCGGGTTCCCATGGCTCAAAATCGATCCTGACCATCGGCCGGCCTCACCCAAAGACAGCCGTGACAAGATCGAGGAGCCCGCGTTTGATGTCCTCGTCATCAGTCAGAGGTTCAATCATAGCGGCAAGGATGGCGCGGTCGGTTGACATGCCCTGTGCGATCAACGTCGCGGCATAGACAACCAGACGGGTGGAAACGCCTTCCTCAAGGTCCTGACCCTTGAGCCCACGCAGCTTGTTCGCCAACCGGATCAGGGGCTTGCAGCGCTCCAGCGCCAGCCCGCTTTCCTGCGCGACGACTTCGGCTTCCATCTCAGGCGATGGGAAGTCGAATTCCAGCGAAATAAACCGCTGCCGGGTCGAGGGTTTCAGGGTTTTCAGGATATTCTGGTATCCGGGGTTATATGAGGCCACCAGCATGAATCCGGGGGCGGCCTCAAGTTCTTCGCCGGTGCGGTCGATCGGCAGAATGCGCCGGTCGTCGGTCAGCGGGTGCAGCACGACGGTCACGTCTTTGCGGGCCTCAACCACCTCATCGAGATAGCAGATCGCACCTTCGCGCACCGCACGGGTCAGGGGGCCATCGACCCAGACGGTTTCTCCACCTTTCAACAGGTAGCGGCCAATCAGGTCGGCAGCGGCAAGGTCATCGTGGCAGGCCACGGTGTACAGCGGGCGGCCAAGTTTTGCGGCCATGTGGGCCACGAAACGGGTCTTGCCGCAGCCTGTCGGGCCTTTCAGCAGAACCGGCAGGTCGTTGTTGTAAGCGGCGGTGAACACATCGCACTCATCACCTTGGGCGAGGTAGAAGGGGGCGTTTGCCGCCCCCTCGTTCAGTTTCATGGAGCCGTCCATATCCATCACTCCGCAGGGGTTTCAGCTGCGCCAGGTTCAATGACCTCTTTCCGGGGAACCCAGATCGAGTAGATGAACAGCAGCGCGCCAAGGACCACGACCACACCTGAGCCGAGACGCATCCAGTAGAAGATCGCAATCTGGTCCTGAACGTCCATGAAGTAGTCACCGACCACACGTTGCATGTGAGTCTGCACGGTACCACCGAAAGTCAGGACGAATGTCATGAAGACCATGCCGCTGGTCATCAGCCAGAACGAGCCCATGTTCAGAACCTGATTATAGGGATCACGGTTCTTGAGGATCGGCATCGCATAGCTGAAGATCGCCAGGTTGAGGCAGACATAGGCACCATAGAAGGCCAGGTGACCGTGCGCTGCGGTGATCTGCGTGCCGTGGGTATAGTAGTTCACCCCATGCAGTGTGTGCAGGAAGCCCCAGACACCGGCACCGAAGAAGGCCAATGTGGCACAACCCAGCGACCACAACAGCGCGGCCTTGTTGGGGTGGTCACGGCGGCCCTTCCAGACCATGACGAACGCAAAGGCCATCATTGCGAAGAACGGGATCACCTCGAGGCTTGAGAAGATCGACCCGATCCACTGCCAATACCCGGGGGTACCGATCCAGTAATAGTGGTGACCTGTACCGAGGATGCCCGAGAACAGGGCAGCGGCAACGATGACATATAGCCATTTCTCGACGATCTCACGGTCAACGCCGGTCAGCTTGAGCATCAGGTAGGCCAGGATCGAGGCCATGATCAGCTCCCACACACCTTCAACCCACAGGTGGACGACATACCACCAGTACTGTTTGTCGAGCGACAGGTTGCCCGGGTTGTAGAAGGCAAACAGGAACAGCAGTGCCAGACCCCACAGACCCAACAACAGGATGTTGGTGATGGCAGTCTTCTTGCCCTTCAGAACGGTCATCGACACATTGTAAAGGAAGATCAACGCGGCCACGACAATACCCATCTTGACCCATTTGGGTTGCTCAAGGAACTCGCGCCCCTCTTTGCCCAGCAGCCAGTTGCCTTCGAATAGGTTGAAGACATAGGTCACGACCACGCCCAGCGTGCCGACCACAAGAATGATCAGCTGAAGATAAGCCAGCTTGGGTGAATGGATTTCACGTTCCGCCTCTTCTGGGATCAGGAAGTAGGTCGCTCCAAAAAAGCCAAGGATCAGCCAGACGATCAAAGAGTTGGTGTGAAGCATCCGCACGATGTTGAACGGCAGAAGCTCACTCAGGAAGTTCGGGAATACATAGATGAAACCGGCCAGAAGGCCGCCGATCACCTGTATCGCGAACAAAGCCATAGCTACCGCAAAGTAGGCATAGGCTATTTTTTGGGATTCGTATTTCATTGCTCCGTTCCCTTTCTCAGCCTGCCTCGTTGGGCGGCCAGCCCTGAGCGTCGATATTGTCGGTCCAGATCAGGAAGTTCGCCAGATCACGGATCTCTTCGTCGCTGAGGTTGAAATTGGGCATCTGTCGACGACCGGGAATGCCGGTCGGTTGTGCTTCCATCCAGCCCTTAAGTGCTTCAAAGGCTGATTCCGGGTCGTCCAGCACACCCCAACGGGTCATCACATTCGCGACTTCCGGCGCATAGTAGGCACCTTCACCCATGATAGTATGACAGTTGATGCAGGCGTGTTTTTCCCAGACATGCTTGCCCCGGACCACACTTTCATCAAGCTTTGCCGAATTCTCGGAGTTGACGATATACAAGTGCGAATGGGCCGACAGGGCCAGAAAGATGAGGATGAAGAACAGTGACCCGCCATAGAATATGTTGCGAGCCATGCTCTTTGTCATGACTTCTCGCATTGCGCTCTCCTTTGCGCAGATTAGCTAGTATGGAGACAATGCCGCGTGGGTAGTGGAGCTGCCTTAACGAAAGTCAAGACTGCAGAGGATGAGCGTTCCCCATTCCAAATCTTTGGTCATCAGAGGCCAACAACGAACTATCTTGACCAAACAACGGCAGAATCCCCTCATTAAACCGATATTTTTAATCGAATAATAACCTTGAAAACTGCATTTAGGGTGGTCAGTCTCTTGCAGAATTCTTTGTCGGTCGGGGTTTTCCCTTCGGCCTGTGGTCTACTCAAGCCAGGCGGATAATATCAATGCCAATTAATATCTACGGTGCCTTTCGTACCGACACGACGATGACAGACAACACCGCGACCTTCGCGACGCTTGGGGCCACGTTTCAGATATCCCAATATAGCCAGATCACGATTGACGATGGTGCGGATGGGTCGGTTATTGAAGGCGACAATATCGTCAATGAATCCCCGAACGACCCGACCCAGACCTACTTGGGAGAGGTGTTTATCTGGGACTACACAATCGAAGTGAATGATGGCGTCAACACCTATCAGATTGGTGTGATGGACTGGGATGAAAATGGCGATGGGGATTTCGATTTTCCAACGGCTGAACAAGGTTATTTCATTGGTTTTATCGGTGATATTCCCCCGCTCAACACCACCCTGACTGTTGGCTCGGTTGTCGACAACGGCGCGAATATTGACGTAGATACCGTTGTTCCCTGCTTCTGCGCTGGCACGCTGATAGATGCTCCAACCGGACCTCGCGCGATCGAAACACTATCCACTGGTGACAAAGTCGTCACCTTGGATCACGGTCCCCAAGTTATTCGTTGGATTGGATCGCGAACGCTTGATGCGTCTGAACTAGCTCACAAACCCAGATTACGCCCTATCCGGATCGCTGCCGGTAGTCTGGGCAGCGGCCTGCCACGTCGTGATCTTTTGGTCTCACCCCAGCACCGCATGCTGATCCGTTCGAACATCGCGATTCGCATGTTCGACAGCGAAGAAGTCCTAGTCCCAGCCCACAAGCTTGTTGGCATCCCGGGAATTACTGTCGAAGAGGACGCTCAGAATGCCGTCTACTATCACATACTCTTCGACCGGCATGAGATCGTGTTGGCCGAAGGTGCGCCATCCGAAAGCCTATTCACCGGGCAGCAGGCGCTAAAGGCTATACACCCGGAAGCACTGGCTGAAATTGTTGCGCTTTTCCCTGAACTGGCCTCGCAGGATCATCAACCTGTGGCTGCGCGCCAGATTCCCAGGCAGGGAAGAAAAATCCACTCATTGCTACGACGGCACAAAAAAAACGACAGGGCCTTGATCCGACCGTCTTGATACGGATTCATCGGCGCGCCTACAGTCAGGAAGCAATACGTGGCCCTGTCAAAGCAGGCCACATCGTGATCAGGTAAAGAACGATAGCGCTTATCCACAGACCGTCAGAAACCAACATCATGACCAGATACCCCTGGTCGGTCACTGAACCAACCCAGCGCAAAATAGCGGACGAAGCCATAAGACCGTAGGCGACTGCCATAGGTGGCGGGGCAACAAGTGCGCGGCCGCTATGGCCCAAAGCAGCCCGACTCATCACGGCTAGGGTCATGCCTCCGACACAACCGATTCCCAGAACGTGCAACGCGCCGATTTCGCTGCCGATACCCAGAACCGCCACCCCCCACAAAACCAGCCCCAGTGCCAGCATTCCCAGACCCAGATGCAGGGCAACCAAGATCGGTTGACGTATGGCCCAGCGCGCGCGCCACCGTGACATGCGCAGGATTTGGGTTATGCCAACCGCTACCGCCATGCCACCCGCTATCTTACCCAATCCGAAGAGAAAAACGCTGAGCGGTAGTAGCAGCGCCAATCCCATACTGGCTTTGTCTAATGCAGCTACCGATACCGGCCACGCGGCTTCCGGCTCGCCCGCGCGCTTCATCGCATTCCGGGTGAAAGCTGGCGTTATACGTCCACCAAGTATCGCGATCATACTGCACAGCGTCAGCAATCCTACACGCAATCCTATGTCCAGTGTACCGCCGGTAATGCCCATCCAATCAAGATGGGTCAGCAGATTGGCAATCCAGAAATAGCTGAGCAACAACAGAAAGATCATGTTCTGCGGCTTGGGGCGTCGGATCAGTTGGCTTGCGATCTTTGCCGCCAGAATCGGTACAAAGGCCAGATCGAAGACAGCGACCGGACCTGGCGGCAGAGCCCCGGAGAACCACATCGCGATCCGTCCGGCCAACCAGATACCCGCGGCGATAACAACAAACTGTACCCTTGCTTCCGGCGTACCCGTCCAGTTTGGCACCGCTGTGAGTAAAAATCCTCCAAGGGCAGCCGTGGCATAT
Organism: Ruegeria sp. AN6; assembly: GCF_056540425.1. Classification (NCBI taxonomy): domain Bacteria; kingdom Pseudomonadati; phylum Pseudomonadota; class Alphaproteobacteria; order Rhodobacterales; family Roseobacteraceae; genus Ruegeria; species Ruegeria sp. AN6. The sequence goes on from NZ_JBQFWR010000003.1 coordinate 312,248, forward strand.
CCAAATATCATCTCATGCGCATGCCACATGGGTGGGCTCATGGCATAGGTCGGATTTTTGTAATCGACCAACCCGGTCTGAGTCGTGAGCCACACACCCCAAGCACCACCCGCGAATAGACCGAATAGCCCCGCTGACAGAAAAAAGACGCGAAATCCTTCACCCAGTACCCGCGCGATCATTGCCGGCATGCCTGCTCTCCTCGGCCTTAGTGGCTGTTGGATTCGGTCTAGCAAAACCGACCCGCGCCGGACTTAACCGAAATCAAGCACCCGGAGAAACATGACCCTAAAACATAGGTTTTTCTCATAATTTAAAGGCTAATCAGGACCTTCATTTTCCAGTTTGCGACCCTTCCGTTGACTTTCGTCAAGGAGTGATCGGCGCCAATGTTTCAGGCTGCAACCTGCCTCACCACGCAAATGGAGAGTGATCATGTCACTTGGAATCAGCTACGATAAGACCGGCCGCGCCTTTGGGGTCGGTTTGGCAATGCTGCTGGGCTCTGTCGCCGCGCCAGCATTTGCCGAAGAGCCAACGTTGAGCGACGAAGCATTTGAGTCGTCCAAGCAGCTCTATTTTGAACAATGCGCAGGTTGTCACGGCGTTCTGCGCAAAGGTGCGACCGGTAAGAACCTGGAACCACACTGGAAAAAAACTGCAGCAGACGGCACCGTCACAGAAGGCGGTACGCTTCAGCTGGGTCAGGAGCGCCTTGAAAAGATCATCGCCTGGGGAACCGAAGGCGGGATGAACAACTTCTCGGACATTATGACCGAGCAGGAAATCAAGGATATGGCGACATACATCATGATGGAGGCCCCCAAGCCGCCGGAAATGTCGCTGGAGCAGATGAAGGAGACCCGCAAGGTCTATGTGGAAGAGGCCGACTATCCAACCGAGCCGCTGCATGGCCGCAACTGGGAAAACTTCTTCGTCGTCATCGAACGTGACGTGGGCAAAGTGGCTGTTATCGACGGCGACACCAAAGAAGTGCTGACTCACATCCCGACTGGTTATGCCGTACACGTTCTGAAAGCGTCTGAGCACCACTCGATCACTGAGCCTGAGCATCCCGGCCGCTTCTGGTACACGATGGGCCGCGACGGCAAGATGACCAAGATCGACCTCTGGCAGAAGCCAGAGAACATGTTGGTTTCCGAAGTCAAAATCGCCTATGACGCACGCGACGTTGCCGTTTCCGGCGACGGTAAATACGTCATCGGTGGCGGCTACTGGCCGCCGCATTTCGCGATCGTTGACGCGCAGACCATGGAACCGGTCAAAGTCGTTTCTACACGTGGTACCAACGTAGACGGCGAGTATGTGGAAGAAGCCCGCGTAGCCGCGATCTACACCACGCCGAACGAACCCACCTGGATCGTTGCCGTGAAAGAGCTCGGCCAGCTGTGGCAGGTCGATTATACCGACCTGGACAACCTGCGGATCGACAAGATCAACTCGGCCAAGTTCCTGCATGACGGGTTCTTCGACCCGACAGGCCGGTACTTCCAGATCGCCGCGAACGCGTCGAACAAGATGGTCGTCGTCGACACCGAGACCCACAAGCTGGAAGCGATGATCGACACTGCAGCCCTGCCGCACCCGGGACCGGGCGCCAACTGGGTCGATCCGAACTGTGGTCCGGTGGCTGGTACAACCCACCTTGGTGTTGGTACCGTAACGGTCTGGGGTAACGACCCCGAAGGTCATCCGGATCAGGCCTGGAAAACCTGCTACGAAGTGGAAACAGACGGCCCCGGCCTGTTTGTCCGTACCCACCCGAACTCGGACTACATCTGGGCCGACCAGACCAAACACCCCGAGCCGGAAATTCAGCAGTCTGTTCAGGTCATCTCGAAAGAGACCGGTGAGATCGTGAAAACCATCCAGATCACCGAAGACGAAGGCAGCGCTGCTGTTCACTTCGAATTCAACGCGGATGGGACCGAGGTCTGGGTTTCCAAATGGAACCTGTCGGATTCGAAAGAACCCAATGGTCAGATCGTGATCTTCGACGCCAAGACGCTTGAAGAAATTGGTCGCATCGAAGGGCTTTATGCTCCGACCGGTAAGTTCAACGTCTACAACCGTTCGAACCACGTCACCTGACGGTTTGAGAACCAACACCGGAAAGGGCGGGCCCCTCGCCCGCCCTTTCCTCGTTTGACCCATCAGCCAAACTCACCGGCCTGCCATCAAAGGCCAGATAAGAAAGCCAAAACGGAGCCCGGATATGACCTCCGAACCGGATAAGAAAAAACCGATCTGGCGCCGGTATTTCCTGTGGGGAATGCCCGTGGCCGGTATTGCCGCAGCTTTTGTCGGCGGCATCATCTTCTGGGGCGGGTTCAACACCGCCATGGAAGCCACCAACACCAAGGATTTCTGTATCTCGTGCCACGAGATGCGCGATTTCGTCTATGAGGAATACACGGGCACGATCCACGACGTGAACCGTTCAGGCGTAGGTGCTGTCTGTTCCGACTGCCACGTGCCCAAGGACTGGACGCATAAGATCATCCGCAAGATCAAGGCGTCGAAAGAACTGTACGGCAAGATGGTCGGCACCATCAACACACGCGAAAAATTCGAAGCCAAACGCGTGCACCTGGCGATGAACGAATGGGAGCGGATGAAATCCACCGACTCGCGTGAGTGTCGCAACTGCCATGACTTCGAGTCGATGATGCCCGAGTTCCAAAAACCCCGTGCGCGTCAGCAGCACCTGAATGCGATGACCGTCGGGCAAACCTGTATCGACTGTCACAAAGGGATTGCACACTCGGACGCCCGGGATCGGGCTGACGAGGAGTATCTGGAAAAGCTTGAGGCCCCGAACCCGTCCTTTATCCGCGAGATACCGCCGGAATACCTGGCCAGCCTGGAACGGATCGAAGCCAAAGAAGCTGCCGAAGCTGAGGCCGAAAAAGCTGCCAAACAGGCACAGCATGAAGCCATGCAGGCTCAGATTGCCGCGGCTGTGGATGCGGCGGTGGCCGAAGAGCGCGCCAAAGCCGGCGGCGAAGAGGCCGCAGCGCCTTCAGGTGGTGGAGTTGGCAGCGATGTCGGGTCGGATATCGATTGGAACGCTGTGGCCGCCGCAGATCTCAAGCTGTTCTACCCCGGTCAAGCTTCGTTTGAATGGGTGCAGAATGGCAAATTCCACGGTGGCGCACGGCCGCTGACTAAAGGAGGTGATCAGTGCACGACCTGTCACGCCAAAGAGCTGGATACCATCGGCAACAAAATCGTCGCAGGTGGTGAGCTTGAGCCGACGCCGATCCCCGGCAAACGGGGCGTGATCGATGCGACCGTACAGGCCGCACATGATGATCAGAACCTCTATGTCCGACTGCAGTGGCCGGATGCCGGGCACAATCCCGCACCTTTCGTTGATGGTGGCAAAATGGACCCTGACAACCAGATCAAGGTTGCCATGATGATCACCGGCACAGGGATCGAACTGGGCGAACAGGTGGGGTGTTGGGCGTCGTGCCACGCCGACAACAGCTATATGCCCTTTGATCCGGGTGCCGAGGCGATTGCCGCAAATGGCGATGTCTCGGGTCGGTTGAACACGCAGGACACGGTGACCAAGTACATCAGCGAAAGCCGGACCGAGGTCGAGATCAAGGGCCGTCGTGGCAAGGCGCTGGGTGGCTGGGACAAACTGCAAGCCGCTGAGCAGATCGAGCAGTATCTGGCCGACGGCACCTATCTGGACCTGATGCGCGTCTATGCAGACGGCAGCGCCACCAACGGTTATCTGCTGGAACAGCGCGTGGTTAATGACGGCGAAATCGCCGCCTCGGCCAGCCTCGACGCGGGCATGTGGACCGTGGTCTTCACCCGCCCACTGAACTCGGGCGCGCCTGGTGACGTGCCGCTGGAGGTCGGTCAGACCTACACAGTCGGCTTTGCCATCCACGATGACTTTGCCGCCGCACGGTTCCACCACGTGACGCTGGATACCAGCCTGGCACTGGATGACGACAGCGCCTTCATCAACGTGGTCAAACAATAAAGAACAGGGGCCGGGCAAACCGGCCCCTTCCGCTTAGAAGAGGAGACTTGGACGATGAAACCCCAACACCTTCTTCCCGCTTTGCTGTTTCTGGCCGCACCTGCCTGGGCGGATGAGACCGCCGAGCTGTGCGCTGAAGCCGAAGAGCGTTATGCCGAGCTGTTTGGTCAGCCCTCATCCTCCGTTGAGGATGCGGAAGTGGTGCTGATGTACAAATACACCTTCTGCCCCGTCGAGCTGACCGTGAAAGCAGGCACCACGGTGCGCTGGGTCAATGTGGACAAACGCACCAGCCACTCGGTCCTGCTGAAAGATGGCAGCGAACCCGAAAGCGACAGGCTGTTTCCTGAGGAAACGGTTGAACTGACCTTCCTCACCCCCGGCCCGCAGGAGTATTTGTGCGGACCCCATTGGGAGACGCAGAACATGATCGGCATGATCACCGTCGAACCCTGAGCCGAGGCACCATACAGGCATGAGAGAGAGGAGCGCGGGATCAATTCCTGCGCTCCTTAACTTTAGTCAAGGAGGTTCCTTTTCGATTTCGCCAGTCTGGCCGCATGACACGCCCGGCTCACCCAGCAACGTCCCCTGATCGCGCAGGAATTCCGGGCTCCGAAGACATTCAGACCAAGCGAGTTTGCACATGAGCGGTAAGGTTTTTCTGATTGGCTCAGGCCCTGGTGACCCTGAACTGATGACCCTGCGCGCACTGCGGATGCTGCAAGAGGCGGATGTGGTTGTTTATGACCGTCTGGTCTCGGCCGATATCCTCAACTTGCATGCCGAGAGCGCACGGCTGATCCCGGTGGGAAAGGCCCCCAAATGCCATACAGTGCCGCAGGATCGCATCAACGAAATCCTGGTCGAAGAAGCAAGCGCCGGTCACACCGTTGCGCGGCTGAAAGGCGGCGACCCGATGATCTTCGGGCGTGGATCGGAAGAGGCGGCGCATCTGATGGCCAACGGCATCCCGGTCGAATATGCGCCGGGCATCACCGCCGCACAGGGGGCGTCCTGTTCCACCGGCGTGCCGCTGACCCATCGCGGGCTGGCGACCTCGGTGCAATATGTCACTGGGCATCGGCAGGCCGACAAGGTGCTGGATCTGGATTGGAAACGTCTGGCCGACCCGGATTCGACGCTGGTTGTCTATATGGGCGTCGCCAATATCGGCCAGATCGCCATGGGTCTGATGACCGAAAACCTGCCCGGCTCGACTCCGGTTCTGGCAGTGGGCAAAGCGACCACACCGGATGAACGCCGCATGGTATCCCGGCTGGATCGATTGGCAGCGGATGTGCGCGACGCTGATCTGAAAGCACCCACGCTGTTCATCATCGGCAAGGTCGTCTCGCTATACGCAGAACGGCCCGTGGCTGAACTTCTGGAGCAGGCGCATGGCTAAGTTTGGTTCCAGGCGATCAGGGGGCAGTCGGTCGCTGCCCGATGGTGCTGCCAAGGGTCCAGGTTGGACCGCGCGCGCTGTACTGACAACGGCTGTGCTTGTGGCCACATCCGCCTTCGCCGCCGACACTCTTGACCCCAACGCGCTAAAACGTCTTGTCCATCAGGACTGCGGCTCGTGCCATGGACTATCGCTGAAAGGCGGTCTCGGCCCTGATCTGAGATCCGAGACACTGGAGCACTACGACGCGGACATTCTGACCGGCGTAATACTCGATGGTATCCCCGACACCGCGATGCCCCCATGGCGGCCTTTGATCAGCGAAGAAGAGGCTGAATGGATCGCGCGTTATCTGCTGGCACAGGAGGCACAATGAAACAGCTCATCCTCACCCTTGCCGCCACCCTGCTGATGACAACAGCGCAGGCTGAGCCCACCGCGACCGGAGACCTCGGCCTTGTGATCGAACGGGCAAAAGGCTCGGTCCTGCTGGTGGATCAATCCGACCGCGCCGCGCTGGCCCGGATCGAAGGGCTTGGCGATCTCTCCCATGCCTCATTGGTCTATTCCCCCGATGAACGCTTTGCCTATGTCTTCGGGCGCGATGGAGGGCTGACTAAGGTCGATATCGTCACCCGCCAGATCGTGAACCGCGTGGTCCAGGCGGGCAACGCCATCGGCGGCGCAATCTCGGATGACGGCAAACTGGTCGCGGTGTCGAACTATGAGCCCGGCGGGGTACGGGTCTTTGATGCGGACACGCTTGAGATGGTCGCCGACATTCCCACCGACAGCAAAACCATCGGTCTGGTCGACGCACCGGGTCGCCGATTTGTCTTTACCATGTGGGATACGGGCGAGACCTGGATCGCCGATTTCGCCAAGGGTGACCCCGCAATCACCAAGATCGCTGACATGGGCAAAAACCCCTATGACGCGCTGATCACCGCCAATGGTCGCACCTATATCACCGGCCTGTTCGGTGAGGATGGACTGACCGCGCTGGACCTGTGGTCCGACAATCCCGAACCCATCCGCGTGCTGCCTGACTATGGTCGCGGACAAGAAGAAATGCCGGTCTACAAGATGCCCCATCTCGAAGGCTGGGCGCTGACCGGGCGCGAATTCGTGCTGCCGGCTGTCGGCCATCATGAGGTTCTTTGGATCGATTCCGACACCCTAACCGAGACCGGGCGCACGCAGACCCACGGCCAGCCGGTCTTTGCCATGGCCCGCCCCGACGGAAGACAGGTTTGGGTGAACTTTGCGCACCCGCTGAACGATACAATTCAGGTCATTGATTCAGTGAGCAAAGAAATCATCCACGAGTTCAAACCGGGGCCCGCCGTGCTGCATATGGAATTCACCCCACGCGGTCACGAGGTCTGGATCAGCGTCCGCGATGCCAACAAAGTCATGGTCTACGACACCCAGACCTTTGAAAAGCTGCGCGAGATTGAGGCCGACAGCCCCTCGGGCATTTTCTTCACCGCGCGTGCGCACAGAACGGGGCTTTGACATGCAGCATATCACCGACCCGATCGACCGCCGTCTTCTGGACGATTTCCAGCGTGATTTTCCCATCGTAGAACGCCCGTTTCAGGTTCTGGCCAACGCGCTTGGGCTGGAAGAGGCAGAAGTGCTCGACCGTCTTGCGCGGATGCGCAAAACCGGACGCATAACGCGGGTTGGCGCGACGATTGCACCCGGGGCGGTGTCGGCCAGTACGCTGGCGGCTGTGGCGGCTCCGGAAGAACGACTGGAAGAGGTCGCGGCGCTGATTGATGCGGAACCTGGTGTGAACCACAATTACCAGCGCGAGGATGACTGGAACCTTTGGTTCGTGGCCACCGGCCCGGACCGGGCACATGTGAACGACACCCTCGCCCGGATCTCGCAGCGCTCGGGGCTGCGGGTTCTGGATTTGCGGCTGGTGCGGCCGTTCAACATTGATCTGGGCTTTCGTATGTCGGGCGAGACCCGCAATGCTCCTGGCCCGCGGAAAGTGGATCGTTCAGCCATGCGAGAGGGCGACCGACCCCTGTTGCAGGCCCTCAGTTCTGGCCTGTCGCTGGTCTCTGATCCTTATGCTGCGCTGGCCCGGGCCCTGAACCGCGACACAGACGACGTGATGGATCGCGTAGCCGCCTTGCACCGGGCCGGGATCGTCTCTCGCCTGGGCGTCATTGTACGCCACCGCGCTTTAGGCTGGTCCGCCAATGCAATGGTGGTCTGGGATATGCCGGCCGAGCAGGTCAGCAGCGCTGGCCCGGCACTGGCAGCGCATCCCGGTGTGACACTGTGCTATGAGCGCAACCCTGTCGAGGATATCTGGCCCTATCGCCTCTATTCCATGATCCATGCGCGTTCGCGCCCTGAGGCAATGGAGGTTTTGGCCGGGGCCGCCGCCCTGCCCGAACTATTTGGCGCGCAGCGCAAAGTACTGTTCTCGACCCGCTGTTTCAAACAGACCGGTGCATTGATCCAACCGAAGGAGGCCGCCGCATGACGCTCGACGAAACAGACCGCGCGATTCTGAACCGGATGCAGGATGACCTGCCGCTGACAGCGCATCCTTACGCTGCAATTGCCGAGGAATTGGGGATTGCAGAGTCCGACCTATTGACCCGTCTCGCACGGATGAAGGACGCGCGCGTAATCACCCGCTTTGGTCCCTTCTTTGACGCTGCTGCGATGGGTGGAGCCTTCTGTCTGTGCGCCATGGCCGTGCCCTCACAGGATTTCGAAAACGTCCTGACCAAAGTCAATGCGCATCCCGAGGTTGCCCATAATTATGAACGCACGCATCGGCTGAACATGTGGTTCGTTCTGGCGACCGAAACACCCGAAGGGATCGCAGCCACAGCCGAGGCTATCGAACGGGAAACCGGGATCGCGGTCCTGCAATTCCCCAAACTTCAGGAATTCTTCATCGGCTTCCGGGTGGCGGCATGATCGACGCAAAAGACAGAGAGATCATCGAGGCGCTGCAAGGCGGCCTGCCCCTTGTGCCAGCCGCCTACGCGCAGGCGGCCGAAGGGTTGGGCTTGGATGAAGAGATTCTGATGTCCCGTCTGGCCGATATGAAGTCGCGTGGCGTCATCCGCCGCATCGCGGCCGCCCCCAACCACTATAAACTGGGGATGACCTCGAACGGCATGACTGTGTGGGATGTCGACGATAACGGCGTCGCTGAATTGGGCGCTCAGATTGGTGCGCTACCCTTCGTCACCCATTGCTATGAACGCCCGCGCGCCCTGCCCGACTGGCCCTACAATCTGTTTGCCATGGTTCACGGATCGGACGCGCAAGAGGTCGAGGACAAGCGCGCCCAGATCACGGCAATCCTTGGCGATGCCTGCCGGGCCAAAGATATCCTCTATTCCACGCGCATCCTGAAAAAGACCGGGCTGCGCCTGAAAAAGAAAGGCTGAGATATGTTTCGCCTGACCGAATACATGCACCAGCTCGTGAATCCGACCCCAGTGCGCAAACGCCGCCCCGGCCCGGTGAAACCGGTGGTGATCTGGAACTTGACGCGGCGTTGCAATCTGAAATGCCGCCATTGCTATACCGTCTCGGCGGATGTCGCGTTCCCGGGTGAGCTCAGCCACGAGCAAGCCATGGTAACCCTTGAGGATCTGGGCCAGTTCCGCGTCCCGGCCCTGATCCTCTCGGGTGGGGAACCATTGGATCGGTTCGATTTCTTCGACATCGCCAAACGTGCGCGCGGTCTGGTGCCGATGCTGGCACTGTCGACCAACGGCACACGGATTTACGACGAAACTGCCGACATGATTGCGGACGTGGGCTTCAACTATGTCGGAATCTCGCTAGACGGAATCGGGGCCACGAATGACTGGTTCCGAGGTGTCGAGGGCGCCTTTGCCGACGCCCTGCGCGGTGTGCGCGAATGCAAGAAACGCGGCATCAAGGTGGGCCTGCGGTTCTGCCTGACCGAAGGCACGCAACATCACCTGCCTGACCTGCTGCAGCTGTGCGATGATGAGGGAGTCGACAAGTTCTATCTGTCTCACCTCGTCTACGCCGGGCGCGGCGACAAAAACCGAGGCGAAGATGCCGAGCACCTGCGCACCCGTAAGGGTCTGGACCTGCTGCTGGAACGTGCGTGGGAGGCTGCGTCTGGCGGTCGCCCTCTGGATATCGTAACCGGCAACAACGACGCCGATGCGGGGTATTTCCTGAACTGGGTCCGGGCGCATTTCGACGATGACAAAGCCGCCCATGTGCGCGAGCATCTGACCACGTGGGGCGGGAACTCCAGCGGGCTGGGCGTGGCCAATATCGACAATCTGGGCCGCGTGCATCCCGACACTTATTGGTCCGATTACACGGTCGGCAATGTGAAGACCAAATCGTTCTCAGAACTTTGGACCGGTGACGACCCGATGCTGGCCATGCTGCGCACCCGTCCGCGTCCTTTGAAAGGGCGTTGCGGGGCCTGCCAGTTAAAGGACGTCTGCGGCGGAAACACCCGCATCCGGGCGCTGCAGCTTACTGGTGATCCGTGGGCCGAAGATCCGGCCTGCTATCTGTCGAACGAAGAAATCGGCGTGAATGGCGCGGGCGAGCGCCTGCAGGTCACGCCGTTCCGGGGGAAAAGCCATGATCCGGCGCATCAGTTCTTTTGACACTCTGAAAATTGGCGCTTTCTGCTCGCTACTGCTGGCGGGCACCGCATGGGCCGATGCGCCGTCGGATTACGCCGAGCATTGCGCCTCATGCCATGGCGAGAACCGTCTGGGTGGGGTCGGTCCGGCGCTTATTCCCGAAACGCTGAAACGGATGCGAGGGCCGCGTGTGGCCGCTGTGATCGCCGAGGGGCGTATCGCGACACAGATGCCTGCGTTTTCGCATGAACTGGATGCGCTGCAGATCGAGGAACTGGCGGGTTGGCTGAAATCTCCGCTGGAGACCAACCCCGAATGGGGCGAGGCCGATATCATGGCCAGCCGTACTCTAGACGAGGATTACGCGCCTGTGGGCGCGCCTGTTTGGAACAGCGACCCGATGAACATCACTCTGGCCGTTGAGACCGGCGATCACCATGTCAGCGTTCTGGATGGGGATGCCTTCGAGGTTCTGGACCGGTTCGAGACACCTTTTGCAGTGCATGGCGGGCCGAAGTTCAGCCCGGACGGGCGGTACGTCTTCATCATGTCCCGCGATGGCTGGGTGCAGAAATATGACATCTGGGCGCTGAAACAGGTAGGCCGCGTGCGTGCGGGTCTGAACAGCCGCAACATCGCCATGTCAGGGGATGGCAAATGGGTGGCCGTGGCAAACTATCTGCCGAACTCTCTGACACTGCTGTCGACCGAAGACCTGTCTGTAGCGAAAGTCATTGATGTAAAAAGCAAAAAAGGAAAACCCAGCCGCGTCTCGGCGGTCTATCAAGCACCGCCCCGCGAGAGCTTCGTTCTCGCGCTGAAAGACGTGCCCGAGATTTGGGAAGTATTCTACGGGGCGAACCCACCGCAATCCGGTTTGGGGCATGACTTCCGCATCGAGGGTCAGTTCAAGAACCCCGATCCCTTCCCGGTGCGCAAGATTACCACGCCGGACTATCTGGACGATTTCTTCTTTGACCAGAGCTATGAATACGTCATGGGCGCCTCGCGCGATGGCAAGGGCGGGCAGGTGATCGATCTGGTTATCGGTCACAAAGTGGCTGATCTGGACCTGCCTGGGATGCCTCACCTAGGTTCGGGAATTACCTGGAAACATGGCGACTCCACCGTGATGGCGACGCCGCATCTGACCGATGGCACGGTCTCGGTGATCGACATGGAGACATGGGAAACCGTCAAGCGGATCAAGACCGAAGGGCCCGGCTTTTTCATGCGCAGCCATGAGAATTCGCCTTACGTCTGGGCCGATGTGTTTTTTGGGCCGAACAAGGACGCCATGCATGTGATCGATAAGCAAAGCCTTGAAATCGTAAAAACTTTACGCCCTGCGCCAGGCAAGACCGTGGCGCATGTTGAGTTCACCAAGGATGGCAGCCACGCGCTGGTTTCAATCTGGGAAGATGACGGCGCGGTGATCGTTTATGACGCGCAGACGCTGGAAGAGGTCCGCCGCCTGCCGATGCGCAAACCGTCTGGGAAGTACAATGTCTGGAACAAAATCACCTTCTCGGAAGGCACCAGCCACTGAGGATAAATGGCCGGTCTGGAAGCTAGCCATGCTGCTTTACCCGGCCACGGCTCTGACCGTGGCCATCAACCTGTTTCTGGCCGGGCTGATCCTGCACAGCGCTGGATTTGGTGCCATCGGGCCGGTACCCGCGATCCTGTGGTCGATCCCATTGGGCATACCTGCCGCGTGGTTGGCGGGGCGTTGGGTGCGAGGGTTGATGGATGAGGCAGATGGTTGATTTCAAATGTTAAAATCGAAAGTTTCCAGAACCTGACCTAAGTCAAGTATCGCGCCGAGAGAATCCCCTAGAACACGCAGCATAGCTTCCCGAGTCGGAGTCTCCATGCCTGCCCTCGTCCCTTTGCACAATCTCCCTGCCCGTGCGGTTCGCGCGGCAGTTGGGTTGGCGGGCATGCTCCTTCTTTTGTTGCAGACCTTTGGACCGGCGCTGGCGAGTCCCGGTAAAAGTGTCTGGGTGGAGATCTGCTCGGAAGGCGGCGCGGTCTGGGTTGCGGTTGACCTTGAGGAGGACACCGAAGACCCGACCGCGTACTGCCCGAAATGCGCCAATTGCGCGCTGTGCGCTGTCACCAGCGCGGCACCCGTGCCCGAGCTGGCGCAAGTGCCGCAAATCGGAATCTTCCGTGTTGTACAGGTTCAAAACAGCAAATCTTCCGTGTTGTACAACTCGGATCGGCTGTGGCCCGAAACCCGGGGACCCCCGTGCCCGACCCAAAAAACAACTGAACGCGCCCCGCGCGTGTCCATGGCGTCTACCCTAAGTATCGGAGGTGCGCCGTGGTCGTAAGTCGCCCAATCCATTTCCTGCTGGCCCTTGCCCTGTCCTGCCTGATGGCGATCAGCGCCCAAGCCGACAGCCTTGCCAGCTTCCTGCCCGATATCGAACCCGCCGATCTGGCCCCCGGTGCTGATGCCTTCGGGCCCGTAGGTGATGACATTCCGGTTGCCCCCGTCCTGAAGGGCGGCGAAACCGTCGCTTGGGCCTTCCTGACTTCTGACTTCGTGGGCACCACCGGATATTCCGGCAAACCGATCCATGTGGTTGCCGCCATCGATGACGAAGCGGTGCTGACCGGTGTGCAACTGGTCAAACACTCGGAACCCATCGTTCTGATCGGCATCCCGAACTCGAGGATGGTTGAGCTGACCGAAGGCTATGCCGGTCTGGACCTGAAGGTTGAGGCCGAAACCGGTGGCGAGGGGCATGACCTCGACATTATCTCGGGCGCGACAGTGACGATCATGGTGATCGATGACAGCCTCGTGCGTGGTGGGATCAAGGTGGCGCGTGCGCTGGGGCTGGGCGGATTGTCTCCGCTACAGGCAGACGGGCCGAAACGCGAAGTCGATATGGCAAAGGACGCTGTATATGACTGGGCAACGCTTTCGGGCGACGGCTCGATCCGGCGGCTGACACTGGATGTCGGTCAGGTCAACGCGGCTTTTGAAGCCACTGGCGATCAGCGCGCCATCAAACGCCCTGAACCGGGCGAGCCGGATGACACATTCATCGACATGCACGTGGCGCTGGTCTCGGTTCCATCGATCGGCAAATCACTGTTGGGCGAGGCCGAATATCAGAACCTTGTCGAATGGCTGGACGAGGGCGAACAGGCCATTCTGGTGCTGGGGCGCGGGTCCTACAGCTTCAAGGGTTCAGGCTACGTACGCGGCGGAATCTTCGACCGGATTCAGCTTATTCAGGGCGACAATTCGGTGCGGTTCTTCGACAAGCAACAAGAGCGCCTTGGCCGGGTTGCCGCCCCGGATGCGCCCAGTTTCACCGAGCTGGATATCTTCAAGATCCCCGCCGAAGCCGAGTTCAACCCCGCCGAGCCGTTCCGCCTGCAATTGCTGGTGCAACGGGCCGTGGGTGCGGTCGAAAAAACCTTCCTGACCTTCGATCTGGGCTACAAGCTGCCCGAGCAATATCTGTTGCCGGTCGCAGCCCCCATTGTTGTGGATGACGCCACTGGCGAAGCCGCAGCAAAAGCCGCCTTGTGGAAACGCATCTGGAAGGATCGCACGGTCGAGATTGCCGGTCTGGGCGTCATGTTGTTGGTGCTGACCGCAACCTTCTTCTTCCAGTTCCACGCCACGATGAACGCCCGGGTCTTTTACTGGTTCCGCATCGGATATCTGACCCTGACGCTGTTCTTTATCGGCTGGTACGCCAATGCGCAGCTGAGCGTGGTGAACCTGATGGCTCTGGCGGGCAGCTTGCGCACCGGTTTCAGCTGGGATGCCTTCCTGCTGGATCCACTGGTCTTCATCCAGTGGTTTGCCGTGGCCGCCGCCCTGCTGTTCTGGGGGCGCGGGGCCTATTGCGGCTGGCTGTGCCCGTTTGGTGCGCTGCAGGAACTGACCAACAAGATCGCGCGCGCGCTGAAAGTGCCACAATGGACGCTGCCATGGGGACTGAACGAACGCCTATGGCCTGCGAAATACATGATCTTCCTTGGTCTCTTCGGGCTCAGCTTTGTCTCGATCCCGCTGGCTGAGACCTATGCCGAGATCGAGCCCTTCAAGACCGCGATCATTCTGAAGTTCATGCGCGACTGGCCCTTTGTGGTCTTTGCGCTGACCCTGCTGGGGATCGGGCTGTTCATCGAACGGTTCTATTGCCGCTACCTCTGCCCGCTGGGCGGAGCGTTGGCGATCCCCGCCCGAATTCGCATGTTCGACTGGCTGCGCCGCTACAAGGAATGCGGCAGCCCTTGTCAGACCTGCGCCAACGAATGCCCCGTTCAGGCAATCCACCCAACCGGTGAGATCAACCCGAACGAGTGCGTCACCTGCCTGCATTGTCAGGTGCTCTACCAGTCCGAGGACAAATGTCCCGTCGTTATCCGCCAGCTTAAGCGGCGGGCCAAGACAGGGTCGGTCAACCTCAAGACCCCCCTCGGGCAACCACCGGCGAACCATCCGAACGCCAAACCGCAATCCGTTTCCTAAAAAGGAGGAACGATCATGTCGGAACAAGACAACAAACTGAATATCACCCGCCGCGGGATGCTGGGGGCAACCGCCACCGGCGCGGTGCTGGCCGGAACCGGTCTGGGTTCGACCCTGATGACCGCAAAACAGGCCAGCGCTGCGGCCAATGCCAACCTGGAGCCCGGTGAGCTGGACGAGTATTACGGCTTCTGGTCTTCGGGTCAGACCGGTGAATTGCGCATCCTGGGCTTCCCGTCCATGCGCGAGCTGATGCGGGTGCCGGTCTTCAACCGCTGCTCGGCAACCGGCTGGGGCCAGACCAACGAGTCGCTGAAGATCATGACCGATGGTCTGCTGCCGGAAACCAAGGAATTCCTCGCCAAGCGCGGCATGAAAACCTATGACAACGGCGACCTGCACCACCCGCATATGTCGTTCACCGACGGCACTTATGACGGCCGTTATCTGTTCATGAACGACAAGGCCAACACCCGTGTCGCCCGTGTGCGCTGCGATGTGATGAAATGCGACAAGATCACCGAGATCCCGAATGCCAAAGCGATCCACGGTCTGCGTCCGCAGAAATTCCCGCGCACCGGCTATGTCTTTGCCAATGGCGAAGATGAAACGCCACTGGTCAATGATGGCACCGTGCTGGACGATCCGTCGCAATACGTGAACATCTTCACCGCGCTGGACGGTGACACCATGGAAGTTGCGTGGCAGGTGATCGTTTCGGGTAACCTCGACAATACCGACTGCGACTATCAGGGCAAATACGCCTATTCGACCTCGTACAACTCGGAAATGGGTATGAACCTGGCCGAGATGACCGAGAACGAGCTGGATCACGTCGTTGTCTTCAACCTCGCGGAAATCGAAAAAGGCATCGAAGCCGGTGACTATCAGGAGCTGAAAGGCGTCAAGGTTCTGGATGGACGTAAGGGTCAGAACAAGAATTACACCCGCTACATCCCGATCCCGAACTCGCCCCACGGCATCAACACCGCGCCTGACGGCAAGCACGTCTGCATCAACGGTAAGCTGTCGCCGACCGTGTCGATCATGGATGTGACCAAGCTGGACGCCCTGTTCGAAAGCGATGCCGATCCGCGGTCCTGCATCGTGGGTGAGCCGCAGTTGGGTCTTGGCCCACTTCACACCGCGTATGACGGTCAGGGCAACGCGTTCACCACGCTGTTCCTCGACAGCCAGATCGTGAAGTGGAACATGGACAAGGCGATCCGCGCCTATGCGGGTGAGGATGTCGATCCGATCATCTCGAAGGTCGATGTGCATTATCAGCCGGGTCACAACTCGACATCGATGGGTGAGACCAAGGATGCCGACGGCAAGTGGCTGATTTCGATGAACAAGTTCTCGAAAGACCGCTTCCTGAATGTTGGTCCGCTGAAGCCTGAAAACGAACAGCTGATCGACATCTCTTCCGACGAGATGAAGGTGGTTCACGACGGGCCGACCTTTGCCGAACCGCATGACTCGATCATCGTTCGCAGCGACATCGTCAACCCGGTCAACGTATGGGACCGCAACGACGTCACTTGGGAAGACGCCCGCAAACAGGCCGAAGCCGATGGCGTCGATCTGGAAGAAGGCGCAGAAGAGCCCATCCGGGATGGCAACAAGGTGCGGGTCTACATGACCTCGCAGGCGCCGACCTTCAGCCTTGAGAAGTTCACCGTCAAACAGGGTGACGAGGTAACAATCTTTGTCACCAACCTGGATGACGTGGACGACGTGACCCACGGCTTCTGCCTGGGCAATTACGGCATCGCCTTCGAGATCGGGCCAATGGCAACCGCGTCGATCACCTTCACCGCTGACCGTCCGGGCGTGCACTGGTTCTATTGCCAGTGGTTCTGCCACGCGCTGCACATGGAAATGCGCGGCCGGATGCTCGTCGAGCCGCAGGGAGCATAACCCATGCGTTGGCCCCTGCTCATACCGCTCCTGCTCGGCTCGCCCCTTTGGGCGGCGGACTGGGATGTGCCCAACCGGGCGGGGGCCATCAAAGAAACACTGGCGCAGGCGGCGGATGGGGACACCCTCCGCCTGAGCCCCGGTGTCTACACCGAAACACTGGTTCTGGACCGGCCCGTAACCCTCGACGGGCTGGGTCAGGCCACAATAGACGGGCAAGGAAACGGCAGCGTCATCACCGTGACCGGGCCGGGCGTGACTGTGCGTGGTCTGACAGTTATCGGTTCCGGTTCAAGCCATGAGGGTATCGACAGTGGTATCCAGCTGACCAAAACGGCTAAGGCGCCCGTGGTCGAGGATAACGTGCTGCTAGGCAACCTCTACGGCGTCGACATTCACGGGGCCAAAGACAGCATCGTGCGTGGCAACCGGATCGAAGGACGTTTGGACCAACGGATGAACGACCGCGGCAATGGCGTCTATGTCTGGAATGCCCCCGGCGCAGTGGTTGATGGCAATAACATCCGGTATGGGCGTGACGGGATCTTTGTGAACTCGTCCAAGAAGAACACCTTCACCAACAACCTGTTCCGCGATCTGCGCTTTGCCGTGCACTACATGTATGCCGACAATTCGGTGGTCAGCGACAACGTCTCGATCGGCAATGATCTGGGCTATGCGGTGATGTTCACCACCAATGTGACCGTGGCCAATAACGTCTCGATCGGCGACCGCGAACACGGAGTGATGCTGAACTACGCCAACAAGAGCACCATCACCGGAAACGTGGTGAAAGGTGCCAAGGAAAAATGCACCTTCCTCTATAACTCCAACAAGAACGAATTCACCGACAACTGGTTCCAGGGATGCGGCATCGGCATCCACTTTACTGCCGGATCCGAGCGCAACCGTATCGTTGGCAACTCATTCATCGGAAACCGGACGCAGGTGAAATATGTCTCGACCAAATGGGTCGAGTGGTCCGAAGACGGGCGCGGAAATTACTGGTCCGATTTCGCCGCCTATGATGTGGATGGCAACGGCATTGCCGATGCCCCCTATCGCCCCAATGACAGTATGGACCATGTGCTGTGGACCCAACCCTCAGCCAAATTGTTGCTCGGCTCCCCTGCCGTGCAACTGGTGCGCTGGTCGCAATCAGCCTTCCCGGCGCTTTTGCCGGGGGGCGTGATGGACAGCAACCCATTGATGCAAGCCCCTGAACCCCCAGCTATGAAAAAGGTGCCTCATGACGGATAAGGCCCTGTCAATCGACCATGTTCTCAAGGACCGTGGGAAAACCCGCGTTCTTGACGATATCACCCTGTCTCTGGCCCCCGGTCAGCGCGTTGCGCTGCTGGGCCATAACGGCGCGGGCAAGTCGACCCTGATCAAATCCATCCTCGGCCTGACGCCGATCCATGGCGGAGCCATTCGGATCGGGGACGCCACCCCCGGTAGTGCTCAGGCACGGCGCGAGACGGCCTATCTGCCCGAGGCGGTGTCATTTCATCCCGCGCTAACCGGGCGTGAGCAGTTGACCCTGTTTGCTCAGCTTTCAGGCGCAAGAGCCGATGTGCCCGGCCTGTTGAAGCGCGTTGGTCTGAGCGACGCTCTCGACCGTCGGATCGGCACCTATTCCAAAGGCATGCGGCAACGTCTGGGTCTGGCGCAGGTGCTGTTGGGCCAACCGAAAGTGGCCTTGCTGGATGAACCGACAAGCGGGCTGGACCCGATTTCTCGGCAGGACCTGTACGCCATAATCGACGAACTGGCTGCCCAAGGCACCGCCGTTCTGATTGCCTCACACGCGCTGACCGAGGTCGAGGCGCGCACCGACCGGATCGCCATCATGCGCAAGGGTCAGATGGTCGCCGACGACACCCTGAACAATCTGTCGGCTCTGGCGGGTCTACCGATCCGCTTGAAGGTACGCGCAAGCGCCAATCCGGATGTGCTGGCCGCTGAACTGGGCGGCAGCCGGATCAATGGGGCATCTGTTGAATTGCTCTGCACACCCGAAGACAAGATGGAGGCCCTGCGCCGGATCGCTGGACTGGGCGATGCGGTCGCGGATGTGGAAATGACCCCGCCCAAGCTGGAAGATCTCTATCGCCACTACGCGCAGGAGGATTTGCAATGATTCGCTTCCTCGCCATCACTCGGACTGAGATGCTGATCCTGCGCCGCAACCGCTGGCTGCTGGTCGCAACTCTGATCATGGTTTTGTTCGCTTTGGCGCTGACCTTTGCGGGCAGCGCGCCTACTGGCACTTTGGGCGTCGACATGCTGACCGTCTCGGTCGCGTCGATGACCACGCTGTCGGTTTATCTTGCGCCGCTGCTGGCGCTGATGATTGCCTTTGACGCCATCGCCGGCGACGTGGATCGCGGCAGCCTTTCGCTGCTGCTGTCTTACCCGGCCGGGCGCGGAGAAATCCTGTTGGGCAAGTTCACCGCCCACCTCGCCGCGCTGGCCTTTGCCATGACCATCGGTTTCGGCACCGCAGGCGCAGTGGCCGCCTTCTTTGGCGGCGCGGGGCCAGAGAGCCTGATGGCGCTGGTCCGCCTCATCCTCACATCCATCCTGCTGGGCGCTGTCTTTCTGGCGCTTGGATACCTGTTGTCCGCCCTGGCAAAGGGGGCCACGGCGGCAGCGGGTCTGTCGGCTGGGCTCTGGCTGGTTTTTGTCGTCCTCTATGATCTGGGCCTGTTGGGGGCCGTGGTCATGGACAAGGGCGGCACTTTCACCCAATCCGTCTTTCCATGGGTGATGGTGGCCAACCCGGCCGACGCTTTCCGACTATGGAACATCGCCGCGACCGAAGGCGTCGCTATGGCATCCGGCATGACCGGGGCGGCGCAGGCGCTGCCAGTCTGGGCTGCACCCGTCTCACTGTTGATCTGGCCGGTGATAGGCTTTGCACTCGCCCGGATCGCATTCCGGAGGGTCGAGCCATGAAACGCCTCGCCCTGATTGCATTGGTCGCGCTGGCGGCCTGCAAGGAAGAGGTGGCCGAGGCCCCCGACCCGGTTGATCTGACCCCCGATGCGCTAAGCTATTTCTGCCAGATGAACATCGCCGAACACGGCGGGCCGAAAGGTCAGATTCATCTGGAAGGCTATCCTGCGCCTTTGTTCTTTGCGCAGGTGCGCGACATGCTGGCCTATCTAAAAAGCCCCGAACGCGATGCCAAGATCACCGCTGTTTACGTCAGCGACATGGGGGTCGCCCCCAGCTGGGGGCAGCCGGGCATCTCCAACTGGATCGCAGCCGATGGCGCGACCTTTGTCGTTGGCGCAGATGTCGCCGGAGGCATGGGCGCGCGCGAGGTCGTCCCATTTGCGGAACTCGACGAGGCCGAAGCGTTTATCCTGCGCTATGGCGGGTCCGCTTTGCCCCTGCCCGAGATCCCCGATGCCGAAGTCCTTGGACCCGTCGATCTGGACTTGATTCTGGAGACCCCCGCATGACCGTTTTGACCCGCCGTCGCTTCCTGACCATCTCAGCCGCCTGCGCCGCCATGCCCGCAGCCGCCAGCAGTTCGACCCAATGGCGCGGGATCGCGCTGGGCGCACCTGCAAGCCTGCGGCTTGTAGGCCTGACGGGTGTACAGGCCGCGCCGATCTTTGCTGCGGTCGAGGCCGAATTGAACCGGCTTGAGGATATCTTCAGCCTCTACCGACCACATTCGCAGATCAGCCAGTTGAACCGCACCGGTCACTTGAATGCACCTGCGCCAGAGCTGCTGGAGGTGCTGAGCCTGTGTTCCGCACTTCACGAAGCCTCGGGCGGGGCGTTTGATCCGACGATCCAGCCGCTGTGGCTGGCGCTGGCCAGCGGAGCGGAGCAGCCAAGTGTGGAACGCGCGCACGCAACAATCGGATGGAACAACGTGCATGTCGGTTCAGATGAAATCCGCCTGCCATATCCCAGACATTCGGCGATCACGTTGAACGGGATTGCGCAAGGTGCGATCACCGACCGGATTGCTGCTTTGCTCCGGTCCTTCGATCTGCGCGATGTATTGGTGGATATGGGTGAGGTCGCCGCTCTTGGCCAGCCACACACTAGCGAACCATGGCGCGTGGGGCTTGCCGCCCCCGATGGCACGGTGGCCAAACGACTCAGGCTTCAGGATCGAGCTATCGCAACCTCAGCGCCCGGCGGTACGATGTTACAGGGCAAACATGGCCATATCCTGAACCCGAAAGGACACAAAGTTACGCAACACGCAGTATCAGTATCCGCGGCGCGGGCCGCTGTTGCCGATGGGCTATCAACCGCCCTTTGCCTGACTCCGGATAGCGGAGCAAACGCGCTGGCGTCGCGGTTTCCAGGGGCGAAAATCGAGATGCTACTCTGAGCCACAAGAGCGGCGGGCACCTCAAAAATATCTAGCGCTCGCTTTGGGGTGCCCCGTTACGGTCGGGATATTCAGTGAATGGTTTTGTTGGAGAATTATGTTCGCCAATGTGAATTGATTTTGACGGCTGGCCAGTGAGATGGAGGGGTTTGCGCCCATCAACGAACCGCATTGTATTGATGCTTTAGCCAAGTTCCCCGAGGAGTCACGCCAACATCGAGCTATGATTTCATCGAGTGAATATTGCAAGCACAGTGACTGATGGAGAGTTCCTCTAACCGTCCTTAAGCGTCTAATAGGGTTAAGTTTTTTCATACACTTTTTACTCATTGAAATGCGTCGAGTAGCAGATTGTTGGCGCATTTCCTCAAATATTTGCATCGATCCGAACGAAGGCGCTGTCCGCTTGAGGCGGACGAAGATCAGTAGATCTGCACGATTACAACCTACAAAGCTCCGAAATCGCGCGAATTGTTAACGCAATGTTAACGATGCGTTTTCGATCCATTCAAAGACATTCCGGCATACTAACAGTATGTTATGTCGCCGACGATTATACGGCACCTGCCAAACTTTCTAGATTGGAAGACCCGATGTTAAACTTCTCTCTAAACTTCACGGTTGCCTCAATTGGGATTTTTTCCGGCTTTCTAACAATATATGCTTTTTTGTGATCGGCTCAGGAACTGATGTTCGAACCATCAACCCCAAACAGTGCAGCCGTAAATGCATACCGGCTGAAACGTTCCAATTCGGAATATGACGTAGCGATGTGGGCAGCTTGCGCTTTAATGGCGCTGCACAAAGACGAGCCAGCCGTGTTGCAAGAATATGCATGTCTCTGGGCGAGCAGAGCGAAATTAGACGGATCAAAAAGAAGTCAGTCAGAGCAGTCATAAAGTGGACAGCCCAGCGATTAAAAGGCAACGACCTTAATGGATAAGAATTTCGCCTCAAAGCTAAATATCTGAGGCTAAGCTGTGACCCGGCTCCTTGATCCCGATCGTTTGGATGTAAAAGCCGTTTCTGCCTCTTCGTATTGATTGAATTGTGGTCCATGTCTGCTAATCGGTACCACTGAATAACTCAAACGAAGCAAGCATGAGTTACACTGAGATTCGCCTAATAATCTGAAACTAGCCCGCCAACAAAAGTGCGCGCTCGCTTTGTGATATGGTCGATCCTGCAGTTTTTGATGATCTTTCGCGCTTTGGCGAGATTGCAGCTGTCGGCAATACTGCAAGCGCCTTTCCTGACGCAGCATTTGAGGATGCGCTAGTTACTTTTTTCTCAGCGCCCTAGCCTTGTCAAACGCCAGAACGGGGCAACCCCATCATGAGGAAAGAAACTGACAGGCCCATCACTTTCCGCGCGCCCGAGGATATCCTCACCTGTTTGGTTCTTCAGTGTCTCATTCAAAGGTAGCAATCTATTGCTGTCGAATGGCTTGATCTGGGGGTGCTCCCAGTTTTGTTTTGACAGCATCAACATGCGGCGTAGTCCAACCCGCACCCTCTCGCCAGCTTCACTCTGCCAAGGGCGCAGCCCTGCAGTTGAAAGAAGGTCGAACAGGTTAACCCAACTCTGTAAATTGAAAGCCCAATAGTGCTGCGTCAGTGTGCGCTGCAATTCGTGCGGTTGATCTCCATCAGGGGTGATCGTAGAAATGGCTCGAGCTTGCGCTCGTAAGTCGAGGGCTTGCAGATAATCATCTTTTTCCAGAAATGCGGCAAGGCTGGCGGCCTGCAAGTCATAGCATGTCCCGTGGTTGTTGGCTGCTCTGCATTCTTGGCGACCTTGCACACTATCAGTGAACCAATCAAAGAACTCCGCGCTCCACTCTTTCATGCGGTCGGTTATGTGCGAATCTCTAAGAAGCCGAACCGCATCAAGAAGAAAATAAAAATCTTTGGTTTCTATAACCCCATGGGCAGCCCCCATGTTACCCTGGTGACCCAGCCGAACCTGCGCATAAGAAAGGTTGGGCTTCATGCCAGTTTCAGCGTCCAGGAACCACGTCCTCAGAATTGAGCACGCGTGTGCGTGGAAGCTCGGATCGGCGTCTTGTAATGTACTCGCTAATGCAAGGGCTGTGGTGTCGTCGAAGACGCGTTGCAGACGTGTTCGGTCGAAGCGGCCACTCTCTGGTTCATAAAGTTCAGTGCCAGGCAGTCGTTCACCATCGCGCCTGATATAGGGCAAACCATCTTTCGAATTTGGGTTCGGCCACCAATATGGCGCCGGATGGAAATAGTCGCGAAGATCGCCAGAGGGGCCGGGCTCGGGTTTTTGCGTAACCGAAAATGGCCCTCGGTCTAAAGCCTGCTGTGCGGCTTCCCGAACAGCTGCCCAATCTTCTGACTGCGCCGGATCAGCCGTGGTCAGGTAATAAGTTAGGGATTGGTCTTGCGCAAACGCCGCACGGATTGGGCGCGCCGACAACATGTCCAAAGTCGAACGGATCGCAGCAGCGCGTGCGAGACCACGGTTAACAAATGCCTTCCGATCAGCCTGTTCAAGGTGGGCTTTTCCTGACGCCAGCCGCGCGACCCAACCGGCTTGCCCGACCCGATGACCATCGGGGTGAACTCGGCGTGGCGGGATGTCGTAATCTTCCACAGGCCATCGCGTCCACGGACCCTCGATACCAAGATGCATGAAAAGCTCAACCTTTGGACGACGACCATAGGGAAGGTCCTCGTTGAACCTCAATGGTGCATCGCATCGAAAAACCAATTGGGGCTCTTCCTCCGCAGAAAAGGTATTGTTAGGTTCCAGCAAATCTTGATTGTTGGTGATCCTTGCCATTGGAACAACAAAATATCGCTTGTCCCGGGCCTCTAAGATGTTCGAATGCAGCTGTGCCCATCCTGAGGACGTAAGGAAGCAATTCCCATCAAATGGAAGCGCCCACTTGCCGAATTCCAGACAAAATTCGAGAGCTGCATTTCGTGCACCGTTGTTGTGCATCACATAGTTATTGCGGGCGCGGTAAGCCTGCATAACCGCCTGCGTCGTGCGCGTACTGGTTGAATCTATTTCAAGATGTCCGTCGTAGAACATATCAGGCTGTTTGAACGTATCGAAGCTGTAACCGATAGACTGATATTCTTCTGGATCGAAGGCGATACGTCGATAGGTCTGCCCTCGTTCCTCAAGCAAGCTGATAATCTTTGCTTCAGTCTCCGCGTTAAATATCCTGTTGAGCAACCATAACTTTTTTACGCCCTCGAATTCTGGTTCATTGTCTAAAATAAAGCGCACATTTGAGAGGCTTTGGCCAACCTTGTGCCTTGGCTCGAGATCGTTGCCGACAATCCGACAGAGCGCGAATGTATCCGCCAAATCGTTGATCTCAGATTCCAGTTTTGGATCAATGGGCTCTTGTTTCACATCACGCAGAGTACCGCTGATGTCACCCATCCGCTGCACGCTGAAAGAAGTGTTGATGCGGTTGCGCCTAATGTCTCGCCGATATCGGTGCAGCCTGTACAGCAGGTAGAGAGGGAACAAAGCTATGATCGATATTCGAATTAGCGGGGAGCTTCGCTTGAAGTCGTGTATAAATTGTTCAAGCAAAGCTTGTCTCCTGTAAGTTCGCCTTGGTACGCATATTGGCTTTGTTTGATCTCAACAACCAATTCAAAGACGGGCGTGCGCTCATGATTGGCTCGGCTCTTCTGAGCCTTTGTTCGCAGGAGTGCCCCACTTGATGTGTTTGTGTGTTTGAATGCACGCTTGTTTTTGATGTAGCAAGCGGCGTTGCTGAATTGTTGGTTTCTTAATTTTGTACCTTTCTCTGATGGGGACTTTATCGCGCCCGAAGTAGATATCGTCGGGTATATATTAATAAGGCTCTCGTGGTTGTGCTCGATATTATGGGAATTGACGAAAGAGTCGAACTGACTTTCTTAGTCACCAGGCAAACTGTTGAGTTCTGGCGAGGCTCGTTTTTTTATTGGTCCGGTTCCATCGCTAGATTTTGCCCCGGTGTGCGTTGTCAGGATGAGTGAGTGACTTCGCCCTCTCGCATGGTTATGCGGAGCTTGCAGAAAATGATCTAATAGATGCGATCATCCGGGATCGAGCTCAGCCAATACCACCCTCACCGATGATCTTGAAGCAGGTGAACTCGGCCTGTCACATCTGGTTTACGGCCGTGGTCCTATCCGTGAGCCCGTCAGCAACTTCGATCACCATATATCTCGCCGCAGTGAACAGGTCAGCTTTTTTCGGAAATAGGTTGGCTGATAATCCAGATTTGAAACACCGCTATTCAGTGGTGTATTTCTTCGTCATTTCCTGATTCGGCTGCACCCCGCGTTGCAACCCAAACTCGATAAATTCGCCTTGGCTCTGCTATGGGAGGCAGCTCGAGAAAGATATTGGGCTCAGGGAACGATTCGCCAGGGCAAATAAGCCCCTACGAGCCTGCGATCTTACCACCAATCCCGTTATTCACTTATGTGCAGGCGGGTTTCCAAGGTCAAGTCGGCCTTCCATGCGACGGTTTGGTTTTTTGCTTTGTCTGGGCAGCGCGGATCCCTGTTGCACCACCTACGCAATGTGACGCCGTGGTATGACTTCGTTGAGACGGGCGACTTTGTGACAGACTATTTAGGCAGGGTCCCAGTCAGCTAGGCTTGGGTATCAACGCCATTAAGCTTGGTGGTCTCAACCAGAGGATAGGCGATTGCGGTAGCCGCGCGACCGGCATCGGAGTCGACAAAAAAGGAATTTCTACTGCCCAAGAACACACAGAGATTGAACCTTTGGCTGAGCATTGTTCAGTTCCAGAAACCCATTTGTCAGGTATTTTCGCATTTTCTTCTTTCAACCATGGCTTAGTGGATCGAATTGGCGTGATCAATTTGACTGGAAATTCGGTCCAAATGGGTGCCAGCATTCATTGGTCGGACGGCAGTTAATGTGACAACTCCAACAGCCCCTCACCGCGACGACTAAGTCGCGACCAAAAGTCTAAACCCAACTTAACCTTGAACTTTCAAGATGTCATTTTGCGGGATAACCATCCCCTCAGGTGCCTCGAACTCCCGTGTTTGATTGCTGAAAGAGCGATAGAGTACTTCGTTCCTGTGCTCTTGATGCCATTTCTTCCAGCTGTCGCGATATTCGACCCGAATCTGAGAGGGGCCGCCTCGGTTGCTAATCCCGGATGCCGGATTGTTGGTAAGACTGCCTTTTTCATTGAGGCAAAGCATCGTGCAAGCACGGTCTTCCACCACCGAGTTTGGGAATGCACGCTCGACGCGTGCCAAGAATTCCATATCCGCACCAAAGCGAACGCTGTCCCAGTATCCAACAAGCGAGAAAACCTCTCGCCTTAACATCAGCGAAATCATGGCGCGGCGCAAAATGCCATCAAAGCTGTGATTTGCAATGCGCGATAGATAGTTCGGGCGGCCAGTTTCGTCCAAACGGACCATGTGCCCGTAGGTTCCAACCAACGAATGGTCATGCAGCAAAGGCCGCACTTGGCGCTCTAAACGGTCCGGTAGCGCCAGATCGTCTGCATCATGGCCAGTAATGAAATCGCCCGACGCAACAGTTAAGGCACGATTTTTTGACACATAGGGTCCCACATTTACCAGGTTGTTGAGAACTATGAGGCGTGGTTCTTGTTGTGCCAAACCAGCCAGTATTTCAGCCGTGTTGTCTGTGCTGTTGTCATCGACGACAATCAGTTCGAGGTTTCTCCAAGTCTGCTGGAGTATGGATTGCACCGCCAATCTGATCGTGGTCTCAGCATTGTGTGCCGGCATCACGACCGATATCTTTGGCTGCGAGCCAACCACAGGTGGCAAATCCTCAAAGTTGATACGTAAAAACCTGGCATCTGTTCCAGGTTTCAACCTGATGACAGAACGACTGTGTCGTTTCAGCCAGGCATTCATGTTCTCAGTCCACGCCACGTCATCTGTCGCTGCAATTGCTTTGAAAAGATCCGTAGTTCCGGGCGAATGGTAGAAGTCATTTCGCCTGAGATAAGAAAGCGTCTTCCCGAGTCCATCAGATAGAAGCATGTCGTAGGCTGTGATGATGCTGCTATTTAGGTCTGCTTTCCTTTTCTTGGTAAGAAACAGAATTCCGGGTTTTCGAAGGACCCTTAGGAATCGGGCCCAGCGCGATAGTTTTCGGCTAGTTCTTACCCTTTTTCTGCCAAGAAAACTCACCTGTACTCTCCCAGGGTTAAGAACACATAGGTACAAAAATGGAACTCTATCTCCGCGCGGCGCCGCGACCGCCAGAATTGCGGGACGTAAGCCTGACGAAACTAATACGGCAGGTCGGGAAACTCAACAAAGGTTGCTGTTGCGCAGCAGGTTGCCTACCCGAAACTTCCTACGGTTGAATCTCTTGGATATCGAACTATAAGCACCTGTGCTTGGAATCTCTGTCATTTGAACAGCCCATCAATAGTTATAACATCTGCGGGCAAAAAAGTAGGGCAAAACATGAGGAAACGTGCTTTAAGCTTATACGCTGTAAGCGAAAACTCATCCTCAAATCGATTGCGCCCACCGGGTTTTATTCGGAAGGTGTTTCGCCGAAAGCTCAAGCGAGAGATTCGGAGTAAGCGCGCACAAATGACGGAACTGAATCGCGAACGCAGATACTCGGAGGCATTAGTGCTTTGTCGCCAAATCTGCCAATCGAGCTTCGCGCGCCCTCAGGATCATTTCCAGCGAACCAAAATTCTTCATGCGTTGGGTAAGGGCGCTGTAGTCAGGCGATATGTCGACTGGCTCTACACCCTCTATGATCGCCAACAGATTTCACGGGCGGATTTGGCTTTCCGTCTGTGGAAATCATGGCGGCCGAAATCGGCGATGGACGTTCTGGGGGAACGTCAGAACTGGCAAACCAACGCAACCGCCGAGCGTAGCGCCCTGTTATCGCTGATTGACCTGCGCCGCTATGTCGAGGCGCGTGAGCTGAATTCAGATCTTAAACACGTGAGGCAAAGCAGCCGGCTCAGTAAGAGAATCAATACTGCGCTTAATTCGTTGTCCGCTGAAGGCATATCCGCTGAGGAAGAGGAAGACATCGCCTTTTCGGTACTTAGGCATTGGGTCAAATGCCAAAAAGAGCAACCGACGCAAACCTACAAGGCGCACGCCGGTCGAGTTCTGTTGTACAATCATTCGCTGGGAATTGGCGGAGCCGAGAGGCAGGTTACACATCTAATCGCAAACCTTGCTCAGGACCCCTCGGTTTCGTCTTTGCATATGCTCACAAAAGAGCAACCCAGGAACGTCTACAAGCTTCCAAGCGGGTATAGCAAACTGTCAAATCATCAACTTGATGACATGCCGGTCTCGCTGCCCGACCCGTGGAAAGACGAGCCTACTCTACAGAGTGTTGCGTCACTATCTGAAGCGATAGGAATGCGGTGGCTTCGCGCGGTTTTGGGCACCCTTTACGAGTTGCGTCCGGAGGTTGTGCACATAAGAGGCGGCCTACACGCCGAACTTGCGCTGGCAGCGGTTATCTCAGGTACGCCGCGTGTTGTAGTGCATTTCGGATCGATGACACGCGGACAGCAATCGTCGGGGTCCGAGATCGAAAGCCTGCGCGAGAGGCTTTCCGAATACACCATCAAACTATGCGCGCAGTTCCCGCAGGTTGTTCTGGCGGCAAACAGCAGGGCCGCTGCTGATGATTGGGCCCAAGCAACAGGTTTGCCCGATACGCGCTTTACAACCATTTACAACGCCATTGAGCCCAAAGAACTTGGCTTTAAGGAACTGAGCCCGCCAAAACCAGATTCCGGCCAACAATTGACTGTTGGCGGTGTCTTTCGGTTTTCTCCGGTGAAGGATCCGCTGCTATGGGTCTCGGTCGCCAAAAGAGTGAACACCGCGATCCCGGGCACCCGCTTTCTAATGGTCGGTGATGGACCCCTGCGGAAAGACATTGAAAAAGCCATTGCATCTGCCGGGCTGACAGATCAGTTCGTACTGCCCGGCCTAGTGTCCGAGGGCTTGTTCGACTATCTGCGGCAAATGGACTTGTTTCTGATGACCACGTGTACAGAAAGCCTGCCAAACGCAGTAATCGAGGCTCAACTCGCAGGATTGCCCGTTGTCGCCCCGGATGTTGGTGGCATAAACGAAGCAATTGCCGACCATGACACCGCAAGGCTGACAATGCGAAGCGCTGATGCATTGGCTCAGGCCGTTATTGACGGGTTGCAAAATGAAGATTGGCGCGCATCTGTGCATGCGCGTAGTCCGGGTTTGATCATGAACAAATTCTCGCGCGCCGCGCAGCTGAATGCTGTTAAAACAGCTTACGGGTGGTGCTAAGATATGAAATACAGGCCAGAAATTGACGGCCTCCGCGCGCTTGCAGTGATCCCGGTTATCCTTTTTCATGCAGGATTCCCTTATTTCACAGGAGGTTATGTCGGCGTAGATGTGTTCTTTGTAATCTCCGGGTATCTCATCACAACAATACTCGTTGGCGATCTTGAACAGGGACGCTATTCAATCATTAAGTTCTATGAGCGCCGCGTAAGGCGCATCATTCCTGCCCTTTTCTGCGTCGTGGCGGTAAGCTTTGTTGCGGGTTGGTTCATATTGCTTCCGGCAGATTTCAAAAGCTTTTCACTCAGCGTTGTTGCGGTCACAACGTTCTGGTCTAACTTTTTTTTCTGGATGGAAAGCGGATATTTTGACACCGCGACCGAACTAAAACCACTTTTGCATACCTGGTCATTGGCTGTGGAAGAGCAATTCTATATTTTCTTCCCGATTGCGCTCGCGCTGCTCTGGCGATTTGGCCTCAAGATTGTTTTTGTCGTGCTAAGTCTGATTTTTGCAGTCAGTTTTGCATTTGCCACCTGGGATCTCGGCGCGTTAAGCGAACCCGAAGCGGCATTCTATCTGCTTCCTACGCGCGCTTGGGAATTGATGGCTGGCGCGCTTACCGCACTTTATTTGGGACGCCCAAATCCGTGGAGACCGGGTTCGGCCCTGTCCGGAGTTCTATCGGTTCTGGGTATTGCGCTGATCCTGTATGCTATCCTAGTCTATGACAAACACACGCCATTCCCTAGCCCTTATGCATTAGCACCCGTGCTGGGAACCGTTCTGATCATCTTGTTCGAGCGTCGAGGCACGTGGTCTTTCCCTATTTTGGCCAATCCGGTTTGCATAGGTGTCGGATTGATCAGCTATTCTGCATATCTTTGGCATCAACCCGTCTTGGCCTATGCCCGATATCTGAGTTGGCACGAGCCGCCGCTTTGGTTCATGGCAGTGTTGTGTGGCTTCACGCTCTTGCTTGCCTTCCTCAGCTACAAGTTTGTTGAAACGCCATTTAGAAAAGGTCCAGTATTTCCTGGTATGGCAATAATGCTGCCGGCAGGGGCAGCCGGGGCCGCGCTGATCGTGGCTGGCCTCGCTATCACCTGGACGCAGGGCGTACCGGGCCGTTATACCGAAAATCATCAAGCGGTTTTTGAGCAATATGATGATCCAGCAAACTATGTACGCGGGCAGTTCTCAGAATTCCAAAAAGCAGAGTTTGATGGGACTGATCAACGGAACAAGCTGCTGATTATCGGTGACAGCTACGCGCAGGACATGCTTAACGCCGTGCTGGAATCTCCATTGGCAGACAAGTTCCAACTTTCGACCTTCTACATATCTGGGCGCTGCGGTAACCTGTTCCTGAAACGTGATTTCACGGATCTTGTCGCTCCTAAAGATCGTGAGTTGTGTGCAAAAAGGCCAGGCTACGAGGACGAAACGCTGCAGGCCCGGATAGAGCATGCGGATGAAATCTGGCTGGTATCCAGCTGGAAAGATTGGCACGTCGAGAATCTGCCTGAAAGTCTTGAAAACCTTGGCGACGTGACACTGGCAAGAATTCGGGTTATGGGACGCAAGAACTTCGGTTCCGGTATGTCTCTAAAGCGTTACATGACGGAATTCGAAACGGGCAACGAGGACATATTGGTTGAAATGAGCCAAGGCCATTTGGCTACTAATCAATCCATGAACGAAACTCTATCACAGGGACAATTCGTGGACATTTCAAACTTGATGTGCGGCAATGGTAAAACGTGTCGCAATACGAACGAGGACGGGCTTTTGATTTCATATGACGGAGGCCACCTGACCCGCGCGGGCGCAATTATGCTGGGTCATCGCTTGACCGAATGGCTGGAACAATGATTTGAGAAGGCTCTCAACTCGCATCCAGAGCCCTAAGGTGTTCTTAACTAAGCAACAAAACAAGGAAACAGACGGGTGCAAAAAGTTCTGATTACCGGCACAGCCGGGTTTATTGGTTTTCATCTTGCCAAACTGCTGCTCGCGAATGGAGACAGAGTGCATGGCTTTGACGGGATGACAGATTACTATGACGTCCGTTTGAAACAACGCCGCCATGCCGCACTGTTGCAGAACCCCAATTTTTCCTGTGATGAAGGAATGCTGGAAGACGCGGAGAAATTCGATGTCGTCGCCGACCGTTTCGAGCCCGATGTCATCGTTCACCTCGCCGCACAGGCCGGTGTCCGTTATAGCCTTGAAAATCCCCGGGCATATATCGACAGCAATGTCGTTGGAACATTCAATGTCATGGAAGCCGCACGTCGCCACAAAGTTCAGCATTTGCTCATGGCGTCAACGTCCTCGGTTTATGGTGCCAACACAGAAATGCCGTTCGATGAATGCGAAAAGGCAGATACGCAGTTGACGATCTATGCGGCGACCAAAAAAGCAAATGAGAGCATGGGCCATTCCTATGCCCATCTCTGGGATCTGCCCACAACCATGTTCCGGTTCTTTACGGTTTACGGCACATGGGGTCGGCCTGACCTTGCGCTTTATAAATTTGTCGATGCGATACTGGATGACCGGCCGATCGATATCTACAACCACGGCGATATGTACCGCGATTTCACATATGTTGACGATCTGGTACGCGCGATCTCACTTTTAATCAAAGCCGTGCCGGTGCGTCCGGAGAATCCGGAAGACATCGAAGAAGGTGACAGCCTAAGCCCGGTTGCACCTTACCGCGTCGTCAATATAGGTAACTCGGACAAAGTGCGGTTGCTGGATTTTGTCGACGCAATCGAAGATTGTCTGGGTAAGAAAGCTATCAGAAACTACATGGACATCCAAATGGGTGATGTCCCGGCAACCTGGGCAAACGCGGACCTGCTGCAGCGTCTGACCGGATATCGCCCTCAGACCGATTTCAAAGATGGAATTCAGAAATTTGTCGACTGGTTTCGCGACTATTATGACAAATAGAGGACAAAGCGCACCTTTCGTAGACATTGCCCAATCGTCAGGGCGCAGGTGCCTGCACTGAGACAGGACGCTGTGAAAATGACAATGCCCCGCTTATTCCGCCTGACATACACTGGCACATTCAATCTAAGACGCCTATTAATCCTATCGTGATAAACGGGGCAATTCAAAACATTCGTCAGGCATTGGGCCAAGTCAGTGACCCGGCAACTTTGTCCGCCAACATCGGCTCTATGGCTGCTCTGGCGGTTTCAGGTGTTGCGCTAAACCTGTTGATCGGTAGGTACTATGGCTTTGAGGGGCTCGGCGTATTCAGCCAGGCCCTGTTGTTTTTCCTTATTCTGGGTCAGGTATCGGCGGGTGGCTTTGCCTTTGCGGCACTATACTACTTTTCCCGCCATGGCGCATCCGACCCCGGCGCACGCACCTATTTGATAGCAGCTTTTTTGCCCGTTCTCGCGGTTGGCATGCTGATGGCATTGCTGCTGTGGCACGGCGCACCGGTCATCGGTTTGGTTCTCGACAGCCCAGAGCTGGCAGAAACCATGCCTGCGGTCGGGTTAGGGGTAATGTTGTTTGGCCTGAACAAGGTTGGCGTTCACTCGCTCAATGGGATGGAACATTTGAAAACCTATGCGGTCCTGCAGGGTATTCGTATGCCAACCATGCTGTTCGCATTTCTGGTTTTGCTAATCCTGCAAGCCCCAGCCGGGTGGTTTGGATGGCTGTTTGTGGCATCCGAGGCACTGATATTTGCAGCCATGTTGACGATGCTATGGCACTACACCCGTGGCACGCATCTGAATCTTGCTACGGTGCGCACCGTCATGATCCAAGAAAACGGGCGCGGTTGGCGTGGCGCGTTGATTGGATTGTTGGCAGACGTCAACAGCAAGGTTGATGTGCTGATGCTTGGATTATTGGCCTCTGACAGAATGGTGGGCATCTACGCACTTGGCGCTATGTTCGCAGACGGTCTGCGTATGCTACTTGCGGCGATTCAAAGCGTTATCAACCCAAGGGTCGCCAGCTATTTGTCCAACGGTGATATCGCCGCATTTGACGCTTTATACGCATCTCTTGCATCGATCGGAAGGTCAGTCAGCGGGTTGGCATTGCTGTGCGGGGCTGGACTATTGATCTATGTGGTCCCGGCGCTAATTGGCGCAGAAGATATCCGCTCCTCTACCGAGGTGTTTCTGGTTATGGGCGTTGCAACAACAATCGCCGCCCCCGCAGTCATTCTTAACCAGTCCTTCACCCAAGCAGGTTTTCCCGGTTTGCAAACCGCGTTCCTAGCGGTTTTGGCCATGCTAAACCTTGCCCTGAATGCAACGCTGATACCGCATTTTGGCCCCCTTGGGGCAGCAACTGCTACGGGCATAGCAGAACTCGCACAGCTGTATTTGCTGGCGCGATGGAAGCCTCGGCTAACGTCCTGAGCGGCTTTACTTCACTGCGATGCAGATCGTTTCGTCATCGGATAGGTCGTGAAAATGGACCTGCGTGCATCCTGTCTGTGTAAGGATTTCCCGCACTTCTTCTGTCGAAGGGAAGTGCATGTGGAACATATCCTCGGCTCCCTCGGGAACCTTCAGAGTCGCAACCGACCAGATATATTTGAACGCATGTACGACACCGTGGGAACGCGCGCTTTTGAAGAATTGGCCTGCGCCACGCGAGGCAAGATGCGCAACCCGCGCCAACATGCTTTGGCGCTCTTCCGGCATCAAGTCCATCACAACACAGAGCCGCCCGCCCGGTCGCAAGACCCGTATCGCCTCCTGCAGCGCGGTAGCCGTATCAAGGACATGGTCAAGCGACCGGCAGAACACGACAGCGTCAAAGCTCTCATCAGCAAACGGCAGCGTTTCTGAGATGCCAACCACAAACGGAAATTCCCGTTTGGCCGCTCCGGCAAGCGGATCAATTCCGATCACCGGGCCGATGCCATACCCATCCAGATACCGCGGAGAATGCGCCTGAGGACCACACCCGATATCAAGTACACGACCTTCAATCTTTGTCGCTTTCTGGAACTCGGCTGCAAAACCATCTTCGGTTGAAAGATTGAGCACCGGATCCGCATCATAGGAAAACTGTCCATTCGCTTGCAACCGATCCCACAACTCCTGACGCTCGGCCAAAAGTGTCGGAAGCGGATCCGGCGTAAGATCGGGGTGCCCATTGGTTATTCGATAGCTGCGCGCATCTGAGGATATCTCGGTCAGTTTTTTGTCTGGACCGCGCGAAAATGACAGCGGGGATTGATCCAGCGGATCGACCAGAAATTCCGTGACGTCCATCATAGTGCTCCACCCTCAATAGCCAAGTTCTTAAATCGAACAGCAGTCGCCGAACCCGATACACCTTCGCTCTCGCATGCTCAACCACATCTCACCGGTTTCCACCGTGGAAAGTCACAATCGCCTGGCGCACCACCCGTTGAGTGTGGAATGATGCCCGTTAGTACCGTCTAGGGATTGACAGAATCCTCGTCATGGCTTTGTCGAAATTCACTCCAACCGTCGCCAAGTATTCACGAAGATCGTCCATCCTGGGTTCATTTTCAATTTGAATACGTTCGGCACCGAATTCTCGTGTGATCTTGCCGTCGCGGATTTGATTTGAGCGGAAGGTATCAAACTCGGTAAACCCGGCAACCGTGCGGTAGATAAAGTTGTAGAACGGCGCAGTTCCGTCGCCAATTCTCCACGTAGTCGGACAACCCTCCGGGACTTCAAAACCATATTCGTCGATCAAAACGCGTTCGACCGTTTCTTCTTCCCACGGGATATAGTCAAAAAGCTGAATGTAGTCATGCTTGAGGAAATAGCTCGAGATGAAAGCTTCTATGCTGTCCAGTAGCGAGCGGTTCAGATAGGCGGGGTTCCGCAGAAACTGACCTGCATAATACGACATGTAACGGAACTTTTCGGTCATCGACAGGTTCCAAAGCCGCCGATTTCCCTCATTGATGCCGGCAAACCCCGCTTTGAACCAAGTCTTCTCGTAGCGCCCGTTCTCGCAAAAGATAATCGCGGGCACGTCCAGTTCTTTCTGCAAGCGGTTCGCGTGCTGATAAAACTGTTTATCACCCGCTGTGAATATCGGAACCATCCCAAGTTCCGGCCGTTTGAGCCATGCTTCGATATTCTTGCGGATGTTCTCTTGCTTACGAGGAATGTCCGCCGAAACGATGATATGCTCGATGCCCAGTTTGGCGCAGACGCGCGAAGTGTTGCGTCGGGCCAAGTCTGTCACCATGCCCCAATCGTAAGTGAAGGCAATCGGGTTCAGCCCGAGTTCTGTCTTTGCAACGTGAAGACCATAGCAGCTGTCTCGTCCGCCACTGACCGCCATAAGGC
Organism: Ruegeria sp. AN6; assembly: GCF_056540425.1. Lineage (NCBI taxonomy): Bacteria > Pseudomonadati > Pseudomonadota > Alphaproteobacteria > Rhodobacterales > Roseobacteraceae > Ruegeria > Ruegeria sp. AN6. The sequence goes on from NZ_JBQFWR010000003.1 coordinate 347,772, forward strand.
AATTTGGGCGATCTGTGATGTTGCGTAATTTTTCGAGCTGCGCATCCAGTTCGTCGCGCTCTTTCAGCGGCGTCAGAAGGCTGTTGCGGCACCAGTTGCATACACCAGCATCATCAAACTCGATAAAGGGCATCGTGTGGGGCAGCAGACAGTTTGCGCAGCGACGTAGCTCGGCGTTTCTTGGGTCCGTAAGCGCGCTTAGATCTACTGGTTTCGTAGGCGCTGCTGGTTTGATCGCCTTTTGGTCGTCGGTCACGCACCAGCTGTCTACAGTGCCCGGATCATAGCGGCGGACATCACCTTTCTGGATACCAACGCTCGCAAGATGCGCTTCCATCAACCGAAGCATTTCCCGCTCGGACATAAGAAGCCGGCCGACCGGAGCACCATCACGCATCAACTGCGCCTCATAGAGCGAGCCATTGTTAGATGCCGCATGTATTTGACCGAACACTGTGTCAACCATCAGGTATGAAACGACCCCCTGAAGATCGTTCAGCGTAGCCACATTGGCGTCCTCGGCGGAGTTGCCAGCATCAAGATGGTGGCGCAACCGGGTTGGGATTGCCAAGCTGTCCAGCTCGGGCACGGGAAGGTCAGGGGCAAAGAATTCGCTGTGATTGACAATCACCCCGTTATGCACCCCCACAAATCCTTTGTCATCAAAGGGTTGGTTATTGTCATGAAAGGCTCTGAGACCATTTGTAACCAGCCTTGCGTGACCAATAATTGCAACACCGCCGTTGTCGGGATTCACAAAGGCTTTATGGGAAAACTCGGCGAATTCCGGACCTCGAACGATTGCAGACGCAGAACTCGGGCGCTTGATGTAAAAAGTCCGCCCGTTTTGATAGGTGCAGACTCCCGCCGCTTCCCGGCCCCGCCGTTCGGCAATCAGGAGCATTTCGCGCGTCAATCGGGTCAGGATTACCGCGTCGAGATTGTGATTGGCATTAAGCGAAAGACAGAAAATCCCGCACATAGGCGTTCAACCCTTCAGTTCGTTGTTCGGCATTCGGACCCTGACTTCGCTATCCCAAAAAATGCTGCAACGCCATTGCTGTTTGCAAGATGCGTTCGTTATTTGCACGCCCAGTTCGCTGCGCACTCAAAATGCGCTCGATGTAATCAGAATTGAAAAAGCCAACGCGCTCGACGGCCTCACGGCTGAGATAATGATCGATCACGGGTCCAAATTGGGGACCATTTATCCAAACAGTAGTCGGAACCTCGAACCCCATCTTCTTATACGGACCAAGCGCGGCTACGGCATCGGGTGCACTCTGCTGCAAATAGTGGTTCAGGGCTTTCTTCAAAAGCCGCTTGGGATCTGTCGCGTGAAACCGGACCCCTAATGGCAGAGTTTTAACCAGCTCCGCCATTTCAACATCCAAAAGCGGAATCCGCGTCTCGACGCTTTGAGACATATAGGCGTTGTCGTTCGGAACCAGACTGCAAGATGCCAGAAAGCTCTTGATATCAATGTATGAAAGCTGGTCTATCAGGGGCCAGTCCTCGATCCGCTCGCGGTATTGGGTGAACGCAATCGCTGGATCAATTTCACCAACTATCGCATAGGCTTCCGGCGTCAATGCCTCTTTCCAATCACGATAGCGAATGACTTCTTTGAAACCGTAGAAGCTGCGTAACAGATCACCTGTCACGGATTTTGCAAAACTCTGCGCCATAAAACTAAGCGGCAGTCGGCTAGATCCAGCTGGCAGCAGATCGGTGGCATTGGCGATCAGAGATCTGACGGGCGCGGGAAGGTATCGGTAGTAGCGTGCAATATTCGCAGCATGAAGTGTCGGGTAGCCGCAGAACAACTCGTCACCGCCTTCTCCGGTCAGCACCGCCTTATAGCCCTGCGCGCGAATTTCTCCGGCAAGAGCTTCGGACGCCGAATTGACCCAGACTCCATAAGGCTGACCATGTCCAGCATAGCGATTTGGGACAATGCTGGCGAATTGTGCTTCGCCGAGACGTAAAACATGATGCTCACGATCCAGCGCCTTGGTCCAGGCAGCAGCCAATGGGCTTTCGTCAAAAGCGGCCTCGTCATATCCGACCGTATAAGCTTGGCCGGTCCCCCCTTGCGCCCAGGCGGCCGCAGAGACTGCCCGGCTATCAAGACCTCCAGACAACAGTGTCCCGACAGGTCGATCCGCCATCAGGTGTCTACCTACCGCCCGCGGAAGCACATCGGCAACTGCCGCAATCGCATCGGCTTCATTGCGACGGCTATTGTCGGGATTGAAAGTCATATCCCAATAGCGGTGTTTTTCCTGACCTTTCGCAGTGCAAACCAAAGCACATCCCGGTTCCAGCGCCCGTATATCCTCGAAAACTGTAAAGGGCTCGGAAACATACATACTGCCGAGAAAGGTGGCGAGCCCTTCGGGGCTATATTTGTTCGAGAAGCCCTCGACCGATTTGAGCGCATTGAGCTCGCTGGCAAATAGCAGATCACCAGGCACCGACAGGCTCTTAAGAAGATAAAGGGGCTTCATGCCAAAGCGATCGCGGGCAATGATCACCTTGCCCTTGCGCAAATCGTAGATTGCAAAGGCAAACATACCGTTGAGATGATCCAGAACTTCAAGCCCAAATTCCTCGTATCCGTGAACCAGAACTTCGGTATCAGTGTCGGTGGCAAACCTGTGCCCCATTGCCGTCAGGCTGCGTACGAGGTCTGGAGCATTATAGATTTCTCCATTCATTACGACGACGACTGTGCGGTTTTCGTTCCAGATCGGCTGGCGACCGTTCTCCTCACCGACGACCGCAAGACGGGTGTTACCCATCCAGACGCGATCACCGTTATACTGTCCACGTTCGTCAGGACCACGATGATGAAGCCGATCCAACATCGTCGCGAGACAAGCTTCAGCTTTTGTTGGTTCAATGGTCTGTGTTAGCGCCAAGATACCCGCGATGCCGCACATTCCTCAGGCGTCCCGCTGTTTTTCGGCAATCATATACATTACATCGCCGGTCGGGACATAAATGGTAAGCTTGCCCAGACCCATCTTCACCGCGAGCTTTCCGAATGACTTCGGCAACAGGCCAACCCTCCCCGCCTTGTAGACAATAAACGCGACGTTGGCGTATTTCCCCATAGACTTGGAATATGATGTGTATAGCCCGGCGCTTTGAAGCGCCTGCGCCATCGCGGGACGAGTAAAAAATGAAAGGTGTTCCGGTGGTGTCATAAATGGCCACCGACGGCCTGTAAGCTTAGCCATATTCGCGCCAATATCTGGGGTGGTCACGATCATGCGACCTCCCGGCTTGAGCCAGCTTGCCGCGCGCTTCAGAACTGGTTGCGGATCGTACACATGCTCAATGGTGTCAAAGATCAACACGCCGTCAAAGCCACCGTCCGGGAGGCTGGGGTTAAAATCTTCGACTGATTCCGAACTCAGCCTGTCGGCAGGTAAATTCGGAAGCCTGGTCCGTGCCTCCTCAATCCCGGCCTCTGAAAAGTCCATACCGTACCATTTGAAAGTATCTGCACAGGTTGCGATAAACTGCCCTGCTCCACAGCCGATTTCCAGCAGACTATCCCCGGGCTTGAACCCGGCGCGATCCATTAAATTGTGGCGACGCTCATACTCAAGCTCTATGGCTTTTGGATCGGTATATTTGGCTTTCTGAAAATAGAGGGTCCCATAGAGCTCTTGAAGTTCTGCAACAGAAGGCTCTGGGTCAATTTGCTGAAACCCGCATGCGCCACATTTGAACAGGTCAAACTGTTCAAAGCGATAACCCGATCGCAGTTCTGTCGTACCGCCGCACAGGCGGCACCGTTCATGCAGCTTCATCTTTTTGCATGGTGCCTGCTTCTATACGCGCCAAGGCCGCGTCGGTACGGGCTTGTGCGATACGGATGGCTGAAACCTGATCGCAAACGATCCCCATAAAAAAGAGGATCAGAGATGTCAGAAGCATTACAGCGCCAAGGACAGGCAGACCCAGCCCCTGTGCGACAATCACGATCACCGAGTAAACAATACCCAGAGCGGCCAGCGTAAACGAGGGCAACAAGAACAAGCGAATTGGATCATATAAGGCCACAAGACGGGTGATCAGGAGAAGCACATTAAAGCCATCCTTGATTACAGAAACCGATGACTTGCCAACCCTTTTGCGAGTTTCAATGGGCATGAAGCTCACGTCGAATTTTTGTTTGAGATAAAGGATCAGCGATGTTGCGGAGGCTGAAAATCCATTTGGCAACAACTCTGCGAATGACAACAACTGAGTGCGTCGGTAGATCCGCAAGCCGCAATTAAGATCGGGGATTTGCTGACCCACCAGAAGCCTCGAGAACCCCGACAGTATCATCTTACCGGGTTTGCGAACCGGGTCCACATGAGAAGATTTGCTGCGTGCACCAGAAATAAGCGCGGGCTTGGTTCGCTGCCATTGCTTGATCAATGCACGGGCCTGCTGGGCCGTGAACTGACCGTCAGCATCATAAAACATGACAAACGGAGTCGTGGCCTCTTTCAAACCTGTTTTCCATGTTCCCCCATAACCACGATTGCGAGGGTGCGAAATAACATGAGCCCCTGCCGTACGGGCAACTTGGGCCGTATTGTCAACGCTTCCATCGTCAACCAACAGCAACGTCACTTCTGGAAGCTCATCCCGCAATTCGCGGATCACCGCACCGACGGCCTGTTCCTCGTTATAGGCAGGCAATATGATTGTGATATTTTCCGGTGAGAATTCTTCCACGGTTCAGCGCTTTCTATGGCCTAATCGATATTGCTGTTAACAGGGGACATGCTTTCTTACAAGCGCGGTCGTTGCTGCTATTGTGCGCGTCGGTAGTATGCAAATGGACCAAGTTCCAACTGCAAGTCAAAACCATACTCGGAGACAAGCCGTGCTTCTGCCAGTTCTTGCACGACGCGACGATCAATCACCACATCTGGTGAACCAAGCACATCCACAAATCCAGTAATAATTGGAACCTGAGCGTCGGGATCACGTCGCGCTTTGCGGATGGCATCAATTTGGTCCATCAATGCGCGATGCTCGCGCGAATCAAGGCGACCGCTGTACGATATAAAGTTATTGTCCTTGCGATTAAAAGTCAGCGGTAGGAACGCGACGTAACGCAATGCGCTAGAAAGATAATCATAGCGCAAAACCGGGGTGATCGGACCAACGCCGTCAATTTCAGCCATCTTCTGAGAGAACTGTCCAAACTGCGTCAGATTGGTATCTTCTATGCTCTGACCTTTGGTCATGCGATACAGACCGTGGCTGGTAGACGGGTAGGCAAACAACCAGACCCAGGCGGCGAGAGCTATCGTACAAGTCGGAGCAAGGCACGAGGCCTTGGGCTTAAACCGCTGCGCCAGATATGTGATCAGCATAAACATGCCAATATATGCTGCGGGAACTCCAAAACGCGTGGCTCGAATGAAATCAAGCTGCAGAGGGCCACGCGCCTGCGCCGCCGCGATAGCTTGATCAATCGCAGAAATACCCAATGCCAAAAAAATCGTGGTGGTAAAGAAACCAGCAACCCAATACCACGACTGCGGAAAAGACAGACGTGACCGTAGATGCGAAGGCAGAATGCTTGCAAAGGTGATGACCAAAACGGATAACCCGCCAACAACGAATAACACGCCGAAGAAAGGTACGACAACTCGATCCGCCCACTCCATGCCCGGTACGCGAGAAATCAAGATAGACATGCGTCTGACGCCTCGCAATGTTGATAGATGATCAATCGCCATGCCGACATTCGCATAAGGAGAATTTGCAAACTGCTGCAAGGCTTCCTTGTCCCCTGCAGCGAAGGTTTGAGAAAACAACAAAGCATACGGGCTCATCAGCGCGAGATATAGCACCCCGGCAAGCACATGATGAACTAAAGCATAACCCCAGCCTTGGCCCTCACCTCGCCGCAACAAACTGACAAACAGAAGAGCCAGAGCAACAGGTGGGCCAGAAGGAAGATGCAGGTAGCTCGCAGCGGCAGCGGCGGCCATCAGTGCATAGGGTCTGGGTCGGGACGGGGATATCAATATCAACAAAAGCCAGGGCAACGCTGCACCGTATGCGCTGCGCAGAAGCGGTGAATAGTAGTGACCCCATAAATCACCGGAAATCGTAAAAACCGTGGGAATGCTGATCAGTGCAAGAGCGATCGCAACATTCCGATTTAAAAAGAGCTGTTTTCCAAGAAGGTAAAAGCCGCCCATCTGCGCCATCGCTATTGGGAAACATATGATCACATAAAAAAAGCCGAGCTGAACCCCTGCTAGCCCAAGCAGATAGTTGGGCCACATCAAAGCTGCCTGATAAAAACTGGTTGTGCCATCGACGCCCAACAACACATCATCCATGAACGCTTCGGGCTGAATCCAATGCGCGATGATATAGAGAATGGAACCGTTGTCACCGTTTTCGATCACGAATGGCGCACGTGTGTTCAAGGCGAGAAACATTTGAAGGAGAAACGCGACGCCGACAAAAATTGCCCATGCTGACCACTCCGAACCGTATCGCCCAACTGCAGAGCGGTGCTGAAGTTCATCAAGATTGTCAGACCCGTTTTGACGCATGGGTTCCATTTTTTAACTTTCAATCTATCGATATACGAAACCTGCAACCAAAGACGGCTTCGCGGTCACAACTGTCTGGTGATATTTGTCAGCTCGCGGATATTACATAGCACATAGTCGATCTTTGAGCCTCTATCCCTCTTCCGCATCTGTCCACGTCAGACGCAATTACATGCGCGCGTAAAGTCACCCTGCTAGGCTCTTACGACATTTTTCGCACCAGTATCATATACACCTCTTGTGTCGATGATGAGCTGGGCGTGCTTGGTGATCATTTCATAGTCAAACTTATCATGATTGGTCGCAAGAATGATCGCATCTTGCGCGGCCAGCACTTCGGGCGTCAGCGCTTCAGACGACAAGTCGAACTGGTGTTCCCTCATATTCGGGAAAACCGGAACATGTGGATCGGAATAACTTAGGACACCACCCCGATCCCGAACTTTCTCCATCAGCGCAACGGATGGGCTTTCACGCATATCATCTACATTTTTCTTGTAGGCTATCCCCAGAACCATGATTTTACTTCCGCGAACCGATTTGGAACGCTCGTTCAAAGCCGAGGCGAGCTTGCCAAATACATAGTCCGGCATTGCGGTGTTGATTTCACCGGCCAATTCGATGAAACGCGTATTTACACCGTATTCACGGGCCTTCCAGGTTAGATAAAAAGGGTCAATCGGGATACAGTGCCCACCGAGGCCAGGGCCAGGATAGTAGGGTGTAAACCCAAACGGTTTTGTTGCCGCTGCTTTGATCACCTCAAAGATATCAATTCCCATTCGATCGGCTACGATCTTCATCTCGTTTACAAGACCAATGTTCACCGCGCGGTGGATATTCTCTAGAAGTTTCGTCATTTCGGCGGTCTCAGTCGAACTTACTGGAACAAGACTGTCAATCGCGTGATTATACAGAGCAAGACCTGCTTCAAGACAAGCTTCGGTGTGACCTCCAACGACCTTCGGAATAGTATGAGTAGTAAAATCTGCGTTGGCCGGGTCTTCGCGTTCTGGAGAGTAGACAGCAAAAATTGTCTCACCGGCCTTTAAGCCATTGCGTTCCAGACGTGGCAGAACTTCATCCTTAGTTGTGCCTGGATAGGTGGTGCTTTCCAATGCTACGACCTGCCCTTCACGTAAGTACGGAGCGATCTGATCGCAAGTACTCGTGACAAAGCTCATGTCGGGCTCGCGATACTTGTTCAGCGGAGTCGGTACGCAGAGCATTATTCCGTCGGCTTCTGCAATCCGTAAGAAATCGGTTGTCGCTTCAAAGCCATTCTCGCACGCTTGTCCAATACGTGCATCTTCGATGTGTTCAATGGAGCTATGTCCGCTATTCAACTGGCGAACACGCTCTTCATCAAGATCAAAGCCCAGAACTTTGTATCCGATTTCTGAGTACCGAAGCATCAGAGGTTGGCCGACATATCCTAGTCCGACAATACCGATTACGGCAGTTTTGTCCGATAATTTCTCGAGTAGATTATCCAAACACATTTTTTGTGAAGAAGTAGCGTTCATTGAATCATACAGACCATTTTTTAAAAGTTATTTCAGACCTAGAGAATTTTCCCGGCGGGCTCTTTAGGTCGGCTTTTATATATTTGCACAAGGATGGCAAACAAAAAACTGTTACTGAGCTTGTCTAGGTTCTGGACTCATTAAATTGGTGGTGGTCATCCCACCTGCGCGATTCATACCCGTGAGTTTCAAGGGTATAACATGAGCAATCTATTCTGGTTGAGTGACGAGCAGATGGCGCGGCTTCAGCCTTACTTTCCAAAGAGCCATGGTAAGCCGAGGGTTGATGATCGACGCGTTCTGAGTGGAATTATCTTCATCAATCGCGATGGGTTACGTTGGTCCGATGCGCCGCGCGAATATGGGCCGCCAAAGACACTGTACAATCGCAGGAAACGATGGAGCGATTTGGGCGTGTTCGCTCGCATCATGACTGGGCTTTCTGCGGAGGGAAGCGATCATAAGACCATCATGATTGACGCGGCTTACCTCAAAGCACACCGCACGGCTTCCAACCTGCGGCCAAAAATGGGGGCGCGGCAGGCCGATAAGGCGCACCAAGGGTGGCATGAATACAAAACTGCAGGCCGTTACTGACAGCCTCGGACGCCCTATCCGCTTCTTCATATCCGCTGGGCAGGTTAGCGATTTCACGGTCACCAGGGCTCTGGTGAACAGTCTGCCTTCGGCTGACTGGCTGCTGGGTGACCGCAGCTATGACGCCGACAGGTTCCGCGAAGCCCTTAATGAAAGGAGAATAAGACCCTGTATCCCGAGTCGCAAATCACGCGATAAACCTGTCCGGTACGACAAGCGTCGCTACAAACGTCGCAACTGAATCGAGATTACGTTTGGACGTTTGAAAGACTGGCGCCGGGTTGCTACGCGCTAAGACCGATGCCCAAAGGTCTCCCTCCCTGCCATCGCTCTAGAAGCTACCGTGCTATTCTGGTTGTAAATCAATGAGTCTGGAGCCTAGAAGTATCTAACTGGCAAATATGGCGCCTGAGGGGTCTCGAATTCCCGACCTTCGATTATGAAGAATCTGCTTTACCGGTAGAGCTATTGAGGCGCTCCATCTAGTCGCGCGATGTGGGCCATGCATCGCCGGTTCGCTCAGGCAGTGGTGTTGACCCATTCGCAATCATCCCGCATCCTGACCCCGACTTGATCCGCCCGGCGGGTTTGGTTGGTTAATCAGATATTTACCAAGGTCATTTGAATGCTCGGAGAATCGCAGAAGACCTATGTGCTGGATACCCACCGGCTGCGCGATCCAGAAGAGACCCTTGCCATCGTCAAACCGTTTCTCAAAGAGATGGGCATCACACGGATCGCGAATCTGACCGGACTGGATCGGATCGGATTGCCGACCGTGATGGTGACGCGGCCCAATTCGCGCTCGGTTGCGGTGTCGCTGGGCAAGGGATTGTCGTTGAGTGCGGCGCAGGCCTCGGGGGTGATGGAGGCGATCGAGTCGTGGCATGCAGAACGGATCGAGCTGCCGCTGCGGCTGTGCACCCACACCGATCTTGCGCAGGAAAACGTGGTCAATGTGGACCGCCTGCCTCGCGTGACCGGTGGGCAGTTTGACCCTCACGGTGCGATGCTGTGGGTGCAGGGGCAGGACCTGAACGCGGATGCTGCTTGCTGGGTGCCCTATGAGATGGTGGATACGGATTACACGACCTCTATAGCCAACGGACAGCGCGCGTTTCCGCGTACGACAAATGGTCTGGCATCGGGCAACGATGCCGCTGAGGCTAGCTGCCACGCGATCTGCGAACTGATCGAGCGCGATGCGACGACGCTGTGGCATCATCGGGGTCCAACACCCCGCATCGATCCTGATACAGTCGATGATCCGCGCTGCCGTCAGGCAATGGGCCTGATCACAGAGGCAGGGCTGGAACTGGGGATCTGGGACACGACCTCGGATATCGGCATCGCCAGTTTTCGCTGTGTAATCTGCGAGACCGGAGAGGCAAACGGCCATATCGGGATCGGAGATGGCTGTCACCCCGACCGCGCCATCGCGCTGCTACGCGCGCTGACCGAGGCGGCGCAGACACGGCTCACCTATATTTCAGGCGCGCGAGACGATCTGGACCCTGAGGAGTTTATCGACGAGGCGCGCCTGTGGCGCGGACGGTATGTTCGCGAGCTGATCGAAGGCGCAAAGCCGACAGAGCGTTTTACGGATTGCCCCTCGCACGTAACCGGATCTTTCACAGAAGACCTCGATCTACTTTTGGCCCGGTTGTCTGAGGCCGGGATCGGCCAAGTGGTAACGGTTGATCTGTCCCGACCCGGGATCGACATCGCGGTCATCCGCGCGGTCATTCCGGGGCTGGAAGCCCCGCATGACGATCCTGACTTCATCGCCGGTCCGCGGGCTCGGGCGATATCGGCATGACCGTCGTTGTTTTTGTTGGGCCCACGCTGCGACCCGAGGCCGTGCAGAAACAACTGGACGCCACCATCCTGCCCCCGGTTCAGCAAGGCGATGTGTATCGTGCGGTGCGCGACAGGCCGCAAGCAATTGGCATTATCGACGGGTATTTCGACGGGGTGCCTTCGGTCTGGCACAAGGAAATCCTGTGGGCGCTGGAACAGGGCATTCCGGTATTCGGCAGCGCCAGCATGGGTGCGTTGCGGGCGGCGGAACTGGCTGATTTCGGGATGATCGGCGTCGGACGGGTGTTCGAGGATTACCTGAGCGGCGCCATTGCAGATGACGATGAGGTCGCGGTGCTGCACGGCCCCGCCGAGCTTGGCTTCATACCGTTGAGTGAGCCTATGGTCTCGATCCGGGCCACGCTGTCCGCAGCGGTGAAGGCCGAAGTGGTGTCGGAGGATGAGGCACAGATATTGCTGGGTGCAGCCAAGGCGCTGCACTATCGCGACCGGGTTTGGGGCAAGGTGATTTCGGCTGCAAAGACCAACACAGACTCGGCGACGTTTCGGAACTGGTTGCCCGGCGGCCAGGTGGATGCCAAAGGCGCCGATGCACGCGAGATGCTGGCGCAGATGGCGCGGTACCTGGAAGCAGGTTCCGACGCGCCGGAATCGACACGCGTCGAACGAACTCTGGTCTGGCGTGAACTGCGGACTCGTGTGGATTCCGAGACCGCTCCGCATGACCCGGATGCGCGGGCACTGGTGGACGAACTGCGGCTGGACCCTGCCCTTTATGTCCAACTACGCGACCGCGCCGCGTTGCACCTGTTGGCGCGCGACGAAGCATATCGGATAAATCACCTGCCCGATCGGGATACCTTGCGAAGACAGATGGCTCAGCACCGTCGCGCGGCCCGCCTGCCTCGCCACTCCGATCTGATGGAATGGTTGCAGGACAACGATCTGACGCTTGCTCAATACGAGGCATTGCTGGCGGACTGTTCCTACAAAGATACGGCCATCGCAGCGCGCGCGGATGAGCTCGACATTGCCCTGCTAGCCCAACTGCGCCACGATGATCGCTATGGCGCGCTGCGTGATCGGGCGCGACGCAAGGCCAGCCGGATGGCGGGGCTGGATCGGGTGAATGGTTCTGCAAACAGAATGCAATCGCTGCTCTGGTATTTTGAAACGCGGCTTGACCAGGCGGTGCCAGATGATCTTGAATCCCATGCAATCGCGCTTGGTCTTGACGGGCGCGACGCGTTTCTTGATCTGATTGAAGCTGAATACATGTTTTGCCACACCGAAGGTGAACCGGGACAATAACGGGAGGGGACAATGACGATCTGGCCCGACTACTCGGACAACGAAACTCCGGGCACACGGTTCTTGCTTTATCCGCAATCGCCCTTCTTAGAGCCGAATTCGAAACCTGAACTGGTCGAGATCTCTGCCCCGCAGGGTACGATCGGACCCGGCCCCTCGGGGCCGCGAATGTATGCGATGTACCCGGTCGACAAGACGATCCCCTATGGCGCGATGATTGAAGGCGAAGAAGGGCCCGAGATGTATCTGCCCGCCTGGGATGGCTATATCCTGCCGCCCCCTGAACCCGACGAGTTCGGAAATTTTATCCATATCGATCCCGACGATCCGGCCTTTGAAGCTGCCCATCTGTTTGGCGCAGCACATTTTACGATGGATGTGTGGGAGGGCTATTTCGGCCGCCCTATCCCTTGGCATTTCGAGCGTGATTTTGAACGGTTGGAACTTTCCCTACTGCCCAGCCTTGATAACGCGCATATCGGCTGGGGATTTCTGGAGACCGGCGGCACTCGAGAACATGGCGAGGAATACCGCCCCTATAGCCTTAATTTTGACGTCGTAGCGCATGAGATCGGCCATGCCATCATCTACAGCGTCATCGGCATGCCGTCAGAAGAGGACGCAACTGGCGAGTATTATGGATTTCATGAATCAGCAGCAGATATGGTGGCACTGCTTGCATCACTGCATTTCGGTTCAGTCGTAGATGAACTGCTGAAGAACACGCGCGGGAACCTGTATACCTATAACCGGCTCAGCCGATTTGCAGAGCTGTCCCAAAACTCGCAAATCCGCATCGCCGCTAATGACCGGACTCTGTCCGAGTTCTCACATGGCTGGTCCAGTGAACACGCGCTGTCGGAACCGCTGACCGGGGCGATGTTCGACATTCTGGTCGATATCTACCACGAGCGGCTGGTTGCACATGATGTGATCGACCCCGAGATGGAGGAGCTTTCGGATGAGCTGGAAGGCTCTGACGAATACAACGCGATCATGCAGGATTTATTCGACGAGCATTACGCCGCTGAACCGGAAGGATTCCGCGTGGCGCTGATAGAAGCGCGGGATTTGCTGGGCACCTATCTTGCCGATGCTTTGGAAATGCTGGATGCTGATATGTTGAGCTACTTCGGGGTTGAGCGCGCGTTGGTTGTTGTTGACCAAGAGATCACAGGAGGGGCATTCCGCCAGATCATAGAAGGCAATTTCCGCATGCGCGACATCGGATTGACACGCCCTGGCCCGCGTCTGACTAAGCCGGATGGGTCGAGCCACGCCGCATCGGTTCGAACACTAGCGCCCGAGCCAAAAGAACCTTAAAGTCTTTGTTTTTACCTCGGTTTTATGTCAGGTTACGGGCACGGGGTGATAATTCGACAAACGAAGCGCAGACCAATGCGCAAACCGGGACGGACGTGGCAGAAAGCTCCGTCAGCCCCCGATAGGGAGAAAGTGATATGTCTGAGTCGTTACTCAGTTTTTCCGAGGTATTATTGTTTGGGCGAGAGTTAAGTGATCTAAAACTGAAACAGAAATCGGTCCGGTTGGCGCTTGAGTCGCCAGATGTCGCCAGCATTCCGACAGGATTTACCAGAATAGACGGTGTACCGGTCAGAGAAAACGACCGGGTAATGCTTCAGGTCGGAACGACGCCAAACACAGACTCGGGTATCTACAAAGTTGTATCTGCCGGAGGAGGTACCTTTAATCTGGACCTGACCAGACGCAAGAAGGTTTCACACGATTCTCTGGTTTACATTCGTCGGGGGCGGCAATTCAAACATACATTCTGGCTGCAGGCCGCAGATCACCACAACAGGCAGTTATATGTTGAACAAGATGACCGCAGAAGGGGTCGTGGCGTCAACAACTTCATCGGGGACCAGTTCGGAGGCGATGCCCGGCTGGCGCGGATTTATGGCTTCGCATATGACGGCACATATTACGAGATGCCAGAACCGACAATCTTTCTGGTCCATGGCGAAGGCGACAGTGCCACAAGTGGCAACCTGCCCTATGGGTTCAGCATGGAAACTGCTGGAGGTGCAGATACGACACAACAGGCCGCGCGTGCTCCGCTGGATCCGTCCAGGTCCGGTGTCGCGGCGGCGGATTACCAGATGGCGAACGACATCCGTGTCTGGAACTATGATCAGGCCGATTACACCATCCGCATGGATATTGCTGCCGGTCAGGTCGAAGAAGTGCTGCTGGACGTCTATTTCGAATACGACGCGCCGATGATGGCCGGAGCCAAGGTATCGGGAGCCAAGGTGAGCGGGGCCAAGGTTTCAGGCGCCAAGGTCAGCGGGGCCAAAGTTTCGGGTGCTAAAGTTTCAGGTGCCAAAGTCAGCGGTGCAAAGGCCCGCGGGGAATAGGGCCTGATTAAGCAAAGCGCGGTTGGGTTAAGCCTGATATGACAAGTGTTGCTGGCCACATACGTGCAGGTGTGTGGGCTGCAGCAACTTTATGTCAGCATTGAACCCAATCCAGGCTTTGTCGCACCGCCCTATTTCTGCATGGGGCGAAGCTTCGAGACTTATTACTCAATGAAAAACGCGGGATGGTAAGTTACCGAGCCGTCAGGTTGCTTTCCTTTTAAGACTTGCTGCATGAAATACTCGGGCGGCACGCCTTCAAATCGAAGTCTGTCATCTCGTACAAACCCGAAACGCGGATAATAATCCGGGTGCCCCATAACAACGCATCCATTTGCATCCAGAGCGCGGAGCTTCCCCAGCCCATCTTGGATAAGAGCGCCACCAATTCCTTTGCCCTGGTGGTCAGGACGGACGGATACTGGACCCAGGCCATACCAATTCATGTCTTTGCCATTAATCAGGACCGGGGAAAATGCAGCGTGGCCTAACAGCTCCCCATCTTCCTCAGCGACCAAGGACAAGGTGAGAGCGGAAGCTTTGCGCAGGCCATCGACTATAGCAGCTTCCGTGCCTGAACTGTGCTCTGCTGTAGCAAACGCTGCCTCGGTGACAGCCTGAATGATCGCAATGTCAGCGCCTGTTTCGTTACGTATTATCATAACATCATCATGCTGTTCTGTTGTTTAGCTGTCGCCCAACAGAGCGGCGACCGATAGCCGTTATGCTGTTAGAGCCGGAGTTTCGCGACACGGTCAAGCGCTTACGGCGCAGTATACCAATGATGTCGAGTGTGCAGTCGGATAGCAGGGATCTGTCAATTGTATTGCACACAACATGCACTATTTTTCCATTGGGATTGCGTTCGTGGCGGATTGTTCCACCTTGAGCTAACATGTGCAGGACGCGTTGCTCAGTTATTAATATATTCATGGTTAACAGCGAAAACTTCTGATTGTGCGTCGTTGCATCGGACACCGCATCGGATGTAGAGCGGCGGCGCAAACATGCCCGTTCCTGCCACTCAGAACCCGGCCTTCTTGAGCCCTTCGACAAAATGCTGCGTATCGTCGGACAGGCGGTCTGGTTGAACCTTGGCCCAGCGCGACAGTGAGAAATTGGGATGTGCCGCGCGGTGTTTGTCGGCGATCTGGCGGGCCATGTCCAATTCGCCCTTATGGGCGTAGCTGGCGGCCAGTACGCGTTGCCCTTCGGTCGGGTTGTTCATCTTGTTCACGCAGGAGATCACATCGTCATAGCGCTTGAGATTGTAATAAGCTCCGCCCAGATGCCACAGGTACTGATCAGGGAAATAGGGGTTCAGGCGCATGGCCTGTTGCAGGTGTTTGATTGCAGTTTCGTTATCTCCCCAATGAGCCAATGCGTCGGCGTAGTCCGAGTGCATATCCGCGTCATTGGGGTTCAGCTGCAAGGCGCGCTTGTAGGATTCGATCGCGGAATCGAACTCTTTTCGATAGAGCTGTACATAGCCCAGCTCTCCAAACCCGCGTGCATCGGTCGGGTCGAGCTCCACGGCGCGTTGGGCCAACGATAGTGCCTTGTCGAGCGCGCTGTTTGGGTCTTCAGTCCACGAATAGCGCCAATCAATGTTCAACGTACGCGACAGAGCCGCCGCAGCCCGCGCATAGCCGCCGTCACGCTCAAGTGCTGATTCATAGCAATGCTGCGCCTTGCGGTTATCGTTGCGTGTGTACTTGAAGATATGATGCTGCCCCTGAAGGACAGACCCATAGGCCTGCAAGTCTGACGGGATCGCCTGTACCATGCGCTGTTTTTCATGCGACTCGATCATCACTGCGGTGGCTGCAACAATGCATTCAGTCACTTCATCCAGAATATCGAATATATCGTCGAGCTTGCGGTCAAACCTCTCGCCCCAAATGGTGCGTTCAGTGTTGGCGTCAATCAGCTCGGCCGTGATCCGGATTCTGCTGGATGATCGGCGCACGCTGCCGCGCGCGATGTAGCGCACGTTTAGGCGCCGGGCAGCTTCTTGAGGCGACATTGACTGGGTTTTGAAGAAGAAGGACGAGTTTCGGGCGATGATGAACAGGTTCCGGAACTTGGACAGGTTCATGATGATGTCATCGGTTAGCCCTTCGGCGACCCAGTTATCATCTTCCTCACCACCCTGACTGGCAAACGGCAATACCGCAACCGAGGGGATATCGGGCCGTTCGAGCACCTCCAACTGCATCTCAGGACGCAATGTGGCGGCCATTGTCGCTCCTTCGACCTCGGTTCGAACACAGTATGTCGCGACCGGAGACATGATGTTCTTGAGCTGTTTGGGGCCAAGGAATTCATAGCCATAACGCAGCCGGTTGCGGATCTGCTCATAAACGGCCGCACTAACATAAACCCGCTCGGGCTCGGCAATCTCTTGCAGGCGGGCGGCGATGTTGACGTTGTCGCCATGGATGCCACGTTCATCCATCAAAACCTCGCCCAAATGAACGCCCGCACGGAATTTGATGTGCTGGCCGTCCGGCCGCGTCAGATTATGCTCGGCCGCAATTCGATGCAGTTCGATGCTAAATTCAACCGCGCTGGTGGCCGTATCAAACAATGCAAGAATGCCGTCGCCGCGCACTTCAATGATTTTGCCCTGATATTTCGAGCAAGTCTCTTCGAGCTGGAACAAAAGAGATTTCAACGCGTTATACGTATCCATCTCGTTCTCACTCATCAGGCGGGAATAGCCGACAACATCGGCAAACAGCACCGCCCCGAGCTTTTGTCTGATTGAAGTGTCCGAACCGGTCGTATTCACTGGGTGCACTCAACTGCGTGGTCTCGTCGAATCCGACAAGAGCGTTTTAAAAATATACCAAGCAAAATTCGCATCATTTCAAGTAACAGAACCGCATTCAGGCGGCCAGGACATACCTGTTGACCCAAAACTGACCACCGTTTCCCGGCCCAGTTCCTGTGCCAAAACGTTCCGACGCTCAGCCCAGTCCTGTTGCAACATACCGACGACCACCATGTCGTGAAACTGCCCGTCCGCGAACCAAGCCTGCCGCATCGTGCCTTCGATCTGGCAACCCAATCGACTGATCAGATCGCGGCTGCCGTGATTGTCGGCCCGATAGTAAGAAGTTATCCGGTTTAGTCCTAATTGCTGAAAGGCAAAATCTAACATCAATGCAACAGCTCGCACCGCCACGCCCTGGCGCCGCAATGACTTTTCTACAAAAACCGGAACAACCGCATCCCGATTGAAGGGTGAAATCGATTCGAGACCAACCACGCCGACCGCATCTCGATCATCATTTTCAATCACAAACCAACATTTTTCCTCTCTGCTAGAAATGCCAACAGCGCCTTCCCAAGAGTGTTCGGTTTGCGTCAGATTTTGCGGAATTCGCGTGGTTCTGTCGAACAGAGCTAGTTCTTGAACATCCTGAAACCAGCGGGCCACGATCTCAAGATCAGCCTTTTCCAGAGGGCGCAGCTTGAACTGCCGGTGTGAGGTATCGGGCAAAGGAAACGACTCCTGAAACAAAATGAAAAAATCTATGCGTGCGATACTAGCACAAATATCCCAGAAACAAGAAAGGGTTATTCACACAAGCCTGACGTCGGCTGCGACCCGCTGAACGGGGCAACCAGTCAAGTCCGAAGAATGTTTGAATAGTGCGAGCGAAGACCTAATCAGCGCTTCTCGGCGCGGATCAGGAAGATGTTGCGTAGGTAGATCGACAAACCCATCGACTGGCCCAGAATAAACACTGGATCACGGCGATAGATCGCATAGCTGAGAAGTATCAGCCCGCCGCCAATCGAAAGGTACCAGAAGGCCATCGGTATGACCGATTTCTTTGCGCGTTCTGATGTAATCCACTGAACGATGAAACGAGCGCTGAACATCAATTGACCAGCCAGACCGATGAATACCCAAAGGGCCTCGGTCGGGCTGTCGACGTGCAGGATTTCCAGAATGGTTTCTTTCACGACCGGTTTGCCTCGGTTGCTGAAACAGATTTGGCGCGGCGGGTCAGCCAGACAACGCCGAACAAATCCCAAATGCCGACCATGGCCCGCCCGAAATTGGTGTATTTTGACTCACCGGTCATGCGCTGCTGATGCGCCACATCAACCAGTGCAACATTCCATCCGTAGGCTTTGAACAGCGCTGGCAGGTATCGATGCATATGGTTGAAAAACGGAAGATCAAGGAACGCCTGCGTTCTGAACGCCTTGAACCCGCAACCCGTATCACGTGTACCGTCTTTCAGCATCCAGCCCCTCAAGGCATTCGCAAATCGCGAGGCGAGCTTTTTTGATGCGGTATCTTTCCGGCCGACCCGTTGCCCCGCCACAAGACCGACCTGCGCATCATCGCCAGATACCAGCGGCGCCCAGATCTTGGGCAGTTCTTCTGGCGGGTTCTGTCCATCGCCATCCAGAGTGCAACAGATATCGGCGCGCGCGGCCTTGACGCCAGAATGGACAGCGGCACTTTGCCCACCTGCCGTTTTATGCCGTAGTATGCGCAACTGCGGGCATTCTTTCTGCATCTCCTGCAGCGCCGCAAAGGTACCATCGGTCGAACCATCATCAACCGCGATGATCTCGAACGCAGGAAGATCAGAAGCGGCGTCGCAGATCCCCTGAATCAATCCAGCAGCGGCCCCTTGCTCATTATGCATGGGAATCACAACCGAAACTGTCGGTCGATTATCAGCGTTTTCCTTAGGTTCGGTCGACATCGCAATCAAAGCTTCTTGGATACAGTCACCGGGGTTTGTGATTGATCAGACCCCGAAATTCAAGTACTCGCCTAGTCCAAAACACATCATATTACAACAAGTCAGAGGATAACCAGAGTGGTCCAAAATTCGGGCATCGAACATTTGCAGACCCACAAATGGCTACCCTATGCAATAACAGGCATCACCATCGCGTTGTTGTGGTGCTGGTACATGTCCGGGTTGGGGCAAGATGGCCTGTCAAAGATTGATGAATTTTTTACTTATGACCGCAGCCTGGGTTTCATGCGCAACAATGACTGGCTTACCGTATATTCTCAGAATGAGCCCAGCCTAAAAAAACCACCCCTTCAATATTGGATGACAGCGGCATTGATCGAGCAGGGAATGTCGCACATGCTGGCCCTGCATCTGCCTTCGATGCTGTTTGCGCTTGGGTCGCTGATTGCAACGGCTTTGCTCGCCCGAGTTATGGTTCCCGATCAACCTTGGCTGATGTTGCCTGCGGTGTTGCTTGTGTCCAGTTCAAAAAACTTCTGGGGACATGCGACATCGGCCATGCTGGATAGCGGGGCAATGCTTTTTTCCACCTTGGGGGTGGTCACGATGCTTGCCGCGTTCGAGCGTCCAAAGTTGTGGCCATGGTTCGGGGTCACTGTGTTTCTGGCTGGATTGCAGAAAAGTCCGACCCCACTCGCATTTTTGGCTCTGGCACTCCTGACACTTGCTCTAACCCGGCGCTGGCAGGATCGACCCGTAAGCGAGATTCTAAGAAACAAAACCTTCCAGTGGACCATGGTGGCCTGTTTACTGCTGGCATTTCTATGGCCGTTGTTCCAGTACCTGCGCTTAGGTTTTGGTACCGAGTTTCAAGGCAGTGTGCGCGGTGAAATGCTACACCGGTTTGCGCCCACCGTGTCAGATCGAAGTCTAAAGAAGCTGTCAGAAATCATCTTGGGTAATGCACCAGTCTTAAGGTTTGCGGGTATTTTAGGCCTTTGCGCCCTGCCCTTCGCACTCGGCCGACCACGGCTGCTTGCCCCTGCCGGGATCGCATTGTTCTTTTTCCTGGCAATGTGGATGGCATCGGGAAAGGTCTATGATCGCTATACTTTGTTGATATTGCCGATGTTGATGGTGGGCGCAGCTTGGGGCATCTTGCTGATCTCAAAACGGCTTTGGGTGCGGGCCTTACTGCTGGCGGTGTTGTGTTTTTCCGAGCAGGGTCCGATCAAACGTACGGTTGATTATAGTCATCCCAACACTGCAGAACAGTTCGGCATAGACCTGCAGGATCTGCTTTCGCCGTTGCAATCAACCCATCAGCCAGATGAAACACTTGTTGTATGCGGTTTCAAAAACAGACACCGATTGCCCTTGGGTGCCGCCTCAGTGTACGCGTCACCCGACCGACGGTTCGTGTATATGAGGCACTCTGATTTACCGGGCTACCTCAAAAGATTTGGCTATACTTCCGGTCCTTTGAGAGGGGTTTGCCGAGCCCAGGAACTTAACCAGTTCTCAGATGTGCTTTCCGGATTGGATCGGCAATCTATTGAAGGCACAGATTTTGTCTATTGGACGGCACGCGGTTTGCGCCTTGATTGATGACAATCCCATTCGCTCGCAAACAAGCTATTTGCGGTGGCATGCGGGCAAAGTTCTTCGGAATCGAAGTGTTTCCCATCCCGAAGATCGGTAAGGTGTTTATTCCGAACGAGAACCTTCGCCAGAGCGGTGACGACCTTAAGCCCCTGTTTGTTTTTTGGCAGTTATGGAACATTCCGTGAAATTAGCGGGTGTTCATCAGCTTTGTTTCTTCCGAAAATCCTCAATTCTGATACAAATGCAATTATTCGAAAGTGAGATCGCAATGAATGCACTAACCAGAATTTCGCGAGGGATCGGTGTCGCCTTCAAGGACGGCAGAGTAAAGGGACTTTTGGCCTTTACGGCCGGTATGATCCTTTGGGCATCGGTGTTTTATCATTATGTCGAAGGCTGGAGCTGGCTCAATTCCATCTATTTTTCTGTCGTGACGATTTCGACTGTGGGATTTGGTGACTTTTCTCCGGAAACCGCGGCGGGGAAGATCTTTACGATGATCTACATCATCGTCGGCCTGGGTATATTTGTGACCACGGCAACCACTGTGGCGGATACCATTTTGTCCCAGAACGATGAGAAATCAGAAAAATAAGCCTCGTAAGGTTCAACCCACAAGAAGTCATGCGCAATCGCTTTATAGCCAGAACAGCTAAAGCGCTAATCCGGATTCATCTGTGTCTTCAGGCCACTGTAAGATCTTTGGTAGATTATAAATATACATATCGAGTTTTTTGAGTGTAATGTTGAGATAACAAATAGTGGAGGGATGGAATGGAAAAGACCCAGGACGCAAAGATTGTCGATCTAGCGATACGATTGCTTTTTCTAGGATTATTCCTCTACAGCGCCCTGGTCATGGTGGCGCCGCTTGCAAGCGTGGTTATCTGGGCAACGATCCTATGTGTGGCGCTTTACCCGGCATTTGATTGGCTGCAGTCCAAGCTGGGAGGTCGGAAAAAACTTGCCACGACGATCTTGGTTTTGTTGGGCCTTGTTCTAACCCTCGGGCCAGTCGCAACTGCGGTGTCTGGTGCCGCGGAACTTGGGTCCGAATTCGCGGAACAAGCAGACAAGGGTGAATTAAAGATTCCACCGGCACCCGAAGGCCTGAAAGAAATACCGTTAGTCGGGGGCAAAATTGCCGACGTGTGGGGAATGTTTGAACGGAACCTGGATGGTGCGCTTGCCAAATACGGTGCGCAAATCCTTGAGATCACCAAATCGCTCTTCGGAAAAGTGCTGGGCATCGGTATCGGGCTACTTGGCTTAGCTCTGTCCGTGTTGATTATGGGGGCGTTGTTCAGCCCCGGGCCAAATTTGGTCAAGGGTCTTCAGCGCTTTGCAAACCGTGTTTTCGCCCCGCGCGGTGGAGAATTCGTAACATTGGCGGGCGCAACAATTCGGAACGTGACAAAAGGAGTGATTGGCGTAGCAGCCATTCAAGCTGTCTGCGTTTGGATACTATTGGCCTTGTTTGGGATTTCTTCGGCCGCCACTCTCGCATTTATCTGCCTGATCCTCTCGATTATCCAAATCGGGCCAGGATTGGTTCTTATACCGGTTATTATCTACGCATGGAGTTCCATGTCCGGCGGTACTGCTTTGATCTTCACCCTATTGGCCGTTCCCGTCATGATAATGGACAGCTTCCTAAGACCCGTGTTCATCTCAAAAGGCCTTGAGACTCCTATGTTGGTCATCCTCATCGGTGTTCTCGGAGGTATGATGGCGTACGGTTTGATCGGCGTCTTTATGGGGCCGGTTCTCTTCGCTGTCTTCTATGAACTGTTCAAGGTTTGGATTGATACCTCACCCGAAGCCGAGAGTGCCGCTGAAGGAGCGGCGAAATGAGAAAGACGATTTGGACCACGCTGACCGTTATTCTTATCTTCTTAATCTGGTACCTGGTCGCTGACCGAAAAACGCCATTTACCGGGAATGCCCGAGTAAAAGCAATTGCGACACAGATCGTTCCACAGGTCACCGGTACAGTCACCGAAGTTCTTGTCGAAAACGGTCAGGTCGTATCAGCCGGTGATGTTCTGGTTCGAATTGACCCAAGGCCCTACGAAAATGATCGCGACAAGGCCGAGGCTGATCTTGAGGCAGCCACGCAGGAGGTGGGTGCATCCTCGGCAGAGGTGAGCGCTGCACAAGCCAAGCTGGCAAGGGCACAGAGTGATCTCGACACGATGCGCATTCAGACCGAGCGTGTTTTTGCGCTTGAAAAGAAAGGGTTGATTGCGATTTCAAAGGCCGATGATGCGCGTGGGCAACTGGCAGAATCCGAGGCAAATTTTGAAAACGCCAAAGCGGATCTGGAAAAGGCCAAACAGCGGTTGGGCGACGACGGAATTGACAACCCGAAAATCCAGCGCGCGTTGGCTGCCTTAGCGGATGCAGAGCTTAATCTCGAGTGGACAGAACTGCGTGCTCCAGCGACAGGTGTCATATCCAATTTGTTGATCGCACCTGGAACATATGCGCGATCTGGTCAGGACCTATTGACGTTTCTGGACGCAACAGACGTTTGGATCGAAGCGTATTTTACCGAAAACAACCTTGGTCGGGCTTCGGTAGGATCACCTGTCGATGTGGTACTGGACATGCATCCCGGCCAGATTATTCCGGGCGTGATCGAAAGCTTCAGCGCAGCAGTCTCACTGAGTGGTGGGGATGAGCCCGGCCAGTTGGCCAGCCCGCCCAGCACCAAAGGATTTCTTCGTGAGCCTGAGCGCTTTCCAGTCCGGATCGTATTGCCTGGCTACGAAGCCGGGGATGCCGAAGACGACTTGCGCTTCCAGCTTAATGGGCAGGCCGACGTTATCATGTATCTGAGCGAAAACACTCTGCTGAACGTGGTAGGTCGGACCTATATCCGTTTGGTATCAATCCTGTCCTATGCGTACTGAGGATCGAAATTCGGTTTTACGCCTGGCGCTCGGAGTCACCGGGGTATTCTCCTTGGGCTTATTTCTGGGGTGGCCACTTGCGGTGGTAGGAGCGGTTTTCACCGCGCTGTTTCTTCAGGCACCCGCTGCTTTGCCCTTGGCTGCATTTGCAAAGCTGTTTGTCTTCTCGATCGGGCTGATGTTCATTTCATTCCTGCTGTCGTCAGTCTTTGCCCCATATCCCGTGGTGTTTCTGATTCTAGTTGCCATTGGGATCATCCTGTCTTTCATGTGGTCCGTTTCTGGCGCAGGCGTCCTGCCTGGTGTCATAGCCCTCATGGGTGCGTTGATGATCCCAAACCTTGTTCTGCAGTCACAGGATCTGGCATTGGTGCTTGTGTTTTGGATACCGTTGAACCTGCTATTTGCAGGTTTCATATCAACGCTGATGTTTGTGTTGATACCCGCTGCCCCCCCCACAGCGGCTCAGAAAAAGGCCAATACTTCGCCTGACTTTGACCCGCATCGCCGGATCGCCAGAATGTCGCTTGTCACGGTTCCGTTCGCGATGGCGTTTTTTGTGTCCGGCGCTTCAGCCCTGTTGGTCCTATTCTTTGTCGCGCTTCTTAGCCAACAACTTGCAGCTATGCCATCGATGGGCAAAACAGTGGCCAAAGCCATGCTGACGGCTAATCTTCTCGGGGCGGCGGTTTCAATCATCTGCTATGAAATAAACGTAATAGCTCCGGTTATTCTTACCCCAATTTTGTTGGGTTTTTTCATTTGCCTGACACTCGGAGCGCTTGGCAAATCGCAGGTCCCGCTCGCCGCTGCTGCAGGTTCGGCTTTAACAACGGTTCTGATCGTTTACGGTGGTTCGATCGCTCCGTTTTCCGATGAGGCTGACGTCAAGAGCATCACAAGAGTATTGCAGGTCGCCAGCGCGGCCATTTTCGTGATCATCGCATATGTCGTGGTCGATGAGTTTTGGCCAGAACAAGAGCGCCGTGCAGCTCAATAGAGTGTGTTGCAAAAGTGCTTTGATCTAAAACCAGTGGCGTCACCAACTTAAACCTTCTGCTCTGTTCATTTGGCCTGAAAACCGTTCAGGTCGGTCTGTTTGCGGTGACTTAAGTACTCATAGGTCGTCGCGGAAGCTAAACCGGTTCTTCGATGTGTGTCACAATTAGGGGTACAGGAAGCATCTAACTGATAGAAAGCGCAGTATTGGTATGAATAGTCTGGCGACCCCGGCAGGATTCGAACCTGCAACCTGCCCCTTAGGAGGGGGCTGCTCTATCCAGTTGAGCCACGGGGCCGCGTTTCGCTTTCTGTAACCGGGTTTATTCGGATTGTCATCGGCTTTGCACAACAGTTGAACAGATCGCCCTGTTCACGCTACCATCGGGGAAATAAACAATGCAGGTATCCCCGGTGACAATAGAAACAAAACGCCCGCTTACCCTTCGTGATGTCTCAGAAGCGTCCGGAGTGTCGGAGATGACCGTCAGCCGGGTGCTACGCAATCGCGGAGATGTATCGGACGCCACCCGTACCCGCGTTCTGGCTGCTGCGAAGGAATTGGGATATGTGCCCAACAAGATCGCCGGTGCCTTGGCATCAAGCCGGGTGAACCTTGTGGCAGTGATCATTCCATCGCTGTCGAACATGGTTTTCCCCGAGGTTCTGACAGGCATCAATCAGGTACTGGAAGATACTGAACTTCAGCCGGTGGTCGGTGTCACGGACTATCTGCCTGAAAAGGAAGAAAAGGTGCTGTACGAGATGCTCTCGTGGCGGCCTTCGGGCGTGATCATTGCAGGGCTGGAACATACCGAAGCCGCCCGCGCCATGCTGGATTCGGCAGGCATTCCGGTGGTCGAGATCATGGATACCGATGGCAAGCCCGTCGATGCCATGGTAGGAATCTCACACCGCCGCGCCGGACGCGAGATGGCACAGGCGATCCTGAAGGCTGGATATGAGCATATCGGTTTCATGGGTACCAAGATGCCGTTGGATCACCGTGCCCGCAAACGGTTTGAAGGCTTTACCGAAGTGCTCGGCAAGCACGGGATCGAGATCGAAGATCGCGAGTTTTACTCGGGAGGTTCAGCGCTGGCCAAAGGCCGAGAGATGACGCAAGCCATGTTGGAACGTTCGCCTGAGTTGGATTTTCTGTATTATTCCAACGACATGATTGGCGCGGGTGGGCTGCTTTATTTGCTGGATCAGGGGATAGACGTGCCGGGTCAGATTGGCCTCGCCGGGTTCAACAACGTCGAGCTGTTGCAAGGATTACCGCGTAAGCTGGCGACGATGGATGCCTGCCGAACCGAGATCGGGCGCACCGCTGCAGAAATCATCGCGGCAAAGCTGGCCGATCCAGAGTCAGAGGTTGATACCCGTGTCACCTTGACCCCTAAGATCAGCTTTGGTGACACGCTAAAACGACGCTAGGATCCCATGACCCTGCAACGCCTGAACAACCGCCAAGCGCGGACAATGTTCATGGATCGCCACGCGTTGCTGGAGCAACCGGCAGGCGGTTCTAAAGGTGAGGATCTGTTGCGATTGATCCACCGCCTGGGTTTTGTGCAGCTCGACAGCATCAACACAGTCGCACGCGCCCATGATATGATCCTGTATGCGCGGCGACCAAGCTATCGCCCGCGCAACCTCAAGCGACTTTACGAGCGTGATCGGGCGCTGTTCGAACACTGGACCCATGACGCTGCCGTTATTCCGATGGATTTCTATCGCCATTGGCACCTGCGGTTCCTCCGCGATGCCGACATGCTGAAAGCCCGATGGAAGAATTGGCGACGTGATGGCTTTGAACAGAGATTCGAAACTGTTATTCAGCACATTCGCGATCATGGTCCCGTCGGTTCATCCGATGTGGGCAAGGATGAAAAAAAGGGGTCTGGTGGTTGGTGGGATTGGCATCCGTCAAAAACAGCGCTGGAATACCTTTGGCGATCCGGGGCGCTGACTGTAATCGGTCGTGAGGGGTTTCAGAAACGCTATGATCTGACGGAGCGGGTTATCGACACCCAACTTTGCCCCGGCAGCATAGCGTGCGACGTAGATGCAACCGTGGATTGGCTTTGTAACGCGGCACTCGACCGGCTGGGCTTTGCCACGTCAGGAGAGCTGGCGGCATTTTGGGATACCGTCAGCGCCAGCGAGGCAAAGGCGTGGTGTGATCAGGCTCTGACAAAGGGAATAATCGCAGAAATATTCGTAGAGTGTGCGGATGGGAATGACCGCAAAGTCTTTGCACGGCCCGAAATATGCGAACAGGTGGCAGCGCTGCCAGAAGCGCCCGGTCGGATCAGGGTTCTTAGCCCTTTTGATCCCATGCTGCGCGATCGTAAACGCGCGGAACGCCTATTTGGGTTTCATTATCGCATCGAAGTGTTCGTTCCCGAGCCCAAGCGCATTTATGGATACTACGTCTTCCCCTTGATGGAGGGGAACCGTATGATCGGCCGTATCGACATGAAGGCACACCGTAATCACGGCAATCTGCATGTTCGGGCAATGTGGCCCGAGCAATCCGTCCGCTGGTCCGATGCAAGAACCCGACGGCTGGAAGCAGAACTTGACCGGGTTCGACGATTCGCTGATCTAGACACCATAGATTTCGCTAGAAACTGGCTGAAAGACCCTAAATAGAGCCTGTATTACCTCAAGAACCCATGTTCTTCGACAAGCTCCATCAGATCTCTGATCGACTCACTCTCGGTCCGCCCGGATGTATCCAGCTGAGCGTTCGCACGCCCGTACAATGCCTCGCGACTGGCGAGTATGCACTTGAGCTGCTCCATTGCTTTTGGATTTCCTGCCATGGGACGTTCGTCGCCTTGCGCGCGCACCCTTTCCATATGCTCGGTGGGTGTGGCCCGAAGCCAGACGGTGTGAAACCGGCTCAGCAATGTCGTATAGGTCGAAGGCTCTGAAATGATGCCACCAGCGACAGCAAGAACCATTCGATCATCGGCGGCAATGACCCGGTCCAACGCTTGCGCTTCGAGGTTGCGATATCCCTCTTGCCCGTAGAAGGCCATGACTTCAGCCAATGGCATCCCCGACATTTCTTCGATCTGAGCCGTCAGTTCCACAAAGGGCAGCTTAAGCGCAGCGCCAAGTAGAGCACCCAGCGTTGATTTCCCCGCACCACGTAAACCGATAAGACAAACCCGCTGTGCCCGAGCATTCTCAGCAGGATCGGGACACAGTGCCCTCATGACGTTGTCTTTGACGTCATCGCTCGCTTGCCGGAACAGTTCGAGCATTTGCAAACCATCCGAATCCCAAGGATCTTCTTCGCCGATCAGCCATTCGGCCTTGTAATCCAGCGCCTGCGCAATCCGATGCAATACTCCGATCGAGATATTACCCTCACCAGCTTCGAGTTGAGCTAGATACCGGGGCGAAACACCCGAGCTTTCGGATAAAACCCGGCGCGGAATGCCGCGCATTTGCCTGGCCTTCCGCACACGCGCTCCAACGCGCTCGCTCAAATCCTGCGTGGCGAATTCTTTAGGCTGTGCCGGTTTTTGCGGCTTGGGCCCATCCATCTTTGTCAGACCGTTTGTTCCAAGTGACCCTCAAGCTACGACGCTAGAACGACGCGGGCAATCGATATTGTACAAGCTCAGGAATTGCTGCCCCAAAAACAAACAAACAACCATTGTTTAGAGTCTATCCAGCTTGAGTAATTAGCTTTTCAATTCGTGTAGTTCGCTCAAAAGATTCAGCAGTGTTTCGTGTTGCTCAGCCCCCATCAATTCGCGCGTTTGTGCCGCCAACCGCAACATTTCCGGCAAGTTGGCGTGAATGATCTGCATTCCTTCTTTGGTGATTTCGACGATCTGGCGACGACGATCTTTTTCGACGGCCTGCCGTTTGATCAACTTTTTATCTTCCAGCTTTTTCAGAATCCGAGTCAGGCTGGGAAGCAACAAACAAGCGCGTTCTGAGATCTGCGTGGGTTCTTGCGGACCTTCTTCTTGCAAGACGCGCAGAACGCGCCATTGTTGTTCAGTTACCCCTGCGTCAGCTAAAACACCACGTATCGGCCCCATCACCCTTTCGCGTGCACGCAACAAGGCAATCGGCAGTGATCGAGACGTCAACGGCAAACTATTCGTCATGGTTAATTTTGACGCGACTCCCTTTGTTTCGCAATAGATTGCTAAGTTCACGCAAACTTGCAGGGCTGGATTTTAATTAACTTGTTCATTAATAGTGAGTCGAAGTGATTATTCAGTAGGCAGATCAGATTAGCCGCAAGGAGACCGCAATGAATTGGGACGAATTTTCCGTATGGGGCAAAAAAATCGCTGATTGGACACAAGATTATCACCTGACCGTTGGCGACAAGCCCGTTCGTGCAAGAACTGAGCCTGGCGATATTCTGAACGCCCTACCCGCCCATCCGCCCGAGCATGGTGAAGCAATCGAGAGTATTTTTCGCGATTTTGAACAGATCGTGATGCCCGGCATCACCCATTGGCAGCACCCCCGATTCTTCGCCTATTTCAACTCGAACGCGTCTGCGCCGTCGGTGCTGGCTGAATTCCTGGCCAGTGCCATCGCGCCGCAATGTATGCTGTGGCAGACGTCTCCCGCCGCGACCGAGATGGAAACGCGGATGATGGATTGGCTGCGCGAGGCACTGGACCTGCCTGAAGGATTTGCCGGGGTCATACAGGATTCCGCCTCTTCGGCGACGCTGGCGGCTGTGTTGACCATGCGCGAAAAAGCAATGAACTGGCAGGGAAACAGCCAGGGTCTTTTTGGCCAAAAACCACTGCGTGTTTATTGCTCGTCCGAAGTACATACCTCAATCGACCGCGCCATTTGGGTTTCGGGGATCGGACAAGACAATCTTGTGCGCATTCCTGTTCAAGGTGATTGGCGTGGGATGGATCCAAACGCGCTTGAAGCAGCGATTCAGGCTGATTTAGACTCTAATTTACAGCCGGCTGGTGTGATCCTTTGCGTTGGTGGAACCGGAACCGGGGCGACTGACCCGGTGGATCGCTGCCTTGAGATCGCACGTAAATACGGGCTCTATTCGCATGTCGACGCGGCCTGGGCCGGCTCTGCAATGATCTGTCCCGAATATCGCAAATACTGGCCGGGCATCGAACAGGCTGACAGCATCGTCTTCAATCCGCATAAATGGCTAGGTGTCCAGTTCGATTGCTGCGCACATTTCTTGAAGAACCCCGATGATTTGGTCCGCACGTTAGCGATCAGCCCAGAATACCTAAAAACCCATGGGAAAGACGGGAACATCAACTACTCGGAATGGTCGGTGCCACTGGGCCGTCGATTCAGGGCATTGAAGCTATGGTTTGTCATCCGAACCTATGGGCTAGTGGGGCTGCGTGAACGGCTGCGCAATCATGTCAACTGGTCGGTCGCGCTGCATGATCGACTGGCAGCTGAGCCGGACTTTCGGATCGTCACACCGCCAATGTGGTCGCTGTGGACCTTCCGATATGAGCCGCAGGGCGCCACCGACCTGGACGACCTGAACTTGCGACTGGTGAACGCGATTAATGATGACGGGCGGATTTATCTGACCCAGACCCGTGTGGACGGTGATTTGGTCATCCGCTTTCAGGCCGGGCAGTTCGAAACCACTGAGAGCGATGTATTGATGGCATATGACGTGATTACAGAAATCGCGCGCAGTCTTTAGGCCCGCATCACAGCTGCGGCCTGCGCGTAGCCGCCTGAGGCACCGTCAACGAAGTGCACATGGTCATCGCTCATTGCAGAGGGCACAAAGCAGGTCATCATCGCCTCTTGCTGAGAATGCAGGCCGTATCGGATCTTACCGCGTGCCTGAGCGTCTTCCAGCATCCGGGTGATCTGCTCCAACGTGGATGGGTCACAATCCAATGTCATTTTCAATCCGTCATCAAATTTGCGAAAATCCGCGTTGCGGCTGACCATTTCTTTATAGTGATTGGGTTCGAACTGGCCCAATCTCATACCGGTTTTGAACAGAAGACCGATCAGCATATTTTCGATCATCAGCCGTATCTTCTGAACCAGCAGATTGCGCCCAGCGCGTGAGACATGGGCATCGATATCAATACCTGGCGGAGGAAAACTCATCGGCGGTCCCTTTTGGGGAACCGGATGACCGGCCCGGTCCAACCCTTCGGCGATCGATAAAACGGATTGGCTCAAAGCCGCGAAATCGGCCTCGCTAGACTCTAATGTTGGCTGAATTACCAGAGATACTATCTGACCGTGGCGGGCCGGACTGTTGGACCAGCGGCAAGACAGGCCCGTCAAGTCGGGCTGCGCGTCAGGTCCAGCCGGTGGAATGGCGGCGCGCCCGGATTTCATCTGCGCCTCGGCCCAGGCCAATCCACCGCCTGTAAACATCGCATAGTCAACACCGGTAGAGGGCGCATAGCGGGCAACACGCAGATCGCGCCCAGCGGCGCGGATGTCAGCCACCGAAACCAGCCCTGCGCGCAAAGTGATGGCAAATTCTGTTTCGGCCCAACTCTGCAAAGCCGCCAACGTTTCGCGCGCGATCTTGGCATCTTCGCCCGGCACTGCAAAGCCGGCCCCATCGCCGCCAAAGACATAAGGAAAAACACGACCTCCCAGCGCGTTGATCATGCCTGAAATAACCGCAGCACCAACCATGTTGACGGTTTTGTAGCGGCCACGCGCGATCTCTCCGGTCGAGTCCACGATATCCGCGACTCCCAAAACCCACGTATCAGGCAAAGGTTTAAACTGCACCGGATCGCTCAGTCGCAGGAAGCTGTCTGAAATAGGGACTGAGTCATAAAATAAAGAGTCTGAAGGGGGCATAACACTCTCTGAAATTCCCAAAACTGCTTTGAAGATAGCCTAAATGTGAAGGATGTCTGCCCCTTTCGCACCACCCCGAGCGCTTGTGCAGACCTGCACAACGTGCAAAGCATCTCGGCAGGGCATACGGGCAATAGAGGCAGCAGATGCAGACAGGCTTGATAGTTTTATGTCT
This sequence comes from Ruegeria sp. AN6, assembly GCF_056540425.1. Classification (NCBI taxonomy): domain Bacteria; kingdom Pseudomonadati; phylum Pseudomonadota; class Alphaproteobacteria; order Rhodobacterales; family Roseobacteraceae; genus Ruegeria; species Ruegeria sp. AN6. The sequence goes on from NZ_JBQFWR010000003.1 coordinate 379,268, forward strand.
GGCTTACGTCCTCAGCCAGTTTTTTCGCGCCTTCCTGGCCGTGCTGACTACCGATCTGGGCAGAGACATCGGGGCCACGCCCGAAGACCTGGCGTTTGCGTCGGGGCTTTGGTTTCTGGTTTTTGCCGCAATGCAAATCCCGGTGGGCTGGGCTCTGGATCGTGTCGGCCCGAGGCGCAGCTCTGCGATGCTGTTGCTGATTGGCGGCGCAGGCGGGGCTGGCTTATTCGCCATCGCAACCACTCCGTTTCATGTTGCGCTGGCCATGGCGCTGATCGGGGTTGGCTGTTCACCTGTCCTGATGGCGTCCTATTATATCTTTGCCAGAGAATTTCCACCTGCCAAATTCGCCACGCTCGCCGCAGTAATGTTGGGCGTTGGATCAGTCGGCAATCTGGTGGCCTCTTACCCAACGGCTCTGGCGGTTGAGCTTATGGGGTGGCGGGCAACTTTGGGTGGTTTGGCGATCATTTCGGGCGTGGTGGCTGCAGGGATCTGGCTGACGGTGCATGACCCCAATAAGGTCGAGACCGAACACAAAGGATCGGTTCTGGACCTGCTGAAAGAGCCCGCCCTCTGGACCATCCTGCCACTTATGCTGGTGGCCTATGCGCCCTCTGCGGCGTTGCGCGGTCTCTGGGCAGGGCCTTATCTGCGCGATGTATTTGACCTCAACACTACTCAGATCGGGCAGGCAACGCTGATCATGGGTGCCGCGATGATTGCGGGCACCTTTGCCTATGGGCCTTTGGACCGCATCCTTAAGACCCGCAAATGGGTGATCTTCGGTGGCAACGCCCTGGGCGCAGCCACTTTAGGACTGCTGTGCCTTTGGATCGACGGGGGCGTCTGGCTCTCGGTCTTTCTGCTTGCGGTCATCGGCTTTCTGGGCGCCAGTTTTCCGGTCATCATGGCGCATGGTCGCGCCTTCATTCCAGCGCATCTGGTCGGGCGTGGTGTTACCCTGCTGAACCTCTTCGGCATCGGCGGTGTCGGGTTGGCACAATTTGCCACCGGGCGCATCCATGCGGTCAGCGCCACGATCAGCCCCTCGGCGCCCTATACCGCGATCTTCGGCTTTTTCGCCGCCACCCTTGCCATTGGCTGCGTGATCTATCTATTCAGTCGGGACAGCGTGGACTGAAACCGGAGGCCACCCGTGCAGGACATCGAGGTGGTTGCGCCCAATCTGAAGCATTCCCTTTCGGGCGTGACGACTAATGTGATCCGGCTGCTGCCCATACTTGAAAAGAAGATCGGCATCCGCACCACCGAAGCGTTCCAAGCCTAGCAGGAACAAAGACTGCAGGACGCCGGGCTTGTAGACCGCGTTCATTTTCTGGGCGAACACCCCTGGGATGAGATTGTCGAGACCTATCGCGCGCTCGACCTGTTAGTGACTCCGCGCGGCAAGAAGGATTTGGCCTGACCCCGCTTGAGGCGCTGGCCAGTGCGCCGGAAGATATGCTGCATGACCGCGCCGCATTAACCACCGCGGGACACGCCGCGTGCACCCATGTCGAACAGAATTTCGAATCGAAGGCGAAGCGCAGGCAATTGTCGAGGTTTGTCGATCCTTGCTGAAACAACCCTGAACGGTATTGAACTGTGTCAAATCGGTGTGACGGGGTGAAATAAGCCGAAACGCCTCTTTTTTCTTTGCCGCAACGCGGCTATGAACGCGCGTCCTTAACTTTGGAGACATGAAATGGGCTATCGCGTCGTAGTCGTCGGCGCCACAGGAAATGTGGGCCGCGAAATGCTGAACATCCTGGCGGAACGCCAGTTCCCCGTCGATGAACTTGCCGCACTGGCAAGCCGTCGTTCGCTGGGCACCGAGGTTAGCTTTGGCGACACGACACTCACGACCAAGGACCTGGATACTTTTGATTTCACTGGTTGGGACATGGCGCTGTTTGCCGTGGGTTCCGAGGCGACCAAAGTCTACGCCCCCAAGGCGGCGGCAGCTGGCTGCGTGGTGATCGATAACTCGTCGCTCTATCGCTATGACCCGGACATTCCGCTGATCGTGCCGGAATGTAACCCGCAGGCGATCCACGACTATAAGAACAAGAACATCATCGCCAACCCCAACTGCTCAACCGCGCAGATGGTTGTGGCTCTGAAGCCGCTGCATGACCGGGCCAAGATCAAGCGCGTGGTTGTCTCGACCTATCAGTCGGTTTCCGGTGCCGGTAAGGAAGGCATGGATGAGCTTTGGGATCAGACCAAGGCCATTTACAACCCCACCACCGAAGTTGAGCCGAAAAAGTTCCAGAAGCAGATCGCCTTCAACGTCATTCCGCAGATCGACGTCTTCATGGAAGACGGCTCGACCAAGGAAGAGTGGAAGATGGTTGTCGAGACCAAAAAGATCGTCGACCCGTCGATCAAGGTCACAGCCACCTGCGTCCGCGTTCCGGTCTTTGTTGGCCACTCTGAGGCCGTAAATATCGAGTTCGAGGAATTCCTGGACGAAGACGAAGCCCGCGACATTCTGCGCGAAGCGCCGGGCATCATGGTGATCGACAAGCGCGAAGCGGGCGGTTACGTCTCGCCCATCGAATGCGCGGGCGACTTCGCCACTTTCATCAGCCGTATCCGCCAAGACTCGACCATCGAGAACGGCCTGAACCTGTGGTGCGTGTCCGACAATCTGCGCAAAGGCGCAGCATTGAACGCAGTTCAGATTGCAGAATTGCTGGGCCGTGAGGTTCTGAAAAAGGGCTGAGGCTGCACAATTTCGAAAGTCGATTAAACCCCGCTGCGCCATCAGCGGGGTTTTTCTTTTTTGAGGGCAAAGGGGCGTCAGCCCGCAGGACTGCCGACGCCTGCTGCTGATAAAAACCCGCAACGACCATCGATCGTTTGGCGGGCAGAGTTGACGTTCAGTTTATCACTTCTTGGACGGCATCTATTGCCCAAATTCAACGGCCTGAGACCTTCATCTCAATCCAGTTAGCTGGCGCGCAGCATTCAAATGTCAGCGCAAAATGCTCTGCCGTGAAAACCATTTCCCAGAAAAATGCCCAAATGATAGGCTGAGAAATTATGGAAAGCCGACCAAATCGTCGATTAGCAGCTATTTTAGCCGCCGATATCGCAGGCTATTCAAGACTGATCGGTTTGGATGAAGAAGGCACCATAGACAAGCTGCGTTTGATCCGTGCCGAAGTCATCGAGCCATTGGTCTCAGGGCATTCGGGGCGCATTGCGAACACGGCGGGTGACAGCTTTCTGATCGAATTCCATAGCGCTGTCGATGCGGTGCGTGCGGCGGTCGAGATACAATCGGAACTTTCAAAAAGAAACTCAGATATCGAACCTGACCGCGCCATCGTTTTTCGGATCGGATTGAATGTCGGTGATGTGGTCTCGAACGCGAATGACATATTGGGCGACGGCGTCAACGTGGCCGCGCGACTTGAGGCATTGGCGGAACCGGGTGGAATTATCGCATCGCAGTCGATCGTTGAATATGCCCGCAACAAGGTTCCTTTCAGTTTTGCATCAATTGGTCCGCAATCAGTCAAGAACATCGCAGAACCGGTTGAGGCTTTCCGAATAGAAACAGATGCGGCACCATTTCTTTCAAAGCCGAAAGCGACGAATGCGCCACGGTTTCTTAAGTTGGCTGCGGTCATGGCTGTGTTGATATTGATGGGGTATTTCGGGGCAATGACCTGGAAAAAGGGGCAACTGCGCGCCTCAGAAGCGCAATTGGCCTACCCGCTACCAGACTTGCCATCAATTGCCGTGCTTCCGTTGACAAATTTTACCAGCGACCCGTCCAACAAGATGCTGATAGACGGCGTTTCTGAGGACCTGATTACGGATTTATCCCGCATTTCCGGTTTATTTGTCATCGCGGGAAATACCTCTTTCGCTTTTCAGGACCGCGACATTGATGTTCCAGGCTTTGCCGAAAAATTGGGTGTTCGTTACGTCGTCGATGGAAGTCTTAGACGCACCGATGAAGGTTTTCGGGTCAATATCCGCCTGACCGACACGGTAAACGGTAGATTGATTTGGGCCGAACGTTTCGATGGTGAAATTGACGAGATTTTTGACCTGCAAAACAACATTGTGCTGGCGATTGCGCAGGAGCTTGATGTTCCTCTCGATTCTCAAAGTCGGATTGCAATCGAAAACGTAGAAACGGAAACCATCGAAGCACGCGAAGCATTCCAGCGCGGTTGGGAGCTTTATTCGCGTTTCAATGAGCGCGACAATCTGGCCGCAATTCCGCATTTTGAACGCGCAGTCGAGTTGGACCCTGATTATGGGCGTGCCTGGGCGACTCTTGCTCTGGCACATTTACGACCGCACATTTTCCACCATTGGACAGGCTTCGCAGGCGCTGACGAACAGATGCATATTGGTCTGTTCTATAAGTACTTCCGCGAACTGACGCAGCAGGACACCTCATTGATCCACGTCGTCCGGGCGATAGTCAGTCTCAACCTTCCTGATTGGGACAGTGCCCAGGGCGTAAGTCGGGGAACGGATGAAGCCAGGCAAGAGGCAGCAAAAGCCATTGCCCTGCAACCCAGCGACCCAGAGGCGCATTTGACAATGGGATGGGCCCTGATTGCGGGCGGTGAACCTGAGGAAGGACTGGCCTTTGTACAGGCTGCAATGCGTCTCGACCCTGCGTATCCCAGCCACTACGCGTTGTTTGAAGGTGCTGCGCTTTTTGCAATGGATGACCTGAACGGCGCAGAGGTGGCCATATTGCATGAACTAGTTCGGAACCCTCAGGCAATTGAATTGATGCCATTTGCGGCCTCGGTTTTGGCCTTAAATGGCGATCGGAGCTCTGCGCGGGCAATGATCGACCGATGGCAGAAGGGAAAGCATGAGCGGGTTCTGAACGAAGTTGTTCGCGAGTACTTCTTTATAGTGCGCTGGATTGGCGCGCAGCAATATTTGAACAATCGCTTGAAAAAAGGCCTTCGATTGGCCGCGCTTGCACCGAGTACAACGATAGCGAGCCTCAAAGCCGATTTGTCACGCGGGGATGCCAAGGAACAGCGTGAAGCGGCTCAAACATTGGCGCTATTTGGTGCCAATGCAGCACCAGCAGTTCCTGAGTTGATCAAGCTGCTCGACAGCCCGTCGGTTTTTGTCAGAAAAGAAGCAGCCATTGCTTTGGGTGAAATTGGAGAAAGTGCCTCATCTGCGTTGCCCGCATTGGAAGCAAGCATTGACAAGTCCTTGTCTGGGAGTTTCGCTGCCCGAGCCATTGAACAGATACGCGGATACTCACAATAGTGACGACCTTGATCTCTGCCCGGAGACAGGACCCAAACACAGAAATGGTGAGATTGTGTATACGAAAGCCATGAGGCGTGGATTGATCCTGCTGACATGTGGCGTATATGGGAACGTAATCCGATTCCTCGCACCACTAACGGTACAGGACAAAATCTTCGCCAAGGCCATGTAAATCCTCGAAGCCTCGGTCGACGCTACTAAAGGAGCCTGATCATGCTGGACACCAAAGTGACGAAACTGGAGCTGAAGGATCCCAGCCTTCTGGAAACCCGCGCCTATATCAACGGCGCATGGGTTGAGGGTGAGGCGACCTTTCCGGTTCACAACCCTGCCACCGGCGATCTGATCGCCAATGTGACGGATATCGACATCGAAGGCACCAGGCAGACCATTGATGTGGCTTATGCAGCGAAAAAGGAATGGGCCGCGCAAACCGGTAAGGAACGCGGCGCGATCCTGCGCAAGTGGTTCGATCTGATGGTCGAAAACGCTGACGATCTTGCTACCATCCTTACCGCCGAGATGGGAAAACCCTGGGCTGAAGCGCGCGGAGAAATTCTGTATGGCGCGTCCTTCATTGAGTGGTTCGCGGAAGAGGCAAAGCGTATCTACGGCGACGTGATCCCCGGCCACCAGCGTGACAAGCGCATCGTTGTGCTAAAGCAGCCCGTGGGCGTGGTGGGATCGATCACACCATGGAACTTCCCCAACGCGATGATCGCGCGCAAGGTCGGCCCTGCGCTGGCCGTGGGCTGTACGTTTGTGGCACGTCCTGCAACTCTTACACCGCTTTCGGCGCTGGCGATGGCAGTACTGGGCGAACGTGCGGGTATCCCGGCAGGCGTGCTGAACGTGATCCCCGGCACCGATAGCTCGGGTGTGGGCAATGAGCTGTGCACCAACGACAAGGTTGCCAAGATCACCTTTACTGGCTCGACCCGTGTTGGTCAGATCCTGATGCGTCAGGCGGCAGGCACCATCAAGAAGATGTCGCTGGAACTGGGTGGCAACGCGCCATTCATCGTGTTCGACGACGCCGATGTGGACGCCGCCGTTGACGGCGCGATGATCGCGAAGTTCCGCAACAACGGTCAGACCTGCGTTTGCGCCAACCGCATCTATGTGCAAGCAGGTGTCTACGATGAATTCGCTGCCAAGCTGGCCGAGAAAACCAAGGATCTGAATGTGGGCAATGGCTTTGGCGACGGCATCACCACAGGCCCGCTGATCAACGACGCAGCGGTCGCCAAGGTCGAAGAGCACATCTCGGACGCGGTATCCAAAGGCGCGACGGTCACGATGGGTGGCAAACGCTCGGATCTGGGCGGGACATTCTTTGAACCCACCGTTCTGACCGGCGTAACCCGCGACATGGTGGTCGCGAAGGATGAAACCTTCGGCCCCGTTGCCCCTCTGTTCAAGTTCGAAGAGGAAGACGACGTCGTTGCCATGGCCAATGACAGTGAGTTCGGCCTGGCTTCGTATTTCTACAGCCGCGATCTGGCGCGGGTCTGGCGCGTTGCCGAGGCGCTTGAATCGGGCATGGTGGGCGTTAATACCGGCCTGATCTCGACCGAAGTCGCACCGTTTGGCGGTGTCAAGCAGTCCGGTCTGGGCCGCGAGGGTTCGAAATACGGAACCGAAGATTTCCTTGAGATGAAGTATCTCTGTATGGGTGAAATCCAGTAAGCGCATTCAAGTCGTCGAAAGCCAACGCACTCGCGGGTCGCTGCGGGTGCGTTTTTTTCAGACCGAAGCGTGCCCGCGCAAACGAACCACCAAAGGCATCATCGCCAACACCAAAACGGCCGAGAAAAAGAAGGGTGCGCCCGGAAGGTAGACGCCTTCAGCATCGACTGAAGCCTGAAAAAGGCCGGTCATCACCAGGGGCGACAGGACAGCAGCAACAGATGATAGCGACGCGATAACCCCCTGCACCACACCTTGACGGTCTTCGTCGGCCTGGTTCGAGGCCATTGCCGTCATCAATGCGGGCACAAGATCAGACAAGGCGGCCAGCAAAAGAAAGACCACAAGGGCGGTGATCGTCGCTGTGAAACCAAATCCGATCATTCCAATCAGCGCGGATATCATCCCCAGCATCAATGTGCGGTAATCGCCAATCCACCTGATAAAAAGGGGCATTAATCCCCCCTGCACAATCGCCAGCAACACGCCGTAAGCAGCAAGCGACAACCCAATGTAGAGTGTCGGCCAGTCGAAAACTTCACGCGTCCAGAACGCCCAAAGGGTTGGGTAAACCATGTTGGCAAATTCAAAGATGAAAATGCACAGCAGCGGTACCGCCAACCCCGGAAACCGGAAAGCGTCAAAGATCGATTTGAACGGATTAAGATCGCGCTTGCCAAAAGGGCGGCGTTTTTCGGGTGTCAGGCTTTCGGGCAATACAAACACACCGAACAGGGCGTTCGCGGCGGATAAAACCGCAGCGATCCAGAACGGCGCGATGATACTGATCTCGGCTGCAATGCCTCCGATGGCTGGCCCAAGCACAAACCCGATCCCGAAAGCCGCTCCAATCAGACCGAAATTTGCAGCCTTTTCAGTGGGCGAGGATATGTCGGCAATATAAGCCGTCGCGGTGATGTAGGTTGCCCCGGCCAAACCTGCGAGCGTGCGCCCCAGAAGAAGCAACCAGAAGCTGTCAGCCAATGCCATGATCACGTAATCCAGCGCGAGCATGACCAAGGCGGCTATCAGGATCGGCCTGCGTCCGATGGCGTCCGAAATGCTGCCTACAATGGGGCCGCACAGGAACAGCGCTCCGGCATAGGCCGCCATCAGCAGCCCGCCCCAAAAGGCGCCCTGCCCGGTGTCCCCAGCACCAACGCGATCCATCAGGTCGGGCATGATGGGGAACACGATGCCGATACCGATGGCGTCGATCATCAGCGTGATCAGAATGAAGGTTATGGCTCGGCTTTTGAACATATCGCCCTATCGGACGGGTACGCAGCTAAAGCAAGAGGAAAGGACAGAACTTTTCACTTGTCGGGCAACCGTTTTCAATCAGGTCAAACTCACCCGCAGCCATACCTTTGATGAGTGAACTGGCTGCCCCGTCGAAAGCAACCAATCTCAACTTCCCGGCCCCCTTCGGTCCGCTTGAGCTAGCGCACGACGTAAACTGAGGTATTCGAGTGCCGAACGACCCGTGCAGCATTTGGACCAAGCAGATAATCCTTAAAATCAGGCTTATGCGCACCGATCACGATCAGGTCTGATCCCGCGCTTTCGGCCGTTTTCAGTATTTCCTGATAGGCGCTGCCTGTGGCCACCACATGGCGAACCTGTGCATTGCGTTCCTCACCCAGCGTTGCGGCGCAGAGGGCGACCAGCTTTTCATGAGCCTCTTCAATCACCTTTTCGTGGTGGTGGGGTTCGAAGAAACTGCTGACGAACCCCTCTCCATAATCGGGCGTCACCGTCACCACATCCAGCCGCGCGCCATCCATTTCGGCCAGCGCTGCGGCGCGTTCTAGGACAGCAACATCAAGATCGCCATTGCTGATATCCACGGCGCACAGAATAGCTTTGGTCATGCGGGTTCTCCCTGTTTTGCGGCGCGACCGCGCTGGAGGAAGGCGACAAGACCCAACAGGATCAGCGCCGGGATAAAGATCAGCTCTTTCGCGGGCTGACTTTGCGGAGCCTGAATGCTGGTGATGCGAACAGCATCGTCAGCATAATAGTCGAACATGTCCAGCTCGTCCGCGACCGGCGTACCGAACATCGGCTCGTCGAGCTTGACCAGACCGTCTTCTTCCAGCGTCATCAGGCCCAGAGCGTCGACGCGAGCTGTACCGTCGGCCCCTTCCGGAATGTCCAGAACAACGGTGGTTTCGGTCATATTGCCGGTGTCAAAGTCCGGACCCGCGACCTCAATCCGCATGGTGCTACCCGGCGCGGCCTCACCCACGGCCTGCGTCAGCTGTGCCGGTTCGATCTGCGCAAAGGGCGGTGCGATGCGGTTCATGAAGAAATCCGGACGGAACAGCGCAAAGGCGATCAAGATCAGCGCAACGCTTTCATAGATGCGGTTCTTGGTCAGGAACCAGCCCATGGTACCGGCGGTGAAGATCAGGATCGCGATGGTGGCGGAGATGGCCACCAGAATACCCTGTACCCAGCCCACATCGATCAGCAACAGGTCAGTGTTGAAGATGAACACAAACGGCAGCGCGACTGTACGCAAAGAATAGAAGAAGGCGGTAAAGCCTGTCTTGATCGCATCGCCGCCGGAAACAGCAGCAGCCGCAAAGCTCGCCAGACCAACCGGCGGCGTCACATCAGCCATGATACCGAAATAGAACACAAACAGATGCACCGCGATCAGTGGCACGATCAAGCCGTCCTGCGCACCCAGTTCGACAACCACACCCGCCATCAGCGAGCTGACAACGATGTAGTTCGCGGTGGTCGGCAGACCCATGCCGAGGATCAGGCTCAGCAGACCGACCAGCGCCAGCATGGCAATCAGATTGCCACCTGATAGGAACTCGACCAGATCGGCCATCACCTGACCCACACCGGTCAGCGTCACCGTGCCCACGATCACGCCCGCGGTGGCGGTGGCCAGAGCGATACCGATCATGTTGCGCGCGCCGTCGATCAGCCCGTTCCACAGGTCAATGACACCGGCCATGAAGGCGTTCGCTGTGTCGCTTTCGCCGCGGAAGATGGACTTGAGCGGCTTCTGCGTGAGCAGGATCACGAACAACAGAGAGGTTGCCCAAAAGGCCGACAGGCCGGGCGATTTCTGTTCGATCATCAGGAAGTAGACCAGCACGATAATCGGCAACAGGTAATGCAGACCAGCCTTGTAGATCTCGGCGATCACCGGAAGTTCGACCTCTTTGGCATTAGGATCGTCAGGCACCAAGTCCTCTACTCCGGAAGCCAGCCAAAGTAGGATCAGATAGGCCAGCACAATCAGCGCCGACAGGACCAGCCCCGACGCGTCGGGCATGAGCGCAACGATCGCCTTGATCGGGTACTGAATGCCGTAGCACAGCCCGGCAAAGCCCACGAAGAACAGCGCCATGCCGCCAATCGTACGACCCATCGAAACAACGCGGTCGCCCAATGTCGGCATGTTCCGCTTCACCGCTTCAAGATGCACGATATAGACCAGCGCGATGTAGGAAATTGCAGCAGGCAGGAATGCATGGGTGATCACCTCAACGTATGAGATGCCCACATATTCCACCATCAGGAATGCCGCAGCGCCCATCACGGGCGGCATAATCTGACCGTTCACGGATGAGGCAACCTCAACCGAGCCTGCCTGTTCGCTGGAAAAGCCTACACGTTTCATTAGCGGGATGGTGAACGTACCGGTCGTCACAACGTTTGCGATGGATGACCCCGAGATCAGGCCGGTTGCTGCCGAACCCACAACAGCCGCTTTGGCCGGGCCACCGCGCAGGTGTCCCAGTGCGCCAAAAGCCATCTTGATGAAGTAGTTGCCCGCGCCCGCCTTATCGAGCAGCGCGCCGAACAGGACGAAGAGGAACACGAACTTGGTCGAAACGCCCAGCGCGATGCCAAAGACACCTTCGGACGTGATCCACATATGGCTCATCGCCTTTTGCAGGCTGGCCCCTTTCCAGCGGATCACCTCGGGCACCCACTCGGAGGAACCGAAGAAGACGTAGGCGAGAAAGATCGTGGCAATGATAGCCATTGCCGGGCCAAGCGCACGCCGCGCGGCCTCAAACAGCAGCAGTAGGCCAACAAGGGCGAACCATTTGTCGGTGTCATCTGCAAGACCGCCCGCATCAACGATTTTTTGGTAGAAGAAATAACCATACAGCGCCAGAAACGCGCCCGCGATCCCCATGATCCAATCTTGAATCGGGATGTAATTCCGCGGGCTGGATTTAAGCGCCGGATAGGCCGAGAAGGCCAGGAACATCGCAAAGGCCAGATGTATCTGGCGCGAGTTATTCACCACGCTGCCCGGCAGCAGGTAATTCGATAAGGGAGAGGCCAGAACGACCTGAAACACCGACCACAAGACCGCAACGATCGCCAGAAAAAGCCCGACATTTCCCGCCGGATCACGCGCGCCTGCATCTGATGAGGCAACCAGTTCCTGAAGCTCTTCTTCGGAAAGAGGGCGGTTGCCCTGTGTGTCGGAACTCATGTTGGTATCTCCCTGTCCTTCGGCCTTGGTTTTTGCAGCCGTCTTGTCTCCGGTTTAGCCCGGATATGAATCGGGGCGCCCCGAAAGGCGCCCCGTGTCAGGTCTGGTTACTGAATCCAGCCTTTTTCTTTGTAGTACTTCTCAGCGCCCGGATGCAGCGGTGCCGACAGGCCATCCGCAATCATCTCTTCCGGTTTCAGGTTGGCAAATGCCGGGTGCAGCTTTTTGAAGTCATCGAAGTTTTCGAAGACTGAGCTGACAACCGCATAAACCGCATCTTCCGAAACGTCTGCCGAGGTCACGAAGGTCGCGCCTACACCAAAGGTCGATGTGTCGCCGTCCGAACCACGGTACATACCACCGGGGATGGTAGCGGTACGGTAGAACGAATTGTCACCCACCAGCTTGTCAACCGCATCGCCACTGACATTCACCAGAACCGAGTCGCACGCGGTGGTTGCTTCCTGGATCGAACCGGACGGGTGACCAACTGTGTATACCATTGCGTCAATTTGGTTATCACACAGAGCAGCAGACTGTTCAGCCGCTTTCAGCTCGGTCGCCAGTTCGAAATCGTCGGTGGTCCAACCCATCTCACCCAGCAGAACTTCCATGGTGCCGCGCTGACCGGAACCAGGGTTGCCGATATTGACGCGCTTGCCCTTCAGGTCTTCGAAATTCGAGATACCCGCGTCGGCACGCGCCACAACCGTGAACGGCTCTGGGTGTACCGAGAACACGGCACGCAGGTTCTCAAACGGGCCGGCTTCTTCGAATTTCGAGCTGCCGTTATACGCGTGGTACTGCCAGTCCGACTGCGCCACACCAAACTCAAGCTCGCCTTCGCGAATGGTGTTGATGTTGTAAACCGACCCCCCAGTCGACTCCACCGAACACCGGACCCCGTGCTCTTTCCGGCCCTTGTTGACCAGACGGCAGATCGCGCCACCCGTCGGGTAATATACACCCGTAACGCCGCCAGTTCCGATCGTGATAAACTCTTCTGCATATGCCGCTGGTGCCATCAGGGCCGCCGCGGCAAATGCGGTGATTGAGGGTTTCTTGAACACTTTGACACTCCTGTTGTCAGTCTTTTTTAATCTGTTGGGGTGCCTGAAACCTTTCAGAACACAACACAAAAAATCGCACTGGAATCAGGCCCCCCGATGAATAAGAGGAAAGCGAAACCAAACAGCAGGTGTCTATACGGTTGATTACGTATAGGCTTGGATTCGAAGATAGGGGAATGAGGGTAATCGGCCGCATGTCGCGTCTTAGGTAGCGATACTTGTATTAAGGTCGTTTGGACAGAAATTGGACCACGCAGGACATCAAGAACTTCGTCCAGATCATGCCGAACCCGCGCGCAGGCGCAGGTCGCTGCGTGCAACGCTTGCATTGTGCCTGGGTGGGTTGCAGTTTCTCGCGATCCTTTCCGTCATCCTGTCGACCTTTGTCAGCTCGGAAAACGCGCTTTTGCGGCAATCACGCAATTCTCTGAACGAGGTTAGCGTCAACGTAATCGGGCAGGTCAAAAATTTCCTGAACCCGGCCCGGCAGGCATTGGATGCTACGAGGCGTCTTGCCGAAAATGACGTTCTGGACATCAGCGATGCCACCGTTTTGGAAAGTCATTTCTTCCAGCAGCTTCAGGTCGCACCACAGCTTGCAGGGATGTATCTGGCCGATAATACGGGCAGGTTTGTCTATGTGATGCGCGCAGAAGAGGCCGGGCGCTATCGCACCAAGTACGTTCCGCCATTTCTTGAGGGCACGACCGAGCATCCCGCCGATTTCAAATGGCGCAACGATCAGTTTACTCTGCTTGAGACGGCGGCCACCGAAACCGATACCTATGAGGCGCGCAGTAGGCCTTGGTTCCGAATGGTCTCTGAGACCAAAGCGCCGATCTGGACAGAACCCTATATCTTCTTCACGACGCGCCAGCCGGGGATCACCTATAGCGTGCCGATCTTGGACGAGGATGGAAACATCCGCGCCATTTTGGGTGTCGATATCCAGATCGACGCCCTGTCGGGATTCCTGCTGGATATCTGGTCTGAACGACGCGGCGCCGCGCTGGTTCTGAACGAAGATGGTGCGGTTCTGGCACACCCAACGCTCGTATTGATCCGGCAGGAAGCCCATATGGAAGCGCCCGAGTTGACCCGGGTGGATCAGATCGCGGACCCCATCGCGCAAATGGCGTTCGGAGATGTGGTGCAAACCGATCTGAGCGACACTGAGGGTCCTGTCCACACGGATTTCCAGCTAAATGGTCAAGACTATGTGGCGATGTTAATCGAAGTGTCCGAGCCGGGGCTGCGTTGGCTAATCGGCCTTTATGCGGCCGAGGACAACTTTATCGGCGAGATCAAGAAGAACCGGACACAAGGCGTCTGGATCGCGCTGGCCATCGCCATTCTGACCGGCGCAATCGGGCTTGCCATGGCCGACCGGATCTATGCCCCGGTGCGCACCTTTGCCAGTCAGAGCCAGCAATTGTTCAGTGGGGAGATCACGCCCGAAGAAGGTTTGCACAGCCCTTATCGTGAGCTGGAAGATACCGGTGTGGCTCTGACGCAAGAGGTCAAACAACGTCAACGGTTCGAAACCGCCTATGGCCGCACCTTCGATCTGGCCTCGCGGGGGATGGCCCAGATCTCGCCCGAGACGGGGCGGTTTCTACGGACCAACGAACAGCTTTGCGACATCATGGGGTATCAGCCGGAAGAACTGGAGAAGATGACGCTGGCCGACATTCTGCCCGAAGACGGTCATCAGATTGCGGTCAAGTTCCGCGAAACCCTGCTGCAGGATTCCGAGTTCATAATCGAGAGCCAGTTTATCCGCAAAGACGGATCACCGATCTGGCTGCGGGTCAACGCAATCCTGATCCGCGATGAAAGTGGCATACCCGATCACGCAGTTGCCATTATCGATGATGTGAGTGATCGGAAGCAGGCCGAGGATGAGGCCGGCCGCCTTAGCCGCGATCTGTCCCATGTGGCGCGGGTCAACTTGATGGGTGAGATGGCATCCGGGCTGGCGCATGAGCTGAACCAGCCACTTAGCGCGATCTCATATAACGTTGACGCTGCGAAGATCACGTTGGATGAAATCGGCGATCCCGATCCTGAACTGACCGAGATCCTTTCGGATATCGACCGCCAGTCTCGCCGCGCAGGCGACATCATCCGCGCCCTGCGCGAAGTGGTGCGAAAGGATCGCGGACGTCAAACCCCGTTTGAGCTGAGCGGGCTGATCCGGCAAACCGTCAGTCTGATGGAGGCCGAGGCGAAACTGCATGAGATCAAGTTGCATTTCGAGGAATCCGGCCTTCCCCCGGTGATCGGAAACCGGACACAGATCGCGCAGGTGCTGGTTAATCTGCTGCGCAATGCAATTGATGCTCTGGCGCGTGATCCGGTCGCGAAAGGCCAGATCAACATTATGACCCGACCCACAGATGAAATGGTCGAAGTTCATGTGCAGGACAATGGGCCCGGCGTCAGTGATGATGTCACTTTGTTCAATACATTCGACACGCAAAAGACCGACGGAATGGGTCTGGGCCTGTCCATTTGCCGAACCATTATCAAAGCCAATGGCGGAACGATTTGGTATGAACCCACCGAAACAACCGGCGCATGCTTTTGTTTCACCCTGCGCCGTAGTGACTTATCCGAGGAAAATCAGGAATGATCTTTGATCCGCAGGTTGTATACATCGTCGATGACGACGAAGATGTGCGTATCGCCCTGTCGCGTTCCCTCAGCAAACGTGGGATGCAGGTCGAACACTTTCCGGATGCACAGGCCTTCCTAAACCAAGTGCATGAAGATGCAAAAGGATGTTTGATCCTTGATTACGGAATGCCGGGGATGGACGGGCTGGAACTACAGGACCATCTGAACCGGCGCGACTCGACTCTCCCGGTCATATTCATCTCAGGCCATGGGGGCATTCCGGAATCGGTCCGCGCCACAAAGGCAGGCGCAATTGACTTTCTGGAGAAACCTTTCGACCTGCAGGTGCTGGTTGAACGAATACAGGCCGCTTTCGAACTAGGCACAAAACTGCGCGCCGAGAAAACAAGGCGTCGGATGCTTGCAGATAAGCGCAGACTTTTGACCGAGCGCGAGGAACAGGTACTGCAGCATATTCTGACCCACCCCTCACGGACATCTAGCAAAGAGATTGCCACCGCACTGGGAATAAGCCCTCGCACGGTGGAAATTCATCGGGGACGCATCCAACAGAAGGTTGGTGTGAAAACGACCATCGAGCTGTATGAGCTATTTGGGCAGATGCACTGATCGCAAGCGTTACGACGTACACGCCCAAAACTTGATTTGGCGCAGCAGCAATACTGAGCTTTGGTCCTAGGCATCCTCTGCAGATGTGTAACAATTTTTCATAAAGCGCTTGTGCTTAGATGCGTTATCCTGCGGGGTCGGCATAGGTCGAAAGACAGATGCTGTCTGGCTTACGAATTGCGTCTTGCAGATCATATTGGCAATTTCGATACCGGCCCGCCCAATGCGACGGCAACATTGGCAAACGGAACCGATTGGTACAATCGGCCCGCGCATCACTATTGGATAACAGCGTTTTCCCAGGCCGAGATGAACTTTCTGCGTTTCAATACGTCTAGATAGGTCAGCAGCGCAGGGTTTAGTCCGATTGCCTCCTGTTCGCTATCGGCGGATGCAGACAAGACCGGCAGAGGCGAGCGCTCAGGACTTTGTGCCGTACCGTTAATCAGATAACGCACAAATGCTTCGGCAACCTCGGGTTTTTGTGTCGCCTTAGAAACCATGACCGTTCGCATCATCGTAGTCTGGAAGTCAGACGGCAATATGATTTCAAGAGCACCCTCACCTTCTGTCCGAGCCGCCGCGTAGCTGCCCAGCACGTTATAGGCGACCAGAATTTTCCCGTCAGCCAGATCGCGGATCATATCGCCAGAGCAGCAATATAGCCGGACGCCCAGACCGCCCATCACCTCCATCAGGCGCCAATAGGTTTCCGACGCACGCGCATCCTGCGTGGCGAACAGATAGCCCAGCCCGGATTGTCGTACGTCATAAGTTCCAACCTTGCCTCGAAACACCTCAGGCCGTTCTCGCAGCGCTTCGATCAGGCCCTGACGCGTTTGCGGGATGGTTTGGCCTTCGAAAGCAGCGCGGTTGACCACAATGGTGGCGGGCTCGGAGGTAAAGGCAAACAGACTGTCGTGCCACTGCGCCCAAACAGGAACGGGCATACCGTCCAGAGGCAGCGCAAACCCGTCATTGGCGAGTTTCAATTGCAGGTCCATGGCACTTGAGATGACAACGTCAAATGCATCAGGTGTTGCCCGAACGCGCTCATAGATATCGGCAGTCCCTGACACCAAATATTCGACACTAATCTGAGGGTTTCTTGCAACAAACTCTTCGATGAACGGTGCGAACAGAACGGTGTCGGTGCTCGATATGACACGCAAGGGCGTGCCCTCCGCGCCATCGTTGAACAACCGGCGATCTTCCCAGTCGTCCGCGGTTCCAACATGCGGAAGCAGCAAAAATATCAGAGCGATAAAATAACGCATGCGCCGCCCTCTGATTGATTGGTCAGAACCAGCGTGCCGCCGTGGGCTGTTGCCACGTCCTGTACAATGGTCAGCCCCAAGCCCGAACCAATGGTCCCTGTGGCGTTCTGGCCTCTCTCAAACCTGCGGGTCAACGTGTCAATCTCATCAGGTGGAAACCCCGG
Source organism: Ruegeria sp. AN6 (assembly GCF_056540425.1). Classification (NCBI taxonomy): domain Bacteria; kingdom Pseudomonadati; phylum Pseudomonadota; class Alphaproteobacteria; order Rhodobacterales; family Roseobacteraceae; genus Ruegeria; species Ruegeria sp. AN6. The sequence goes on from NZ_JBQFWR010000003.1 coordinate 396,474, forward strand.
GCCAGAATCTTTGACGCTGATCTGGATCTGAGGCGTTGCGGTGACGTTGATTTCAACGGTGCTGTCGGGGGGTGCGTATTTCAGAGCGTTGTCGACCATGTTACGCACGGCGTTCTGCAACAGGATCGGATCACCTGAGTACTGAACCGAAGCGTCACCCGTCAGAGACAACGAAAGGTCTTTCATTTCGGCGATGGGCGTCAGGCGCTGCACAAGCTCATGGGTCAAAGCAACAAGATCGAGGTCTTCTCGTTCCAGATGATCGGCCCGGAATGTGATCATGGCATGATCCAGAAGTTGCCCTGCCGCCCGAGAGCTTTCGTCAATAGCCCGCACCATCGCACGCAAAGCTTCGCGATTTTCCTTGCGTTCGACGCGTTGCAAGGTCGCCTCGGCATAGGACCGGACGGTCGCCAACGGAGTACGCACCCGGTGCGCCGCCTCTGCGATGAAATCTTCCGATTGGCTGAGAGACTGATCCAGCCGCCCCATCAGGGAATTCAGCGAAGACACCAGAGGGGCCATTTCCTTGGGCACCGGTTTTCGGAACGGGCTCAGGTCCTGCGGTCCGCGACGGGTCACCGAGGTGGTCAGCTTGTTCAGCTGTCCGATGGTTGCTGTTGTAACCCAAAAAGACAATGCCGCGGTCAGCACAAAAAACCCGATCCCCAAAAAGGCCGCATTGCGTGAAATCTGATCCAGCGTTTCGGCCAGTGCATCCTGCGTCTGCGCAAGCGCGACCTCGATTTCGGTCTGACGGCCCAGACCGACCAATGTGCGGCTGGCGTTGACCTGCCGAACGCGCTCACCCCGAAGCTCACCCGCATCGAAGGTCCAGTTGCCATCCCTCGTATCTTGGGCAAGCTGAAGATCGTCATAGCCCGATATGAATGCGCCGTCCTGATAGATCGCATAGAACACTCGGTCATCCGACGGGGTCGCCAGCATAGAAAACGCGGCATAGGGAATATCGATCTCGAGCTGCCCATCACGCAGCGCAGCCGCATCCAGGATCGAGGCTGCCGACGCGCCAAGGATGTTGTCCTGCCCCTGCTGGGCCACTTGCGCTGCATAATTTCGGACCGCGAAGAACAGTAGAACGGCCAATAATGCCGCGCCGCTGATCAGCGCCAGCACAAGCCGGTTTCTGAGCGATCCATAAACAGCCGGACTAACCGTCATGGTCCAGCCTGTAGCCCAGCCCGCGCAACGTGGTGATTTTCAGCTCGGATTTCTCAAGGTGCTTGCGTAGCCGACCCACATAGACCTCAATCGCGTTGTCCGAGATGTTGTCGTCGTAAGAAAACAACCTGTCGGCCAGCTTCTGTTTCGAAAAAACCTGACCTGGCGCGTTTATGAACAGCTCCATCATTCGCAGCTCGCGATTGCGCAAGGATATCGTTTCTCCCCGCACGCTCAAATAGCCTGCGACAGGATCAAACACGATCGCGCCGACCTCGATCCTTGATTTGGCAATCCCTGATTTGCGCCGCAAGACGGCCCGGCAACGGGCTTCTAGCTCGGCGTGATCAAAGGGCTTGGTCACATAGTCATCCGCCCCCAAATCGAGCGATCCGATTCGATCCGAAACCTGACTGCGCGCGGTCAAAACGATAACTGGCGTATCCGGATCACGGGCCCGATGACGCTGCAAAAAGTCCCGGCCATCTCCATCGGGCAGCATGATATCCAGCAGGATCAGATCATATTCCTCGATCTCAGCATAGGCCGTTGCGTCGTCCAATTTCTGTGCATGATCAACGACATGACCATCCAGGCGCATGCGGGCACACATCGCATTTGCAAGATCCAGGTTATCTTCGACCAGAAGGAATTTCATGAGGGCTGGGGCGCTTCCTAACGCGTGACAGGTTGATGTCAGGTTCGTGTGGTTAAACTTCAGAATAATCTGAGCCGCCCCGCGGCCGGATGTCAAATGGGAGGACATCATGACAACATTCAAACTGGGCCGTCGTGCCCTGATCGCAGCCGTTGCTGCCGTTGGTCTAACCGGACCTGCATTGGCGCAAGACCAGGTCGTGGACAGCATCCACTTTCTGATCCCCGGTGGCGCCGGCGGCGGTTGGGACGGAACCGCACGCGGAACTGGCGAGGCCCTGACCAATGCAGGCCTTGTGGGCACGGCGTCCTACGAGAACATGTCAGGCGGCGGTGGCGGTAAAGCCATCGGTTATCTGATCGAAAATGCCGAAAGCAATCACGGAACGCTGATGGTCAATTCGACACCCATCGTAATCCGGTCTCTGACGGGCGTGTTCCCGCATAACTTCCGCGACCTGACTTTGGTATCGGGCACCATCGGTGACTATGCGGCAATCGTTGTTGGCAAGGACAGCCCGATCAACTCTATGGCAGACCTACTGGCAGCCTACGACGCCGATCCAGGTGCCACCGCCATTGGCGGCGGCTCGGTTCCGGGCGGCATGGACCATCTGGTGGCAGCCATGGTGATGGAAGCAGCCGGCAAAGACGCGCTGGGCGTCAAATACATCCCTTACGATGCAGGCGGCAAGGCCATGGCGGCACTGCTGTCTGGCGAAATCGCAGCCTTGTCGACTGGCTTCTCGGAAGCTGTCGATCTGGCCAATCAGGGTGAGGTGAAGATCATCGGAGTTACCTCTGAGGAGCGCGTAGACGCGGCACCCGACGCCCAGACGATGAAGGAACAGGGCATCGACACCACCTTCGTCAACTGGCGTGGTTTCTTTGCGGCACCCGGACTGCCCGAAGACAAGCTGGCCGCCTATCAGGACGCCATCACAAAAATGTATGATACACCTGAATGGGAAGAAGTACGCGCGCGCAACGGTTGGGTGAACATCCACAACTCGGGCGACGACTTCTCTGCTTTCCTCGAAGATCAAGAAAAGCAGATCAGCGATCTGATGAAGAAACTGGGCTTCCTCTAAAGGCGGCTTCGGCAGAGCGGTCCTCCGCTCTGCCCCCAAACTCACAACAATAATACGGGAGGGGACACCATGGCGCTGGATCGCTGGATCGCGCTTGTTCTGCTGGGGATTTGTCTAACCTATGGCTATGCAGCCTGGTTCACGATGGACGGCAGCCTGCCCCCTTTCATGCAAAGGAACCCGATATGGCCCAGCACCTTCCCCAAGGTCCTGTCCATACTGGGGATAATCGCTTGCACAATCATCCTTCTGGGCTTTGAGAAAAGTGAAATAAAAGAGGCGGATATCGACTACCGCCGCCTTGGCGAATACCACCTTGGGCAGGCGATTTCGCTGCTGGTTCTGATGGTCGTCTACGCCCTATGTCTGCGCCCCGTCGGATTTCTGATCGCGACATCGGGCTTTTTGATTATTGGTTCGTACATTCTGGGTGAACGTAAGTGGCATATCATGGTGCCTGTGGCCCTGATCGCAACCGGATCTGTCTGGTATCTGGTTCAGGAAGTTCTTGGAATTTACATGCGCCCACTGCCCGGCGTTTTCGGAGGCTGACATGGTTGAAGGACTTCTGATCGGTCTGCAAACGGCCTTTTCGCTTCAAAACCTATTGATGGTCATCGCGGGGTGCCTGATCGGTACATTCATCGGCATGTTGCCCGGGCTGGGGCCAATGTCGATCATCGCGATCATGATCCCGGTCGCAATTTCGATGGGAGATCCATCCGCTGCTCTGATCCTTCTCGCGGGCGTCTACTATGGCGCGATTTTCGGTGGCTCAACTTCATCCATCCTGCTGAACGCGCCGGGGGTCGCGGGCACAGTGGCGTCAAGCTTTGATGGCTATCCTATGGCGCGACAAGGCAAAGCCGGTAAAGCGCTGACCATTGCTGCGATCGCAAGTTTCGCAGGAGGTACGATCGGGGCAATCTTGTTGATGGTATTCGCCCCGGCGCTGTCTTCCGTCGCGCTGTTGTTTCATTCCGCCGAATATTTTGCGCTGATGGTCGTTGGCTTGTCAGCCATTGCGGCATTTGCCGGTTCAGGTCAGGTGGCAAAGGCGCTGATCATGACCATTCTCGGCCTGATCATGGCCACCGTTGGCGAGGGTGCGCTGTTCAACCTGCCGCGCTTCACCATGGGCATCATGGACCTGCAATCCGGCTTTGGCTTCATCACGCTGGCCATGGCGATGTTTGCCTTGCCCGAGGCGCTTTTCCTCGTCCTCAAGCCCAAGAATCTGCAAGGCGATGATGGTGAAATCAAAGATCTGCGCATCACCAAAGACGAGGCAAAAGCCATCGCGCCGGTTATTGGACGCCAATCGACTCAGGGCTTTTTCATCGGGGTCCTGCCGGGCGCGGGTGCGACTATTGCGAGCTTCCTTGGCTATGCGGTCGAGCGCAACATCGCGCCAAAAAATGAGCAGGAAGAGTTTGGAAAAGGCTCTATTAAAGGGCTTGCGGCACCTGAGGCGGCAAACAACGCGGCCTGTACCGGTTCGTTTGTGCCGCTGCTGACATTGGGCATTCCCGGATCGGGCACGACCGCAATTCTGCTAGGCGCGCTGATCGCGCTGAACGTCACACCCGGCCCGCGTCTGATGATCGACGAGCCGCAGATCTTCTGGGCGGTTATAATGTCGATGTTCATCGGTAACCTCGTCCTGCTGATCCTGAACCTGCCACTGATCCCCTATATCGCCAAAGTGCTGGCCGTTCCGCGCAACTATCTGATCCCGTTCATTCTGTTCTTCACCTTGATGGGTGCATATATCGGCCAGAACAACGCCACTGAACTGTTGATACTGGTCGGTTTCGGGGTCTGCGCGACGGCTCTTAAGTTCGCGGATTATCCACTCGCTCCCCTGCTGATTGGCTTTATCCTTGGTGGAATGATGGAGGACAATTTCGCACGCTCCATGCAGCTTTACGATGGTATCGGATTTATCTGGGAGCGCCCGATGACGCTGGCGCTACTGGTCGTCGCTGTGCTGTTGGTGCTACTGCCCAGCTACCGCGCCCGCAGAGCACGGGCACGGGCAGCCGGGATCGCCGATGGCGACTGAGCCACTCTCAGGGGTCCGCGTCCTTGACCTGACCAATGTTCTTGCGGGCCCCTATTGTTGCTATCAACTTGCCCTGATGGGCGCCGAAGTCATCAAAGTTGAACGCCCCGGCAGCGGGGACCTGGCCCGAGTGCTGGGCGCGGATCCTGAACGCAACAAGGCCGGAATGGGCATTAGCTTTCTAGCTCAAAACGCCGATAAAAAGTCTGTTACGCTGGACATGAAGGCCGAGCAGGGGAAGGCGCTACTCAAAAGGCTGGTTCAAACCGCCGACGTTCTGGTTGAGAATTTTCGCCCCGGTGTCATGGATCGACTGGGGTTGGGTTATGAGGTTCTGCGCAACGAAAATCCCAACCTGATCTATTGCGCGATCAGCGGATTCGGTCAGGATGGACCGAGGCGTGACGATCCCGCCTATGACCAGATTGTTCAGGGTATCAGCGGTGTCATGTCGATCACGGGCGCCCCCGATACGGCACCTTACCGGGTCGGCTATCCTCTGGCAGATACTGTGGGCGGATTGACCGCAGCCTTTGCCATCAGCGCGGCCTTGAACGCCAATCCACGCGGCACATTTCTGGACGTTGCAATGACCGAGGCCGTTGTCTCGACAATGGGTTGGGTCGTTTCGAACTATCTTTTGGGAGGCGTGTTGCCAGATGCCCATGGCAACGAAAACACCACCTCGGCCCCGTCCGGTACATTCGCCACGTCCAACGGCCCGATCAACATCGCGGCCAATCGGGATGAGCAATGGCAGGCCCTGGCAAAGCATCTAAACCGAGACGATTTGCTGACCCATCCCGACTATCAGACCCGTGAGGATCGCAAACAAAACCGGCATGCCCTTCGGCAAGAACTCGAACGTGTGTTGACCGCCCGTCCGGCCGAAGATTGGGTTCGCGAATTGAATGCGCTCGGTGTACCGACGGGGCAGGTTTTTACAGTGCCTGAGACTTTGTCAGACAAACAATTGGATGGCAGGGGATTGATAGCGAGCCTGTCAGCTCACGGTGAAATCTTGCGCCTCGCAGGCAGTCCGATAGTCATGGACGGCGAGCGGAGAACTCCCCAAGCTGCCCCGCCTACCCTTGGTGCCGATAACGCTGTGGTCTGGTCCGAGCTTGGCCTATCTGACGCAGAAATCGACGCACTAAAACAAGAAGGGATCATATGAATGACGTGACCGATCGGGGTAGACGGCCTGTATTGCCATGGAGCCCGTGCCGATCGGCTGAGCTGCCAAACGATTGAAAGCCTGGTTGGGACTGTTGGCGTCGTAGAAATGACTGATAGTACGTAGTAGCAAAGAACCCACCACGCCTGATTACAGCTCAAAGCTTGCTAATGAACAGCCCTAACGAAGTATCGAAACATTAGGCCCGGTTCTCTTGCTCGATTTCGACGGGCTCGGCGTTTACTTCAATCACTTCTTCCGCCTCTGGATCGTCGACTTCTGGTTCTTCCTCGGCTTCCGATTGATCCTCAAGCGCTCCGACGATCAGCGGCAACATGTGCACACCTGTCGCACTGGCGATTTCAGGCGTCTGCGGTGTCTGCCAACTGAGTGTGTCGAAGCTGCCGCAGTTCTGGCAGACCGGGCCCCATTCGGGCTGAATATCGTGGCAATTGTCGCAGACCCATTGCGGCCCGCGCGGCGCGTTCAACGCCTTGGCCAGCCAACCCTGAACCACAGCGTCCGAGGCACCCTCTCCCCGTTCAATCGCAGCCATCAGCGTATAGGCTCTGGCATCCCCCTGCTTTTCAACCACATCACCCAGCGCGCGGCGCGCTTCGGGGAAGTCTTCGGCAACGATGTTGAGCTCGGCCAGGATCAGGCGGGTCTCCATGTTCTCCGGGTGAATCCGGGTCAGCGCCGTGAACCGCTTGACGCGTTGATCGGGCGTTTCATCCGGCGCAATCTCGGCAAAGGCATGGGCCAGATCGGGATGAGGCTGAACCTCCCATGCCTTTTTGATAATTTTGGTAGCCGCGCGCGGTTTGCCCTTTTTGATATATGCCCGCGCGGCCATAGCGGCTGCCGGGACCAGATCGGGCGACAGGCGGTTCGCCTCAATCGCGTGTTCTTGCTGTTCGACGGTCGCCGTAACATCCAACAGCACCTTGGCCTCGGATAGGGCCAAAACCGCGTCGCGCCGCTTGAACACATCGCGCGGCAGATACCCGGCCTTCAGCTTTGACGTCAGCGTGGACCGCGCCCCAGCCCAATCCTGCGCCTTGGTCTGCAAGTTCAGCAGCACATCCTGCGTCTCTTCGTGCCGGGGCTTCAAGGCCAGAGCCTTCTCGGCCAGCTTGCGTGCGGTTTCATCGTCACCTTCAGCCAGTTTCTGCTTCATGATCCCGCGCACGCCGACAAATCGCGTCGCATTGTTGGTGACCAGCTTCTTGTAGGTCTCTGACGCTTTCTTGGTATCGCCAGTCATCTCAGCGGCCTGCGCCACTAGAAGATTGGTCAATTCCGGCTTGTTCAGCAGCTTCTCGGCCTTGTTGGCCTTGGTCATCGCCACGCGCCCTTCACCAGAGGCCAGCGCCATCAACCCATCCGCCAGTGCCTTATATCCGCGCTTTTCCCGACTGCGGTCGAAATACCGCGACAGGGCGGTTTCATCACCGTTGAGGAATTTCAACGTCGCGATCAGCAGCGTCAGCAGTTTGAAGAACAACCAGACTGCAAACACCAGCACGCCCAGCGCGATCACCGATTGCAGCGGCCCAAGCGTGTATTCCGTGCCCGCGACGGTTATCTGCACGCCGCCTGATGATTCCATCAGGAACCCTGCACCCATGGCCAGCAGGCCGATAATCGCAACAAAAACAAGGATCTTTAACAATGACCACAGCATGGCAGGTCCTTCAGTTCGAGTTCAGGCTTGAAGCAAGCGTATTTGCAGCCTCGACGGCTGAGACCCGCGTCTGCGCCGCCTGCTCCCAATCCGCCAATGCAGTCTGCGCCGCTTCGGGCAGTGATTTCAATTCGGTCAGCGCCTTTGAGACATCACCATCCGCCAACGCCGCCTGAGCACGCGACAGGACTGCGTCCGGGTCGTCCCCCTCTTGCGGTGTCACCGACCGCGCGCCCGTCTGGCGCTGCAGGAAGGCAACCAAGCCGGTCCCCTTGTTGGCATCGCGTGCATCGGCGAGCGCAGTGCGCGCAGCAGGGGCAAACGTCGAGCGCAAGGCTGAGAGCGTCTCAACCCCGTCCGTCGCTGACGCAGCCAAAGCATCCGGCACGTCAACACCCCCGGCTTTCAACTCAGCAACCAGTTCTTCATAGGGCTGACCGGCATCCAATTGGCCATGCAGACGCGACAGGATTGCAGCGTTGGTCGCCGCGCGAGCCTCGGCTGAGGCCTTCGCCTCAAGCGCCTGCGCGTCCGAGACCATCTTTTCCACTTCGCTTCGCTGCGAGGCCAGGGAATCCTGCAGTTTCTTCAACTCTGCCTCGAACGCGGCGGTCGCCTCGGGCGAGACATTTGCCTCAAGCGGTTGTTTCTCAAGCGCGGTCAGGCGTTGCTCCAACGGATCGACCTTACCGGTCAGACCTTCGACACTTGTCTTCACGGCACCCAGATCGCTTTCGACCGGCGTTAGCTTGTCAGACAAAGCCCTGATCTGATCCGACAGGCCCGAGACATCCGGCCCGTCAGCCAGAGATTTGGTCAGTTGGGCAATCTGATCGGATTGTTCCGCTAGCTTCGACTCGAGCGCGGAAATCGCGTCCGAGCTATCTGTCCCACTGGATAAAAAACCGCCACTGCCCACGGCAAACCCGATTCCGGCCGCAACAACGCCGCCCAGCAGCGCCGGAACAAACCCGCCGCGCTTTTCGACGGTGCGTTCGACTACTTTCTCTTCTGCAGGTGCTCCCTCTTCGACAGGCTCAGAAGCGGCTTCGGCTTCGGCTTCGGCTTCGGCTTCGGCTTCGGCTTCGGCTTCGGCTTCGGCTTCGGCTTCGGCTTCGGCTTCGGCTTCGGCTTCGGAAGTCAGCTCGTCCGCAGCATCCTCCGCGTCAACGGAATTCTCATCCGAGACTGCTTCACTTTTGGTTTCGGTGGCCTCTGCCACCTCTTCTACGTTGGGGTCTTCGACCGGCTCCTGATCGGGTTTCTTCTTATCAGCCACCGCGTTAATCCCCTTATCGATTCCCAAAACACATGAACAACAGACTTGCCCAAGTTAATCCGCACCCGGCGCGCTCTCAACCCGCATCACGTGATTCAAGAGTTTTTTCACGGCTTTCTGCATTTTATCCGGTGTCGGTTCATCCGCGATCTTCAGCCGTTCAAAACGCAGTGTTTTAAGGGGTTCCGCGGCGGCCTCGCTGATTGCGGCCAGCCACAAAGGCGCAGATCCGGCCCAAACGTCGGCAAAATGTCGCGCTGTGCGGGGCGAAAATAGCGGGGCGATGATGGGTTGGTTGTCCTCGGCGGCCTGTGACGCCTCATCGCTCAGCGGCAAAAGCTGCTGCCGATAGATCGGTTGTTCTCGGGTGGTCAGGCCGGATTCCGTCAGACGTTCGGCCACGTTGCCACGGCTGTGTTCTCCGCGCAGATGAAGCAGCGGGATGCGTGGCTTGAATTTCAGCAGATTGGCCACCAGTTCTTGTGCAGTCGCACCCCTCATCTGCGCGTCCCATCCCGCGTTCTGCGCGGCCTGCGTGGTCGCCGGTCCGACGCAATAGGCGGGCAGGCTGCGATCCACATTTAATAGGGCAGCGGCGTTCACACCATTTGCCGAGGAAAAGACCAGCCCAGCAGAATCACCGAACTCAACCGCGACCTCCAACGGTTCGATCCTTAACAAGGGTGAATGGATAACTGCGACTTGCGACCAAATGTGGTCCGGCAGTTGCGCAACGAACCTGTCCGAGGCGGCGCGAGGGCGGGTCATCAACAAATACAACGGTCGGCGCCTTCGGCCTTGGGATTGTTTGCATCCGCGCGGGGTGATACCCCGCTTGGCAATCATGATGCAACGGATCAGGCCTATGGTGCAAACACTTACCGTCCTCGGACTGGAAAGCAGCTGCGACGATACCGCTGCCGCCGTGGTGCGGCAGTGCACAGGCGCACGGGCCGAGATCTTGTCATCCGTGGTACATGGTCAGACTGAATTGCACAGCGCCTATGGTGGTGTTGTGCCCGAGATCGCAGCGCGTGCGCATGCCGAGAAGCTGGATATTTGCATCAAACAGGCTCTAACACAGGCCGAAATTGGCTTGCGTGATCTGGATGCAATCGCCGTGACAGCCGGGCCGGGCCTGATCGGCGGCGTGATGTCCGGCGTGATGTGTGCAAAGGGTCTGAGTGCGGCGACCGGGTTGCCGCTGATCGGGGTGAACCATCTGGCCGGACACGCGCTGACGCCACGCCTGACCGACGGAATTGCCTTTCCCTACCTGATGCTGCTGGTCTCAGGCGGCCACTGCCAATACCTGATCGCGCATGGACCGGAGCAATTTACCCGTCTCGGCGGCACAATCGATGATGCCCCCGGAGAAGCCTTTGACAAGACCGCCCGTCTGCTGGGTCTGCCGCAGCCCGGCGGCCCCTCGGTCGAGGCCGAGGCCCGTGTGGGCGATCCCAAACATTTCCGCTTTCCCCGGCCCCTTCTGGATCGTCCAGGATGTGACTTATCCTTCTCGGGGCTCAAGACCGCGCTGATGCGGATGCGGGATCAGATCGTAGCCGAGAAGGGGGGACTGACCCGGCAGGATCGCGCCGATCTATGTGCCGGATTTCAACAGGCAATCGTCGATACTCTGGCCGAGAAAACCCGCCGCGCGATTACACTGTATCTTGAGGCATCACCGGCTGAACCGGTTATCGCCGTTGCCGGTGGAGTTGCTGCAAATACCGCCATACGGGCAGCGTTAGAGACTGTTTCTGTGGAAATGGGTACCCGATTTACCGCCCCACCTTTGGCCTTATGTACCGACAATGCCGCCATGATTGCCTATGCGGGTATCGAGCGATTCCGTGCAGGTGCGCGGGATGGCTTGGACCTGACGGCACGACCCCGCTGGCCCTTGGATCAAACCAGCCCATCGATGCTAGGTGGCGGCAAGAAAGGAGCCAAGGCATGAGCGTTTCAGTTCTTGGATCAGGTGCCTTTGGAACCGCTTTGGCCATATCATTGGCGGGAAATGGCCCCGTTACGCTTTGGTCGCGGAATTCCGATCAGGCAAGGCAAATGCAGCAATCGCGCAAAAATGTCGATCGCCTGCCGGGCGTCACGCTGCTTGCCAACATCACGGTGACTGCCGAGATTGAACAGGCGATGCGGTCCGATGTCCTACTACTTGCCGTGCCAATGCAAAAACTGCGTAGTGCCCTGAACCTTCACGCAGCACGGCTGAGCGGGAAGGTTCTGGTTGCCTGTTGTAAGGGGATCGAACTGTCGACGGGTCTGGGTCCTGTCGCCGTCATCCGTCAAACCGTGCCGGACGCTCAACCGGCCCTGCTAACCGGTCCCAGCTTTGCCGAAGACATCGCGCGCGGTCTGCCCACGGCGCTAACGCTGGCTTGTGCTGATGCCGAACTGGGCGAGGCGCTTCAGCAAGAGCTGACAACCACCAACCTGCGTCTTTATCGAACCGCCGATACCATCGGGGCCGAGTTGGGTGGCGCGCTAAAGAATGTGATGGCTATCGGTTGCGGCGCGGCCATTGGTGCAGGCCTTGGCGACAGCGCCCGCGCTGCGTTGATCACGCGCGGATTTGCCGAGATGCAGCGCTTTGCCGCGCTGCGCGGCGCACAACCGGATACACTGATGGGGCTGTCAGGGCTGGGCGATCTGGTATTGACCTGCTCGTCCGAGTTATCGCGAAATTACCGTTTTGGCTTGTGTTTGGGTCTAAACAAGCCTTTTGACAGCACAACAACTGTCGAAGGCGTCGCCACCGCACAGGCCATGTCCGAGATCGCCGCCAGCGAAGGGCTGGACATGCCGATCAGCGCAACGGTGGCGAAACTCAGCAGCGGTGCATACAGTGTCACCGACGCGATTCAGGCCCTGCTGGGTCGCCCACTCAAGGAGGAATAATATGCTCATCGCCCTGATCGCCCGTGACAAAGCCGGAGCCCTGCAAACCCGGCTGGACAACCGCGCGGCACATTTGGCCTATATCGATGACACTGGTGTGGTGGCGCAGGCCGGGCCGTTGCTGGAAGGCGATGCGATGATCGGATCGCTGGTCATTCTGGATGTCGATGACCTGGCCGCAGCTGAGGCCTGGGCCGCAAATGATCCCTATGCGCTGGCCGGGCTGTTCGACTCGGTCGAGTTGATCCCGTGGAAAAAGGTGATCGGCTGATGGCGTATTGGCTGTTCAAATCCGAACCCTCGACCTGGAGCTGGGATCAGCAAGTCGCCAAAGGGGATGCAGGCGAGGAATGGGACGGGGTCCGCAATTATCAGGCCCGTAATTTCATGCGTCAGATGCAGATCGGTGATCGGGGGTTCTTCTACCACTCGCAGAAGGACAAGGCGATTGTTGGCATTGTCGAGGTCTGCGCCGAGGCCCATCCCGACAGCACCACCGATGATGAGCGCTGGGAATGCGTGGATATCAAGGCCATCCGGCCATTTGCCACCCCTGTCACGCTGGATCAGATCAAGACAGATGAACGTCTGGGTGAAATGGTTCTGGTCAAGAACTCGCGCCTGTCGGTGCAGCCGGTCAGCGATGCAGAATGGCAGGTGATCTGCAGACTAGGTCAGACCGAAGCAGATTGAACGAAAAGGGAAGGTCCTGACGGATGCAGAACCTTCCCTACCCCGCGTGCTCCCAAACTCACCACACGCATACGGAAATCTGTTGGTTCTGACCGTCCTGGTCATGATCTGACCTTAGCCGATTTCAGAATCGCGCTTCAAACGCCAAGTATTTAGATTTTCATTCAAATACAGAACACCCGCCGGTAGGACCGACGGGTGCCAAGCTGGTTTCAGGCTGAATCAGCTATAGACCGCTTCTTTGCCGAAATGCTTGGTCAGCATGTAATAGACCACGGCGCGGTATTTGTTGCGCTCGGACATGCCATAGGTTTCCATGGCCTTGTTGATCCCTTCCATCAGCTCGGGGCCATCCGACAGGCCCAGCTTTTTGATCAGGAAGTTGTTCTTGACCGTCTCAAGCTCACCTTCCTGGCTGGCTGCCACTGTCGACGCATCCGCGTCATAGATCGCCGGACCGCAACCGATGGTGACTTTGGTCAGCAGGTCCATATCGGGGTCCATCCCGCATTTGCCTTTCAGATCTTCAGCGTATTTGGCGATCAATTCGTCGCGTTTGCCCATGTCCCAGTCTCCTTAATCCATTGTCACGGAAGTTGTTACCGATGCGCAAGAGACTAGCCTTGTCAGCGAAATTCCCAAAAGGGAAAAATCACAAGGTTTCCCCCTCGGCTGAACTTTGCGGGATTCCGTGATTTGATTTTTCCAGATTTATTATTTAACATTTTTGTTAATTATGATTCCCGGAGGTCCTCTTGCCCGTTTCCCTGCCTAACGAAACCACCGAATACCGATCCGCACGTAACGCGCTCCTTTCTGCCGAACGAGACCTGAGAGCCAAGGTTGAAGAGGTTGCGGCCTTGCGCCGTTCTCTTCCAACCGGGGGCAAAATCCCTGACGATTATGCGTTCCAAGATCTGGCCGGCGAGGATGCGCCGTTGTCTTCGCTGTTTGGTGATAAGGACACGCTGATCATTTATTCGCTGATGTACGGACCTACTGCGGAACGCCCCTGCCCTATGTGTTCGGCGTTTCTGGATGGACTGAACTCTCAGATCCACCATCTGATACAGAAAGCCTCGGTTGCCGTGGTGGCGCAGAACACGCCTGAAAAACTCTCGGCGCTCAAGGATGAGATGAGTTGGAACGCGCTGCCGCTCTATTCTGCACTGGGGACGAATTACCAGAGCGACTATCTGGCCCAGACCGAAGGGGGCGATCAGCTTCCTATCCTGAATGTCTTTCAGCGCCTCCCGGATGGCGTTCATCACTTCTGGAGTTCCGAGCTGTTCTTTGAACCCAGCGACTGGCATCCCCGGCACGTGGATGCGGCGTGGCCATTGTGGAATGTGCTGGATTTCACACCGCAGGGCCGCGGGGATTTCATTCCTTCATTGCGCTGAGATACTATCGGCAGTAGCCCCAGCCAGGCCCCTGCAGGTGAAAGTGATCGGCATGTAAGCGGTTGTAGTCAGGGCCAAGTACTACGCGGAACCAGTCACAGGCTCCGCGCCCGATCCGACGCAGGAAATCGGCCTCAGGGCCGTCGGTGCCCCAGTCAGACAGCAGGTTCAAGCTGCGCCCGTCCGAGAGGTCCAGCCCGACGATATCGATCGCGTCCGCAGTGGCGTGGCTGCTCCAACCATTGTCTTGTCCTTGCGCGGTGCGCATCCGGCGACAATTATAGCTGCCAATCTGGCGCAATCGGCTGACTGCGGTACCTAACACCTTCTCTGCGGCAGGCTGCACCACATGATGTTCCCACATGGCAAGCCGTAAGGTGGTGGCGCACCGGGTCTCAATCGCCGCGATCCGTGCTTTCACCAAGTTGGTCAATCGGCCCCGCCCCGCAATCCCGCAGTTCTCGTCCACGACCAGATCTTCCATCGGTTCAAACTGTACCCCAGCCTCAGCCAGAGCGGCGCGGCACATGACGTCATCCGCCAGCGCTCGGTTCAGTTGATAGGTTGTGACCGGAGTCACCGGCGCAGTCACGGTCAGCTCACGCAGCGGGTTCCAGTACGGGGGCACCGGAGTGTTGGGATGGGCAAGCAGCCACCAAACGCCGCCGCCCAACACGATCAACAGCGTTAAGAGGCCAAAAAGAAAAGACGCCGCCGAAAGCAGGAATCGGCGGCGTCTGGAAGGCTTGGTCATGCGTCTTTCGCACTTAGTAGCGGTAGTGTTCCGGCTTGTAGGGGCCTTCGGGTTTCACCCCGATATAGGCCGCCTGATCGCTATCCATCTGGGTCAGCTTCACGCCGATGCGGTCCAGATGCAGACGAGCGACTTTTTCATCCAGATGCTTGGGCAGGATGTAGACTTCGTTCTTGTATTCATCGCCTTTGGTGAACAGCTCAATCTGCGCCAGAACCTGGTTGGTGAATGAGGCCGACATCACGAACGAGGGGTGCCCTGTGGCGTTGCCGAGGTTCAGCAGGCGGCCTTCGGACAACAGGATGATGCGGTTGCCCGAAGGCATCTCGATCATATCAACCTGTTCCTTGATGTTGGTCCATTTGTGGTTCTTCAGGCTGGCGACCTGAATTTCGTTATCGAAGTGACCGATGTTGCCAACGATCGCCATGTCCTTCATCGCGCGCATATGCTCGATGCGGATCACGTCTTTGTTGCCGGTGGTGGTGATGAAGATATCCGCGTTTGCGACTTCGTCTTCCAGCAGGGTGACTTCGAACCCGTCCATTGCAGCCTGCAGGGCGCAGATCGGGTCAACTTCGGTGACTTTCACGCGCGCACCAGCGCCGCGAAGCGAGGCAGCCGAGCCTTTGCCCACGTCGCCATACCCGCAGACTACAGCAACCTTACCGGCCATCATGGTGTCGGTGGCGCGGCGGATGCCGTCTACCAGCGATTCCTTGCAGCCGTATTTATTGTCAAACTTTGACTTGGTGACCGAGTCATTCACGTTGATCGCCGGGAACGGCAGGTGGCCGTCTTTCACCAGCTGATACAGGCGGTTCACGCCGGTGGTGGTCTCTTCGGACACGCCTTGGATCTGGTCGCGCATCTTGGTGAACCAACCGGGGCTGGCGGCCATACGCTTGGCGATCTGCTTCTTGATCACTTCTTCCTCTTCCGAACCCGGAACCGGAATGATGTCCTCACCCGCTTCGGCACGTGCGCCCAGCAGAATGTACAGCGTCGCATCGCCACCATCGTCGAGGATCATGTTCGGGCCGTCTTCGAACAGGAAGGATTTGTCCAGGTAATCCCAATGCTCTTCCAACGTCTGGCCTTTGATCGCGAAGACCGGGATGCCGGCCTCGGCAATTGCAGCGGCCGCGTGATCCTGCGTTGAGAAAATATTGCACGATGCCCAGCGCACATCCGCGCCAAGTGCGGCCAGTGTTTCGATCAGAACTGCAGTCTGGATGGTCATGTGCAGCGAACCCACGATCCGGGCGCCGCTCAGCGGTTTGCTCTCACCATATTCGGCGCGCAGGGCCATCAGGCCTGGCATCTCCGTTTCGGCGATATCCAGCTCTTTGCGGCCAAACCCAGCCAGCGAAATGTCTTTGACGATATAGTCCCCGGCCATCAGGTGCTCCACTCCGGTAAATCTTGATCCGGGCTGCCCTAGCATTCATTGGGGCAGGTGGCAACGCAGGAGGCCGGGGTTAATTCCTGACACTGAAAATATCAGCTTGGCGTACCCTCAACTTTGATCTTTGGGATCGCTTCAAAAAAATCCGTGCCAACGGCGACAATGCAACTGATGCCGTTTGCTTGGGTCACCAGGACGGTATAGCTTCCTGTTTCCTTCGAGGTCCAAACCTCCATGACCGACTGTGTGCCACGAGACTTCTGAAGACCACCAAAGGCTAATTCCTCGGCATAACTGTCTTGCAGTTTGGTAATAACGTGCTCGCGTTCTGCACAATTCTGTGCAAATGCAGGCGGTGCAGTTGCAGCCATTCCAAAGGCGAGGGCGGTAGCAAATAAACGCTTGAACATAACAAGCTCCTTTCGATACGAGTTTCGCTTCGAGAGGGGCGCAACTGGGAGGAGTCTGCACCCCCCTCAGTCCTTAATGTCGGGATCGTATCGCACCGGTTCAAAGCACGAATGCTCAAGAAACTGTTGGCAGCATGTGATCCAGACAGGTACATCATAACATAAGAACACGGATAAAACGTGTCCTAGTTCACAAGGCATGGCAAAATGGCAACACAACCCAGAGCGTGGCAAAGAATGCTGTCGGGACGGCGTCTGGATTTGCTGGACCCGACACCGGTGGATATCGAAATCGAAGATATCGCCCACGGGCTCGCCTTTGTAGCACGCTGGAATGGTCAGACCAACGGGGATTTCGCCTATTCCGTGGCCGAACATTCCTTGCTGGTGGAACAGCTTTTTGGCCGCATCGCACCAAATGCACCAACAAAATGGCGATTAGCGGCACTGTTACACGACGCGCCCGAATATGTGATCGGAGACATGATTTCCCCGGTCAAATCTGCGGTTGGCCCGGATTATGGCGCGCTGGACGACCGGTTGGCAGCTGCAATTCATATCCGTTTTGGCCTGCCCGCTGCGGTGCCGCAAATGGTTAAGCGCCAGATCAAAAAAGCCGACAAGATCAGCGCCTGGATGGAAGCGACACAAATCGCGGGCTTTTCAGATACTGAGGCGACAAAATTCTTCGGCCGCCCCGACAAGCCAATTCTGGAGGGGCTGCAGATCAAGCTGCGCCCTCCCATCGAGGTACGAGAAGCATATACCGCACGGCATCAGGAGTTGCTGGACAGCCTCTAAGTCACCGATAGATCGGAGTTGCGGCCTGTGCTAATTTGCCATCAAAACAAGACTATAGCCGGGCACAGGTTCTAATGAGCGATGCAGACAGTCAGGTATCGGTACCGAGGGCGCGATTGGATTACGCCAACGCCTGCTTACGTGAGGCCTACAACCTCACAGGCCGCGGTCGGGTGCGCAATCTGATCCGAAAATCACTACTGCCGCAGATGGTCACCTACCGAAACTTGAACATCCATCTGCATCCCTATGACAATTTCAGTGAATTTGTACTCTGGCGAAAAGGGCGATCTCCGGAAGAGCTTGAGTTGAATTGGCTGAGAGAGACTTTTGAGGGGAAAACACTCAAGGTCTTGGATATTGGCGCTAATTTTGGTCTTTACTCGTTGTTCTTTGCGTCAATCCTCGGCCCAGACTCCCAAATTTCTGCGTTCGAGCCAAACCCGGTGCTGGCGGATCGCTTGTCTAGAAACTGTGCGTTGAACGGTTTCGGCAACGTCGATCTGAACACGTTCGCCATCTCGGACGAATCTGTCGACGCTGCGCTTTCGATAGAGCTTCGCGGCGATACGGCCACCAATCTGGGTGAAGGGCGATTGACGAATGACATGGCATGCGTGGACAATTCAAAATACCAACTCATTCAAGTGCAAACCCGAACACTGTTAGAGCTAAAACATCTATACGGAGCGGACTTCATCAAGCTGGATGTTGAAGGGCACGAGCCGCGCATCCTCACGCCCTTCCTTGCGGCTGCCGACGACGACGCGCTCCCGTGCTATTTACAACTGGAAACTGTCAATCTCGGTACAGGTGCGAAAAGCCTGTTTGCTGCTCTGGCAGCTCGTGGATATGAAAATTCCTTTCAAACCCAGCGCAATATCATCTTCAGAAGGTAAGCTGTGCATCAAGGATCACCGACCATAAACAAGCCTAGGGTCGAACCGGCATGAATGTTGGGTTGTTTTCCTGTGCAAAGAATGAAGGGCCCTTTATTCTTGAGTGGGTCGCTTATCATCTGCTGGTCGGGTTCGATCCGATCCTGATCTACAGCAATGATTCAACCGACGGTACGACCGAACTGCTTGATGTGCTTGATAAAAACGGGGTTATTTCTCATGTTTTACAAGATCTGAAACCGAGCGATATCCCCCAACATGAGGCCGCTGAAAAAGCCTATTTGCATCCATCGCTCATTTATGCCGATTGGTTGATGTGGCTCGATAGTGACGAATTCCTCTACTGTTCAGGTCCTAACAATCAAGTCTCAGATCTGATCAATCGCTGTCATGGAAAAGCGGAAGGTATCGCGGTGAACTGGCTGATCTTCGGAGACGGGCATCATGCGACCTGGGAGCCCGGACTGATCACCCAGCGCTTTCTGAGGCGCGCCGAGAATGACCATCGCCTGCATCAACGCTATAAGACGCTGTTTCAGACCTCCGAAAAGATACGCGGGTTCGGTATTCATCGACCCCATTTATTTAAAGGGTTTCAGCAAGACAGGGGGCAATTCGTCAATGCATCCGGGCATCCCATGCATGACGATATTTATCGCTCTGGCGTGCGTCGGCGACACGCGTTCGGAGCGGCACCCGAACATCTTGTCTCGCACGATTGGGCGGCCGTTTTTCACTACCCGGTGAAAACACGCGACAGTTTCGAGCTAAAGCGCCTACGGGGTCAGGGCACTAAACCAATTGATGCACCTGACCGGCACAGCCGGTTTCGCGAACAGTATTGGAAGAAATACAATCAAAACAGTATCGTGGATGACAGAATGCTGGCGATGGGTGACAGGCTGCAAGCGAAAATGGACGCGTTGCTGGCAATTCCCAATGTCTCCCACGCTCACTCACATTGCCTCAAGGTTTATGCGCAGCGTATTCCGGAGCGATCACAACATCCCACACTTTGATTTTTAAAGCGGCGTAAAGATCGGAAATTTCCAACATAGCCTGAGTGATCGGGTAACTTACTCGAATAAATCAGTTCTCGAATTGAGGCACCGAAGACTACAAGGTCTCCGAATTTGAAACCATAGATCTCGGTGGGCGATCCAGTAATGCGCCGGTTGGGGATTTGGGGCCGGTTTTGACCGCTGGCTCAATTACGCAAAGATCATTCCGAAGGCATTGGTAATTATCGTTACAGATCTAGAATCGCTCTATTGCCCGCCGGATGACATCACCTTCGGCGGACAAACATACACCCTTTACCAAAGTCTGCAGCCTCGATCGACCACTTAGCCTAAGTCGAAGATATCTGTTGGCAAAATGGCTGCAGGAATCTCAATATCAGCCATTGCTTCCTCAGGAAGAGTAAGATTCGGCAAATCCGGCGCTTCAATGGGGAACACATGCTCAGGAAGCTCGGGCATACCGGCATCTTCAGGTGGTCCCACTTCGGGAAAATCGATGCCTAATTCGAAGAGCTTCTCGATTGCTTTCTGCGAAGGGTTTGGTCTCATGTCCGGTTTCATATCGCTTGGTCCTCTGAACGGTTTGCCTGACCTGCCTCTTACTTGACGGCATTGTTGCAACTACAACACCGCGATGATGTCACAGAGAATCTAAACACGATTTGAACACATTGTTCACATTGCGTTAATTTTGTTTACAGAATATCAACAGTTCAACTCAGTTGGTATATGATACCAATCTTCTGGAAAAATTTTTTACAAACTTGAAATTGTCATCGAGGATCGCGCTTCACCAATATCCACTGCAACGTACGGAAGTGCATTTTCAGGCACAGGGCTGTTTCAGTGACATTCCGATCGCGCAGCTCATAAACCCGTAAAATAGGCTCATAGCGGACGCGGTCTGCGTCCTTGGGTTATTCAGGCAGCAGAAGGGCGTACAACACTATGGTAAATTGAGAAAATTAGTTGATTGCCGCGATTTTTTGATGATTGGACATCGGATCAAGCCAAAGCGCTCAGGATATCTCTAATTCACACTTAGTTAGTCAAATCCTACATCGATATCATATCTTCAAACGGTGCCCATTCAAATCCGTTGTCAACATGCTTCATGTATGTCATACGCAGAACTACTTTAGAGGTTTTTTATGGAACGCAGTCAGGTGGCGTCGCTATGGATTGGCAAACGCCTGAGCTTTTTAGACCTTCTTTGCCTCAAATCATTTGATGATATTAGTCAACGGGTCACATTATTTTCGTATAGCCCAATCGAAAATTTACCTTCGTATGTCACGCAAGCCGACGCCCGAAGCGTATACGATCCAGAGCGAATTCTGCTTCAAAGAGTTGGAAACGGTTTTGTCCGGCGAAGTCCAGCACTACATTCCGACATTTTTCGACTACATCTTCTCGAGAAAACCAACTTTATTTGGGCAGATACAGACGCTTACGCGCTAAAACCCCTAATAACCACGAATGGCTATCTGTTTGGAAGGGTAGGCTCAAACATTCTAAATGGCGTGCTTGCGCTGCCAAAAGACAGTAATACCCTCAAAAAGATGCTGGAATTCTCAGCAAACGATAATGAATTCCCTCCTTGGTGGGACCAGCCGACTCGTCGGAGACACCTGGAGAAGAATCTTCCTATTCAGCCTGAGTTTTTCCCTTGGGGAACATATGGTCCTCGGGCCTTGCAGTACTTTTTGGGGGAAACTGGTGAAGCAATACATGCTTCCAGAAGCGACGTATTATATCCCGTTAAAGCGCGTCACAGAGACATCTTATTGACCCGATCAGAAATCGAGATTCCTAAAAGGGCTCTTTCGATTCATCTATACTCTACCAATCTAAGAGCGGTGATCAGGCGCAATTTTGGTGGGAAAATACCCGAAGGGTGCTTTCTGCATCGATTGTGCGAGAAGCATGGTATCGATCCACATGAGGCCCCACTTTGAGCAATTAACAGCACCGAGGAGTGCAACTGGTTATTTTACTGCGGGTTTCGCTTTGCCAATATCCGTCGAAACACACGGCGGTAGGTTTTTAGCCAACGTGCAGTCTCCAAACTTTGGTACAACGCCTCCAGTCAAACTCTTGCATTGTCTCCAGATAAGTCTTGATTCCAAAAAAACGGTTCATGGATTTTCGTAGAAGCTTCGAGTTCGTTAAATATCACTTTTTACAGCGAACTTGGATCAAACGGCCAATATCGCTCAGCGTCAGCTAAACCGTGTTTTTACGTTTTCGAACATCTCAAAATCCATCGAGAACGCGGATTCAAGGTTCATATGATCAGTTCTCGTCAAGCTCTGTATGGCGTCTTTGGAAGAAGAGTGTCCTAATGAGCTGCGGGTATCCTGCATCTCAGTTTGGTTTCCAAAAATCTCATAAGAGATATGCTCCACCGCCGTATTCAGATCGTCAACGCGACCAATAAAATCGAAATCGATGAAATCAAAACTGATTTCTTTGCGTTGCGGACGCCAGTGACGGTTCAAGTCACGTGCAGTTTCGTCATGCGCAATGATGTCGAGAAAGTCTGACAATCCGAGATCGCCATCTGGTTCTCTACCAACATGCCGCAGAAACTTCTCTTTTTGACCTGGGGTTTTTAACAGATACCCAAAAAAAGCACTGAGCGTGCGCGCAGTCGGGTGACGAACGACCGAGAAGCAAAACCGCGTTCTTTCTTCTAGCGCTTCAATTGCTGACGGGACATCCAACGCCTTCCTTCCAGTCTTGATCAGCGATTTCGGCGGGTTGTGTATGCTTTTCATATCAATCTGCATTGAACCACCGGCCTGCGCATTCAACCTGTGCAGCAAAGTGGCAATAACCGTTGAACAGGCGCATTTATGATTTTTCATATACAGAAATGTACGCACCGGCGGATCAAATGCTGGCATATGAACGATTTGCAAAAAATGCCTTTGATGGTGGTAGTTTTTGAGAATATCTGAGGCACTGGGCGCGTTCGATTCCATCAAGATACCCCTTTATCCCGAGTTTTCGACCTAGGTTCTGGACCCATTAATTTGGTTGCCGTCATCTCGGCTGCATGATTCAAGCCCCTGAGTTTCAGGGGTATAACATGAGTAATCTAT